>DATLNE010000044.1 GCA_035536915.1 Acidimicrobiales bacterium
CCCCCCCCCACCCCCCCCCACTTCGCTACGGTCGGGGGGTGCGCCTTGGGACCACGATCGCCTTGGGGATCCTGCTGCTCCTCATCGTGGGAGCGGCCTTCGTGCAGTTCGTCTTCATGGCTCGCTGAGAGTTGTGCCGACAGGTCACCCGCCACCGCCGTAGCTTCGTTCTCGGCGGCCTGCGGCCGCCGAGACATGCCTGTGCTCATTGGTCGCCTCGCCTGTCGGCTCGGCTCCTGACCGGACCTAGGCAGGCTCGGCCAGCGACACGCCGTCGCCAGGCCGGATGCGCAGCTGGTCCGACGCCGAGAGCCGGTCGAGGGCGATCGACACCAGCCCGTAGGAATCGACCACCAGCCCCACCTCGCCGGGCTTGAGGTCGCCGTAGGCCACCGCCCGCCGGGCCGTGCGCACCTGGTCGGCCCCCCACCGCAGCGCCACCCGCTCGCCCAACCGGTCGATCTCCTCGGGCGCCACGTTGAGCTGGAGGTTGCCGAAGCGGTCGACCCACAGCACCTCGGCGTGCACCACGCCGTTCTCCTCCCGGGGGATGGGCAGGACGCCGGGGCGCAGGGTGATGGGGTCGACCAGCGGCCCCAGCTCGGTCAGGTCCACCCCGTTGCACAGGTGGGCGGCCACCGGTCCGAAGATGTCGCGGCCCGCGAACGTCGGCCCGGGCGCAGGCAGGTGGTACTCGGGGTTGGTGAGCTCGACCGCTCGGGTAGCGCCGCCCACCATCGACACGGCCGAGGCCAGCAGCCCGTTGTCGGGACCGACGAAGACGGCCTCGCCGTCGGCCACCTCGACCGCCACGGCGCGCCGCTCGGTGCCCACGCCGGGGTCGACCACGGCCAGCACCACGCCGGGCGCCAGGTACTGCACGCTGCGCACGAGGGCCAACGACCCGGCCCGCACGTCGTGCGGCGGCAGGTCGTGGGTGACGTCGAGCACCGTGGCGTGGGGCGCGATCGTGCGAATGACCGACTTCACGACCCCGACGAACTCGTCTACCAGCCCGTAGTCGGACAGGAACGAGACGGTGTCGTGGTGGCGGCTCAGCCCGCCTCCGTGTAGCGGTCACCGAGGTACTTGTCGATGTCCTCTTCCCGTAGGCGATACGACTTGCCCACGCGCACGGCCGGGAGGTCGCCGGCTGAGATCAACCGGTAGACCGTCATGTTCGACACGCGCAGCATGGAAGCCACCTCGGCCACGGTCAGGAACCGACCCTTGGCGTACTGACTTTGCGACAGTGGAATCACCCCTCTCCGCCTGAGAGGACTGTACGCCACTGTGGCCAAAGAGGGAAGTGGGGCTGGCGGGACTATCCCAGCTCGCGCGAGCGAGCCGTGGCCGCCTGCACCGCCTCGATGAACGCCGAACGCACGGCCCGCGACTCCAGCGCCCGCAGCCCGGCCGCGGTGGTGCCGCCTGGCGAGGTGACCGCAGCCCGCAGCGCCTCGGGGCCGTCGTCGGACTCGACCAGCAGCCGGGCCGCGCCCAACAACGTCTGCGACGCCAGTGCCACCGCGGTGTCGCGGGGCAGGCCTGCCACTACGCCGCCTTCGATGAGCGCCTCGGCCACCAGGAACACGTAGGCCGGGCCCGACCCCGACAGGCCGGTGACGGCGTCGAGCATGGGCTCGGGTACCCGCACCACCGTGCCCACCGCTGCGAGGATCTCCTCGGCCCAGTCGAGGTCGGCGCCAGGACCGCCTGCGATGGCCGAGGCGCCCGCGCCCACCAACGCGGGCGTGTTGGGCATGGCCCGCACCACCGGGCACGGCAACCACGCCTCCAGCTTGGCCAGCGGCACGCCCGCGGCGATCGACAACGCCCGGTTCACCGACCCGACCGACCGGCATGCCGCCTCCACGTCGCCGGGCTTCACCGCGATGACCACGCCGTCGCAGTCGATCGGCTCGGGCACCGCATTGATGCCCGCCTTGCCCAACTCGTCGCGGCGGGCCGCCAGCTTCTCTACGACGACGATGTCGTCCCAGCCCGCGGCGGCCAAGCCCGACACCAGCGCCTCGCCCATGCGCCCGCCGCCCATCACCATCAGCCGTGCCGTCATGGCGGGCACGCTATTCGGGCTCGTCGGCCCAGAACTCCCGCTCCGCTGCGGGCGGGGCCCACGAGGGCGCCGCGGGCTCCACCGCCTCGGGCCGTGTGCGGGCCACCACCACGGCCGCCAGGGCGGTGGTGATGGGCACCGACGCCACCAGTCCGATGGACCCGACCAAGGTCCGCACCACTTCGGCGGCCACCACCTCCCCGGTCAGCACTGCGCCCGCGGGCTGCTGGGCCAGCGTGAACAGGAGCAACAACGGCAGCGATGCCCCGGCGTAGGCGAGCACCAAGGTGTTGACGGTCGAGGCGATGTGGTCACGGCCGATGTGCAGCCCCGAGCGGTACAGGTCGCGCGCGGGCAGGGCCGGGTTGGCCCGGTGCAGTTGCCACACGGCCGACGCCTGGGTCACCGTCACGTCGTCGAGCACGCCGAGCGAGCCGATGACGATGCCCGCCAGCAACAGCCCCTGCAGGTCGACCTGGCCCGCGGCCGACTGGAGGAAGCCCGCCTCCTCCGACGCCAAGCCGGTGAACCGTGATGCAGCCACGAAGACCGACCCCAGCACGCCGGTCACGGCCAGGCTGGTGAGGGTGCCCAGCACGGCCGTGGTGGTCTGGGCGTTGACCCCGTGGGTCAGGTACAGGGCCAGGAACATGATGGCGGCCGAGCCCACCACGGCCACGGCCAACGGGCTCGACCCTTCCAACAGGGCCGGCAGCACGAACTTCACGATCACCAGCAGGCTGACGGCCAAGGCGCCCAAGGCGGCGAGCCCCCGCCATCGCCCCAGCAGCACGACGACGACGGCGAAGATCAGCGCCAGCACCAGCAGCGGCGCCTTCCGCTGGAAGTCGGCGAAGTAGTAGGTGACCGTGCCGGTGGGATCCGCGTTGCGGCCGAGCACCACGGGATCGCCGTCGTCGACGGTGGGCGCCCCCGGCCCCTCGCCGATCTCCACGTCGACCCGTTGGCCCTTCTCCGGGCCCTCGGCCAACTTCACGGTGATCGTCACGCAGCGGGCGGGACCGTCCTCGGCGCCCAGGCACGGCCGCACCGACAGGTCGGTGACGGTGCCGTTGTGCAGCTCGACGCGCTGGCCGAAGACCTCGTTGCGAGCCACCTTGCCGGGCCACAGCAGCACAAGGCCGACAAGGGTGGCGATAGCGAAGGGCACCACGGCGAACAGCAGCAGCCGGTTCAGCGGCTCCCGCGGCCCGTGGCCGTGGGTGTGGTCCCCGGACATGCCCGGGGAGGCTACGGCAGGTAGTTGCGCGGGTTGCGCGCGCTGCCGTTGACCCGGGTCTCGAAGTGGAGGTGGGGGCCGGTGGAACGCCCGGTGGAGCCCACGTAGCCGATGACCTGGCCCTGGCTCACCGACTGGCCCTCGCTGGAGCCGATGCGGCTCTGGTGGGCGTAGAGGGTGGTGAAGCCGCCGCCGTGATCGACGATGACGGTGTTGCCGTAGCCGCTCATGGAGCCGGCGAAGATGACCTCGCCCGCCTTGGCCGCCCGGATGGGCACCCCGGTGCCTGCCCCGATGTCGATGCCCTGGTGCATGCGGCCCCAGCGGTAGCCGTAGCCCGAGGTCACCGGGCCGTTGACCGGCCAGATGAGCCCGGCGCCCGACACGCGGCCGTCGCTCGCCCCGGCGTCGCTGCGAGAGGCCCGCTGGCGCTGCTGGATCAGCGAGGCCAGGCCGGACTCGGTGCGGGCCACCTCGTCGGCCTCCCGCTGGTACTCGGCCAGGCGGGATTCCAGGGCGTCGCTCAGGCGCTGCTTCTCGGACTGCGCCTGCTGCAGTTCGGACAGCCGGCCGAGCACGGCCTTGCGCCGTTCGGCGGCCAGGTCACGGGCCTTCTGGGCGGCCTGCTGCTTGAGGGCGAAGTCTTCTCGTGCCGCCCGCAGCTTGTCGATGGCGTCGCTGTTGCGGTTGGCCACCTCGGCCAGCAGCGAGCTGCGGCGGCTGGCCTCGTTGAGGTCCTTGGCGCCGATGACGCCGGTGAAGGTGTCGTCCTGGGGGCGCACATAAGCGGCCACGGCCCGGTTGATCACCGCCTGCTTGAGGTCGTTGATCTGCTTCTCGGTGGCGGCCAGCTCGGCGTCGGCCTTGCTCACGGAGTCGACGGCGGCCTGCACGGCCTGGCGGGCGGCATCGGCGGCCGCCTGCTGGCCCCGCACCTGCTCGTTGAGGGCCGAGACGGCCTTGTCGAGCTCATCGTCGGAGGCCTCGAGGGCGTTGATCTTCTTGGCGATCTCGGCCTTCTTGGCGCGCGCAGCCTCGCGCTTTCGGCGCAGGTCAGACGTCGTGTCCCCAGAGGCAGGCGAGGCAAGGATGCCAAGCACAAGCGCAAGGACAAGCGCCACGATGGTGGGTCTGGAGGTCTTCGGCATACGTCGTTGACAGCAGACTTCGCGCCGCCTGTGGGCCACGAGGGCCAAGGAAGAAGCTAGCTAGGTATTCGCCCGAGGGGCAAGCTTTCCCTCCGCCAGCCACCACGTGGCGGCCACCGAGAGGGCGGCGGCGAGGGCGCCTGCGGCGAGGAGCGTGGGGGTCACGCCGGGGCCGTCAACCCCCGCTGCGGCGGCCATCGGGCCGGCCGTCTGGCCCAGGCGGGCCACCCCCACCCACACGGCCACAATGGCGCCGCGGCTGGCCGCCGGGGCGGCTTCCGACACGGCGTCCTGCAGGGTGCCGATGGCCACCCCCTCGGCCGCGCCGTACAGCAGGGCACCGACGGCCAAGGCCACGAGCGACGACACCGCGCCCATGACCACGAAGCCGAGGGCGAAGCCCGCGAAGGCGCCCGAGAGCAACGTCGAGGTGCGGAACTTCGACCGCAGGCGGGCCAGGTTCAAGGCGGTGACGGTGGACGACACGCCGGGCACGGCCAGCAACATGCCGCGGGCGCCGGGGCCAAGATCGAAGGACCGGTCGAGGTACAGCGGCACCACCGTGAGGAACACCCCGAAGATGAGAGCGAAGGCGACAGCCCCCAGCACCACAGGCCCCGACACGGCCCGGCTGCGCAGCGCCGGGGCGGCGGCCGCCAGGTGGTCGCGGAGCGACCCCTCGCGGCGCACGCTGCCGGGCAGCCGCACCCACACCACAGCAGCGGCGACCACCCCCAGCCAGTACGGCGCGAACGTCGCCCGCCACCCCCACACCTGGCCCAGCCAGCCCCCGAAGGGCGGGAGCACGACGATGGCGATGGTGAGGCCCGCGGCGTTGCGCCCGATCATGCGGGCGCGTTCGGTGCCCGACCAGGTGTCGCCGATGAGGGCGATAGCCAGGTTGATGAGGCCCGCAGAGCCGACGCCTTGGAAGAAGCGCAGCACCAGCAGGGCGTCGTACGACGGCGCCCACGAGGCCAGCCCGCCCGCCACGCCGAACAGGGCCAGGCAGGGAACTACGACGTTGCGCCGGCCGTGGCGGTCGGCCAGCAAGCCGATGACCGGCGCCAGCAGGATGCCGGGGGCGGTGGTGACGGCCATCAGGAGTCCCGCCCGCGACAACGGCTCGCGGAAGTCGCGCACGATGTCGGGCACCACCGCGGTGAGCAGGACGTTGCCCATGATCCCGGTGAGCGTGATGCACAGGACGAGCGCGAGGGTGACCCCGGACGCGCCGGAGCCCGAGGAACCTCGCGACGTCATTCGCACTTCCCCGAACGAATGTCGCCGGTCCGCCCCTCGGGCCCCACGGCGTTGCTCACGGTACAAGCGGCCAAGAGCGTGATCAACCCTTGAATCGGCTAGCGAAGCCGATCCGCATTGCGGGCCGGAAGTACTGCTCGCTGTAGGCGTAGGCGGCGCCCAGGATGCGGTCGAGCTCGTCCTCGTCGACGGCGGACAGAGGCATCTGGCCGACCAGGTAGACGGCGTCCTCCTCGCCCACCGCGAAGCGCATGGCGAACAGGCGGGTGTTGACCCGCAGCAGGTACTCGTAGACCTGCTCGACGTTCTCCTCGGGGGCGGGCATGAAGTACGACTCGTAGTGCAGCGTGCGCTGGCCCAGCGTCAGCCACACCGTCGACGTTGTCTTCTCCTCGCCCCGCAGGCGCACGTACCAGCGGCGCAGTTCCACGTCTCGGTCGACGGCGGCCACCACCGGGTTGGTGCCGAGCTCGCGTTGCGCCCAGGCGTCGAGCAGGGCCTCGAAGGCGCGCAATTCGTCGTCGGTGGCGGGACCTACGGGCACTCGACGAGGGCGCGGGCGGTGAGCTCGCCGTAGAGCCGGCGCAGGCCCGAGGCGGCCACCGACCACGTGTACTGCCGGGCCCGCTCGGCCGCCGCTGCGCCCATTTCGGCGGCCGACAGGGGCTGGTCGAGCAACTGGCCGACGCAGGCAGCGAAGGCGGCGGGGTCGCGGCCTTCTACGAGGAAGCCGGTGCGGCCGTCCTCCACCAAGGTGGTGAGGCCGCCCACGGCGGCGGCCACCACAGGGGTGCCGCAGGCGGCGGCCTCCAGGGCGACCAGGCCGAACGACTCGGAGCGGCTGGGCACCAGGCAGACGTCGGCGGCCCGGTAGAAGGTCGAGAGCAGCTCGTGGGGCTGGGGCGGGAGCCACCGCACCCGCTCGGCCACGCCGAGGTCGTGCGCCAGCGCACGGATGCGCTCGATCTCGGCCTGCCCGTTGGGGCCAGACGGGCCGCCGACCACCACGAGAAAGGCGTCGGGGCGGGAGAGGGCCACCGTGCGCACGGCCACGTCGAGGCCCTTGAGCGGCTGGATGCGGCCGACGAACAGGAGCATGGGGCCGTCGGGGCCGATGCCCAGCGCCCGGCGGGCCTGGGGGCGGTAGCCGGGCGAGAAGAAGGCGTGGTCGACGCCGGGCGCCACGATCTCGATGCGGGCTGGGTCGGCGCCGTAGTAGGCGGTGATCTGGTCGGCCTCCACGCTGCACGAGGCGAGCACGGCGTCGGAACAGCCGATGATGCGGGCTTCGGCGGCGGCGCGCCGCTCGGGTTCGGAGTCGCCCTCGGCCTTGACCCGGGCCAGCGTGTGGAAGGTGGACACCAGCGGCAGGTCGAGCTCGTGCTTGATGGCGTGGCCCGCTTCGCCCGACAGCCAGTAGTTGGCGTGGATGGCCTCGGCCGGATAGCCGCCGCGCATGCGGGTGAGCACGCCCTCGGTGAACTCGGGGACGAGGTCGGGCAGCGCTTCCTTCTCGACCGGCGCCAGTGGGCCTGCCGGGATGTGGTGCACCCGAAGGCCGGGTTCGACGTCGACCACGGCCGCACGGCGGCTGTCCTCAGCCCGGGTGTAGACGTCGCACTCGACGCCCGCTCGGGCCAGCGCGGCGGCCAGCTCCCGCACGTAGACGTTCATCCCGCCGCCGTCGCCGGAGCCCGGCTGCGCCAACGGCGACGTGTGCATGGAGAGGACCGCGAGCGTTCGCATACCGACGGGGAACAACCCTACTCAGCGGGTGTCTCTTCCCCTTCGTCCACTTTGGGGGTCACAGGCCGGTCGTTGTTCTCGTGCACGAAGGCCCGGTAGACCTGGATCAGCATCTGCTTCTGGTCCTCGGTGAGGAAGCGGTCGCGCAGGATGTCGCCTTCCAGGTCGTCATCGGCGTCGCGCTCTTCGAGGATGCCCGCCCGCACGTAGAGGGTCTCGGCGGAGATGCGCAGGGCCTTGGCGATCTGCTGGAGGATCTCGGCCGACGGCTTGCGCAGGCCGCGCTCGATCTGGCTGAGGTAGGGGTTGGAGATGCCCGCCGCCTCCGACAGCTTGCGCAGCGACAGGCGGGCACCGTTGCGCTGCTCGCGGATGAACTCGCCGAGGTCGTGCCAGCGGTCGGGCAGCTGCTGCATGGGGTCGATGTTGGGCATCGCCGCTACGCCACCAAGCGCGCGCACAACGGGACGAATGCGGCCACGACATCGGGATCGAACTGGGTGCCCGCCATGCGGGTCAATTCCGCCTGGGCGTGCTCGATCGACAGGGCCGCCCGGTAGGGGCGGTCGGTGGTCATGGCGTCGAAGGCGTCGACCACGGCGAAAGCCCGGGCGGGCAGGGGGATCTCTTCGCCTTTGAGTCCCTCCGGGTAGCCGGAGCCGTCGTACATCTCGTGGTGCGAGCGCACCAGCTCGGCGGCGTTCTTGAGGAAGGGGATGGAGGCGATCATCTGGTAGCCGATGATCGGGTGGGTGCGCATGACCCGCCACTCGGCCGCGGTGAGGGGGCCGGGCTTGGAGAGGATGCGCTCGGGCACGCCGACCTTGCCCGCGTCGTGGAGGAGGAAGCCGTACTGGGCGTCGGGGTACTGCTCGGCGATGCCCAGCTCTTGGAGGAGGGCGACGCCGTAGACCCGGCAGCGCTCCAGGTGCTGGCCCGTGTAGGCGTCCTTGGCCTCGACCACGAAGGCCATGGATCGGATGGTCTCGAGGTAGGCCCGCTTGAGTGTCTCCAGCGCCTCGCTGAGCTCCCGGGCGCGGGACTTCTCCCGGCGGTAGGCGCTGACCGCGTCCTTGGCGAAGACGTGGAGCTGGCGTTCCATGTCCGCTTCGTTGAGGACCGGATACGCATCGCTCATTACGCCGCCAACTCCTCGATCAAGTCGAGGAGGGTGATGGAGGAGAACGGCTTGGTGAGGAAGGCATCCGCGCCCGCCTCTCGGCACGCTTCTTCCAGGACCGGGTCGTCGCGGGCGGTGAGCATGACGACCTTGACGGTGCTGTGGTCGATCTTGCGGCACACCTCGACGCCGTCCATGCCCGGCATCATCACGTCGAGCACGACGACGGACGGGGAGGAAGTGCTGAGTTGCCGAAAGGCCTCGGCACCGTCGCGGGCCTCGATGACCGTCCAGTCGTCGGCTTCGAGCACGGTGCGAACCAGGCGACGGATCATCTCGTCGTCGTCGACCACCAGCACCAACCGCCCACTCACGATCGCTCCAGCATCGGCCGAAGGCCGATTCCGCTAAGCGCCAGCGAGCGGGTGGCAGGTCGGGAGGGGCCCCGGCCGGGCGAACGCCCGGGTGGGGTGGGTGCCCGGCCTGACAGGACCCGTGAGCGCTTCATTTGAGGAGGGAGTCGACGGTGGCTTCGCCCGACTTGTAGCGGCGGACGATCTCCTCCTGCAGTGTGTTGGCCCGGTTGTGCAGCTCGCCGCGCTGCTCCGACACCCGCCGCTCCAACTCGGTGAGCTTGTCGGCGATGGCCCGCACCTCGGCCTCGTCGAGCTCGGGCAGCGTGCTCACCTGGGCGGCGCCCATCACCGTGTCGAGCTCGGCGGCCATCCAGCCGTCGGTCTCGGCAGGCGTGAGGTTGGACGGCAGGCGGCCGAAGCCCGAGGCCCGCGTGCCCTCGCCGATGATCTCGCCCCGCTTGAGCTGCTCGACCAGGTCGTGCAAGTCGCCGGGCTCGCCGCCCGCCCGTCGGTTGAGGTCGGCGTGCACGATGTCGAGCCGTCCCTGCACCATGCGCCGCAGGTACGACAGCTCGTCGGCCGCCTCTTGGCATTCGTCGCGCCGGGCTCGCACATCCGCCAGGGGCAGGCTCTCCAGCCCCTCGACGTAGTCGGGACTCAGGATGTCGTCGATACGGGAGATCGCCATTCCGCGGAATCGTACCCGTCTTACCGGCCCGTACCCTTGTCGACAAGCCGGAGGTTGGTCTTACAACGACATGCCCTTGGCGATGTAGTCGAGCATGACCTCGTCGGCCCCGGCGCCGATGCGGGCCAGCCGCGAGTCGCGCCAGGCGCGCTGCACCCAGTGCTCCATCATGTAGCCGAGCCCGCCGTGCAATTGCAGGCACATGTCGGCCACCTCGAAATGGGTGCGGGTGGCCAGCAGCTTGGCCTCGGTGATCTCCCGCACCGGGTACCCGCCCAGGTGCACCTTCCACGCCGTCTCGTAGGTCAGCGCTCGGGCCGCGTCGACCATCATCTGGGCATGCGCCAAGTGGTGGCGCACCGCCTGGAAGTCGACGATGCGCTGCCCGAAGGCCTGGCGTTCGCGCACGTACTCGATGGTGCGGTCGATGCACAGCTGCGCTCCCGCGCACGCGCCCGCCGCGGCCGACAGCCGTTCGCCTTGCAGCTCCCACATGATGTGGTGGAAGCCCTTGCCCTCGTCGCCCAGCAGGTTCTCGGCGGGCACCCGCATGTCCTCGAAGCGCAGTTCGGCGGTGTCGGAGGAGTGCATGCCGACCTTGGCCAGCCGCTTCTCCACGTGGAACCCGGGCGTGTCGGTGTCGACGAGGAACAACGAGATGCCCGTGTGGCGCTGGGTGGGGTCGGTCTTGGCCACCAGCAGCAGGAAGTCGGCCCGGATGCCGTTGGTGATGTAGGTCTTACGCCCGTTGACCACGTACTCGTCGCCGTCGCGCACGGCTCGGGTGATGATGCCCGCCACGTCGCTGCCCGCATCGGGCTCGGTGATCCCCAACGCGCCGATGCGCTCGCCCCGCACGGCGGGGCGGAGGTAGCGCTCCTTCTGCGCCTCGGTGCCGAACTTGGCGATCGGCGGCGTGACGTATTCGCACTGCACGCTGACCGCCATGCTCACGCCGCCCGAGCCGCAGCGCGCCATCTCCTCCGACAGGACGAGCATGGTGAGGTAGTCGCCGCCTTGGCCGCCGTCGGCCGGGTCGAAGTGCAGGCCGAGGAAGCCCAGCTCGCCCATGCGTGTGAACACCCAGTCGGGGAAGTTGCCCGCGTCCTCCCACTCCTCCGCGTGAGGGGCCAGCTCCTTCTCCACGAACCCCCGCAACGACCGGCGCAGCTCCTCGTGGTCGTCGGTGAACAACGGGTGCGATGCCATGGTCGGACTGTAGGGCTAGCGAATTCGTTCGGCTCGGCCGGCCGGCCCGTAGCGGTACACCGCCCGCCCCAGCACGGCGCTGCGGGGCAGCGGTCCCACGGGGCCGCTGTTGTCGCCGACGACCGTCACGGTCGAGCGGGTGAGCGACGCCACCCGCTTCACCAAGGGCCGGGTGCCGTCGTGCACCACCACGATGTGGCCGGCCTGCAGCCACCACGGCGGGACGAGCAGCAAGCGGTCGCCGGGCAGGAGCGTCGGCGCCATGCTGTGCCCTCGGACGAGCCAGCGGGTATGACGGGGCACATGCCGATTCTCCCCGCATTGCTCCGCCTTGCCGATCGCGTCCGCCCGCCCGCCGAGGCGTTCGCCCACTGCGACCTGCCTTGCGGGGTGTACGACCCGGCCCAGGCCCGCATCGAAGCGGAGTCCGTGCGCAACTGCATGGAGAAGCACAACGAGTCCGACGACGCCGTGTTCAGGCAACGGGCCGTCCTCATCAAGGAGGAGCGGGCCGACCTGGTGAAGCACCACCTCTGGGTGCTGTGGACCGACTACTTCACGCCCGAGCACCTCGAGGCGCACGCCGGCCTGCACGACCTGTTCTGGCGGGCCACCAAGCTCGCCGGCGAGGCGAAGCAGACGACCGACGTTGCCGTCGCCGAGGCCCTGTTGGAGGCCATCGGGGAAGTCGACCGCATCTTCAAGGAGACGCAGGCCGCCTGATAGGTTCGGCGCAGATTCGCATGAACCACAGGAGGATTGCATGGAGATCTTCACCCAGACCGGCGGGGAGATGCTCTCCCGGTGGGGTCATTACCTGGCAGGCGTGACCTGGATCGGGCTCCTCTACTACTTCAACTTCGTCCAGACCCCGTCGTTCGCAACCTTCGAGGCGGGGCCGCGCACCGAGTCGGTGCGCAAGCTGGTCCCCCGGGCGCTGTGGTGGTTCCGCTGGGGCGCGCTGCTCACCCTGCTCACCGGCCTGTCGATCCTGGCCTTCCAAGACCGGCTCAACGACGGCGACTTCTACAAGTCGGCGCAAGGCATCAGCATCTCCACCGGCATCCTGCTGGCGCTGGTCATGTTCCTCAACGTGTGGCTGGTCATCTGGCCCAACCAGAAGATCTTCATCGCCAACGCCGAAGCCACGGCCGGCGGCGGCGAAGCGCTGCCCAACGCGGCCACAGCGGCTCGTAAGGCGGCATGCGCATCGCGGACCAACACCTTGTTCTCGATCCCGATGCTCTTCTTCATGGGCGCCACGTCGCACTTCGCGCCGCGGTTCGACGCCACGGAAGGCGGCGACCGGGCCATTTACTGGCTGGTGACGCTGCTGCTCGTGATCGTCTTCGAGGGCATCGCCCTGAAGGCGCCGGCGGCCGGTGCAGGCATCGCCAAGCACATCGACGACCACCGCAACACCATCATCGTGGGCTTCGTCTTCTGGGCGATCCTGATGGTGCTGTGGGAAGTCCTCTTCTAGAGGACGACAAGGCTCGCGGCGGCGAACAGCGGCCCCGCCACCAGCAGTGAATCGATGCGTCGGAGGACCGGGACGTGGGCGTCCCGGTCCCCGAGCAGCCGGGTAGCAATGCGCTCGCCCACCGGAGCGGTGACGGCGACCAGCGCGGCGAACACCCACGGCCACGCCCCTTCGAACGGAGGGGCGAACACCACGGCCACGGCCAGGCTGACGGCGAAGATCGACGCGATGCCGGCCACCGGTCCCTCCCAGCGGTTGCCTGCGCCGGTACCCACCACGTAGTTGCCCGAGTCGTAGGCCCACAGCAGGGCGAGCAGCACGAAGGCGTGGGCGAACCCGTCGGTGCGCAGCACCACCGGAGCGGCGGCGGCCACCCCGACGGGGGCGGAGACCGTCAGGGTGCGCAGCGGCACCACGTGCTTGCCCGTGCGGGCGAAGGCAACCGCGGCGGCGGCCACCAGGCCTGCAGCCGTGCCGAGGGGGCCGCCGACACTGCCGACGACCACCAGCGCAGCACCGGCCGTGGCCGCCGCGATGTCGGGGCGTTGGGGCTTCTTGCGACTGGTCCGAGCCACTTGCGCGGCGGCCACGCCCGCGGTGGGCGCCAGCCACAACGCCAGCGGGACAGGGCCTGCGGTGAGGGCGACGGTCGTGACGGCCGCCCACGCCAAGCCGAGGCGCACGTGGGGGCCGTCAGGGACGTCGTTCGCCGCCGCCGCCGAAGTTGCGGAGGAATCGCGCCGTTTTCCGGCACGTTTCGCCGGCAACTTCCGGGCGGGGCCGGCGCCGCCCGAGACCGGGGGAAGCACCGCCACTTCGTCGCCGTCGCCCACGGCGTCGGCGTCGGCTGCGGGCTCGCCGTTGAGCCAGACGCGACTGCCAGCCAACACGGCCGTGAAGTGCTCGCCGTAGCGGGCGCGCGCCTCGGCCAAGACGTCCCCGACCGTCGCCCCGGGCACCTCGTCGCGTGCGGTGCCCGCCGCTTCCCGGGCGGCGGCGAACAGCCGAAGGACCGCCAAGGGCTACAGATCGATCTCGGCTCGGCCGTTGGAGATGACCAAAGCGCCCGCACTGTGCGCCTCGAAGGCGTAGATGCGGCGGCCGTTCTCCTGGCCTGCGTCGTAGATCGTGGTTGTCACGTCGTTGCCCGGGAAGACGTTCTTGGAGAAGCGCACGGCCAGGCGGCGCAGGCGGGCGGGGTCGCCGTCGGCCACCGTCTTGATGACCGCTTGGCTGGTCATGGCCATGGTGCAGAGGCCGTGGTTGATGATGCCGGGCAGGCCCACGCTCTTGGCGAAGTCGTCGTCGACGTGGATGGGGTTGGTGTCGCCCGAGGCGTCGCGGTAGCGGAAGGTCTGGTCGTCGTCGACGGAGGTGGTGAACTCGCCGACCAGGCGGCCGCGGGCGTCGCCGGGGTACGTGTGGTCGGGCTTGTCGGGGCCGCCGCTGTCGCTGTCGGTGAAGCCGCGGATGAAGACCGTGTTGTAGATCTCCATGACCTGATCGCCGGAGTCGGCGTCGGCCGAGTTCAGATGCGCTGTGATGCGGGTGCCGGAGCTGCCGACCCGCACACTGTGGGCCGTCGGGGTGCTCGTGAGCGAGCGGCCGGGGACGAGCGGCTGGTGGAAGTGCATGTCCTGCTCGCCGTGCACGAGCATCAGGAACATGTCGGGCGTGAGCAGCTCGGCCATGCCCACGGCCAGCGCTTCCCACGTGGGCACGACACCGAAGACCGGCGGGGCGTACTTGCCCGATTCGTAGGCGGGGTTGTCGTCGTTGGTGGCCGCCGCGTACGCCTTGGCCCGCTCGGGGTCGATGACGGCGGTGCGGCTGTCGTAGCTGGTGCCCAACTTGTCGAGCATCGTTCGGCTCCTCCCCAGTCGTGACGGGCGGAGGCTACCCGTCCACTTGGCCGGACGGCCAAGGCGCGCGCTCTACTGTGCCCGGCAATGGCTCGACTGCTCCTGTTCCGTCACGGCCAGTCCACGTGGAACGCCGAGGGGCGTTGGCAGGGCTGGGCCGACCCGCCCCTGTCGTCGTTGGGCGAGGAGCAGGCTCGGGCCGCCGCCGACCGCTTGGCCGGGTCCGGGCTCACCGCCGTGGTCTCGTCGGACCTCCTTCGGGCCCGCCAGACGGCGGCGATCATCGCCGAGCGGTTGGGCCTCGACGTGCTCGACGTGGAGCCCGACCTGCGCGAGCGCAACATCGGCGACTGGTCGGGGCTGACGACGGCCGAGATCGAACAGGGGTGGCCGGGGGCGCTGGCCGCGTGGCGGGCCGGGGCCTTCGAGAGCCCGCCCAACGGCGAGGCCCATTCCGACATCCTCGCTCGGGTCATGGCCGTGCTGGAGCGCTTGTCCGTGTTGGACGGGACGCTGCTGGTCGTGACCCATGGCGGCGTGATCCACCTGGTGCAGGGCCACCTCGGCTGCACCACGCCGCGCATGGGGAACCTGTGCGGGCGGTGGCTGGAGACCGGGCTGGCGCCGGGCGAGCTGGTGCTGGTCGACGACGCCCCCGCGGGCATCGCCCTGTAGCTGATGCGGCTGTGGCACGTTCGTCGGAGATGCAACAGGCATTGAGCTTCGAGGGGCCGCTGGTCGAGGTCGTGCGCAGCCGCAAGCGGCGCAAGACCATCTCGGCGCGCGAGGTCGACGGGGTGATCCGGGTGTCGATCCCGGCCACCATGTCGAAGGCCGACGAAGCCAAGTGGGTCGACGAGATGGTGCGTCGGTTCCAGCGCAAAGCGTCGTCGTCGGAGGTCGACCTGGCCGAACGGGCCGCCGCCTTGGCCACCCGCTACCGCCTGCCGCAGCCCGAGTCCATCCGCTGGGTGTCGAACCAGGCGTCACGTTGGGGGTCGTGCACGCCGGTCGACCGGTCGGTGCGCATCTCCGACCGGCTGTCCGAGTTCCCGTTGTGGGTCCTCGACTACGTGTTGGTGCACGAGTTGGCGCACCTGGTCGTGCCCAGCCACAACGCCGAGTTCAAGGCGTTGGTGAACCGGTACCCGAAGGCGGAGCGGGCGCTGGGCTACTTGATGGCCAAGGGCCTCGAAGGATGAGGTCGGCCAGCTCGTCGGTGAGCAGGTCGGTGCCGTGGCCTTGGCCGGGCCGCCACCACAGGTCTTTGGGCGGTCGCGCCCGCTCGTAGAGCGCAGTGGCGTGGCTGCCGTCGAAGTAGTGGTCGTCGGGGTCGTGTACGAACAGGGTGGGTGAGCCGATGTCGGCCACGGCATCGACGGGGTCGACGCGGCCGGTGCAGTCGTCGGCCACCCGGGTGCGCACGGCCCGGGCCAGGAGGCGGCGACGAGTGGCGGAGTTAACCCACTGCCCTACCCGTTGGGCGCCCGTACCGCCTGCGGCCTCCCACCAGGCGGGAGCGCTCACGGCGACGACGCCTGCCACGGGGTTGCGAGCGGCGTGCACGAGCACGGCGGCGGCACCGAGCGACACGCCAACGGTGACGACGGTCGGCGTGGGGGCTGCAGCAACGGCGGCGGCCACGTCGAGCGGCTCGTCGCGGCCGAGGGTGCAGCGCCCCTGCGAGCGGCCGTGGCCGCGCAGGTCAGGGACGACGACATGGGACGCGCGGCTGAGGCGGGTGGCGAAGGCGTGGATGCGGGGGTTGCGCGACCAGTTGGCGAAGCCGTGCACGACCACGAACGTGGTGGTGGCCTCCGGTGGGCCGGGCAGCAGGTAGGCGGCAAGGGCAACGCCGTCAGCCGTGCGCAGCGTGAGCCGCCTGCTGGTGTAGCGGGGCGAGACGACGTAGTTGCGGAGGTAGTTCGTTACGGCGTGGTTGCGTGGGTTTCCCACCATGTGGCCTCCACCCGGCCGAGCTCGGTGCACGGCGGCGTGCCGTGGGCGTACTCGCGCAGGATGCCCCGCCAGTTGTTGGTGGCGTGCAAGCGGCCGAGGAGGGCGCTCACCCCCCACACCACGCGGTCGAGGATGACGTAGGAGGTCGGCATGTTCAGCTGTTGGATGACCTTGCCGTAGCGGCCCTGGATGTCGATGACCGTCTGCAGCGCCTTGGCCGTCCAGTCGCGGGTGTAGGTGAAGCGGTCGACCATGAACGGCTCGTACGGGCCTCGGATGAACTCGAAGACGAAGTCGGGGTCGGAGCCGTGGTCGGCGGGGAGGAAGTTGGCCTCGACGGCGGCGGCCACCGCGGCGGAGGCGTCGTTGGCCAGGATGGCGTCGAGCACGGGCGTCAGCACGTCGAACTCGCCGGGCGCCCACCGTTTGACCAGGCCGAAGTCGAGGAACGTGACCGAGCCGTCGTCGTGGAAGCGGTAGTTGCCGGGGTGGGGGTCGCCGTTGAACACGCCGAAGCGGCGGATGGAGCCCTGGGCGAAGCGCATGAGCACCTCGCCCGCGTGGTCGCGCTTGGCCTGGCTGGCTGTGGCCAGGAAGTCGGCCCAGCGGTAGCCGTCGACCCACTCGCTGGTGAGCACGCGGCGGGCGCTGCGCTCGGGGATGACCTTGGGGATGCGGACGAAGGGATGGCCCTCGTAGCGGGCGGCGAACTCGGCCTGGCAGCGGGCTTCCAGGCGGTAGTCGAGCTCGTCGCTCATGCGGTCGCGCAGCTCGTCGACCAGGGCGTGCACGTCGAGGTTCTTGAGGGCGAACTGGGCGAACAGGCCGTAGAGCAGCTCGGCGTTGTCGAGGTCGCTCTTGATGGCGGTGTCGACGCCGGGGTACTGCACCTTCACGGCCACGATGCGGCCGTCGGGCATGACGGCGCGGTGCACCTGGCCGATGGAGGCGGCGGCCACGGGGATGGGATCCCAGTCGAGGAACAGGTGGTTGGGGTCGGCGCCCAACTCGTCGCAGATGACCTGCTCGGCCAGGCTCGGGGCCATCGGGGGGACATCGGCCTGAAGGGTGGCGAGGGCAGCCTGGGCTTCGGGCGGGAGGCCGTCGGCAATGAACGACAGCATCTGCCCGGCCTTCATGATGGCGCCCTTCATGCCGCCGAGGACCTGGGCGACGTCTTCGGCCGTCTTGATGGCGAACTGCTCTTCCAACTTGGCGCGCTCGGCCTGGCTGGCGTTGCGGCCCTTGAGGCGCAGGAGGGCAAAGTGGGCGGACCGGCGGGCGGTCAGGCGCCAGACCCGAGCCTGGCGATCGAGGCGATTGCGACGGTCGGGGTTGCGCAGCACCGCTGCGGTCGCCCCGCCTGCTGCCGCCACGGCGCCGGCAGCGATGCCGAGCGGCACCCGCTTGCGCATCTACTCGCCTGCGTTGTTGGAGGCGCGGGCCTCGCGTTCGGCGACCGCCTGGTCCTCCACGCAGAAGCGGGCGGCGGGCATCGCCTCCAGGCGGGCGTCGTCGATGGGCTTGCTGCAGGCCTCGCAGGTGCCGTAGGTGCCCTCGTCGAGGCGGCGGATGGCGTGTTCGATGTCGGCCAGCTCGGCTTCGACGTTCTCGAGGATGGCGAGGTCCTTCTCGCGCTCGAAGGTCTCGGTGCCGACGTCGGCCGGGTGCTGGTCGAGGGACGACAGCTCGGCCAGGCTCTCTTCCTGCGACTCGGCGTTGAGGTCAGCGAAGCCTTGGCGCAGCGCGTCCAGGCGTTCGCGCTCTTCAGCGAGTCGGGTGCGGGCCTCGTCGGCGTCCATGAACGTCATCTTAGGAAACTTCGGTGCTCGGTCACGGGGGCGCGTCCAGCCTTCCCCCGATCCCCGGGAGGTAACCGGGCGGCGCCGGTAGGCTGCCGGGTCGCGGGCCGCTAGCTCATCGGGTAGAGCAGGGGACTTTTAATCCCAAGGTGCAGGGTTCGAGACCCTGGCGGCCCACACTCTGCGTGCCATTTCTCCAATGCGCCGGCGCGGTTGGTGGGGAATTTCCTGTTTCTTGCTGCTTCGTTCGGTGACGGAGGACGGGTGTCACCCGTTTGGGTGGCATGAAAAGGAGACGGGACGCCCAACATCGAATACACTCCATAGCTAAGGGGGTGTTGCGGCGGACTCCTGACCGGGTGGAGCCAGCGCAATCGGAGAACCATGGCGATCCGAGCAAGATCAGACAATCTTTCGCTCGACATCCCGGCAGCGCCGGAAGGCGTTGCTGCCCCGGTTACCGACTTCGCCGAGGTGTGGGCGCACCGTGAGGCGTTGCGCCAGGCGTGCGTGCGCATGATCGGCGACGTGTCCCGAGCCGAGGACCTCGTGCAGGACACGTTCGTGAGCGCCCTCAAATGCAACCGGCGGTTGGACGAAGGAATGCCGGTCGCGCCGTGGCTGAAGACGGTTGCCCGACGGCGCTCGATCGACGAATTGCGGGGGCGCGAGCGCGTCTCCCTCATGGCCGATCCGCCGGAGCCGTGGGGGGTAACGGTCGAAGACCCGGCTGACCATGTGGTGAGCCAGGAGTTGGTACACGCCTTGCGCAGCGCCATTGCCGAATTGAGCGTGCGCGAGCGCCAGTTGTTGTTGCGCCAGGCCAGCTACGGCATGTCGTTGGCCGAGTTGGCAGCAGAGGAGGCAACGAGCATCGCCTCGGTCCGCTCGGTGCTCGCCCGTGCCCGTCAGAAGCTGCGCGTGTCGCTCGAACGTGGCGGCGTGTTCGGCGTGCTGCCGCTCCCCCGTTACCTGGTGACGCTGCGCGAGCGCTTGTTCCGGTGGGGCTCGCAGTTGGAGCCGACGCTGCCCGCCATGACCGGCGCCGGCGCCCGCTTCGGCGAGGCCATGGCCGCCGTCATCACCGCCATCGCCATGTTCCTCGTCGGCGGCGGGCTCCCCAGCTTTGGCGGGTCGTCGACACTGACGACCGACCTCGCTTCGGCGGAGTCGTCCCCGTGGACGGATTCCACCGCAGCATTCGGAGGAGGGATGCCCTCCGGCGGGGGTGCGGCAACGACGACGCCTCCGAGGGTGGGGCCACCAGGGGTCGCGCCGTTGGCACCGCTCCCTCCCGGGATAGACGCCCCGACGTTTCCGAACGACGGCACCACGTCCCCCGACAACTCCGGGGTCGTCCACCTGGCGGCGTCGGAAGACGGGCAAGCCATCTTGATGTCGGCCCTGTCGGGGTCATCGAGCGAGGCGACGATCTTCCGGTCTCTCGACGGTGGGCGGTCGTGGGCCCGCCTCACCGACGACTCGATCGACCATCTCCAGCGACACCACACGTTCCTCGGCGGTGACCTGACCGTGGCGCCTACGTACCCGGCGGACCCTCGGGTCTATACCACGACGACAGAAGGGCTCGTCCTGCGATCCGAAGACGGCGGGCTGAGTTTCGCTCCGATCGTTGGTGCCCGTGGCGCCGTCGCGCTCTCGCCCGACTTCACCACCGACGACAAGCTTTTCATTGCCGGGCCGCCCCCTGGGGTCTACGACGACGAGAACGACAAGGTGGAGCCGTTTTCAGTGCTGCCGCCTTCTCGGGGGCGGGGCGGCATCGCCATCGGCCCCGATTATGCCGACACCGGTGAGATCCTGGTGGGAGGCACGGTCGACAACGGCATCACGCCGGTCAGCGCCGTATTCACGTGTGTCGCGACGGGGTGTACCAAGCGGGCAGAGGTCACAGGTCTGACAGGAAGCATCAAGGTGCACACCTCCCGTACGGCACCCGGCACCGTCTTCGTCTGGAACGATCCCAAGTTGTTCAGGTCGACCGACGGCGGCTACACGTTCAGCGAGGTGACATTTCCCGGCGACTTCTTCTTCAGCAACCTCATCGAAGACGAGGACCGGATCATCGCCTACGGGCTCACCTTTTCGAGTACGGCTCCGATGTACGTTTCCACCGACGGTGGGGCCACCTGGAACGGTCGGGGGGGGGGCTCGTTGCTGCACAGGGGACTCATCGCTGCGATCACGTTCGACGACGGCCGGATCATCGCCAGCGGCAGCTACATGACCGGCGTGCACTGCTCGGTCGACGAGGGCATCACCTGGGCTCGTAGCTGTCCTCCGTAAGCGGCGCGCCGCTTGTAGGCGGGGTGATGTCAGCTGTGGCAACGAAGGCGACCACCCCTTCCCATGTCGTCGTCGCCAACCCGTTCACTGCCGTCGGGCACGACAGTGAATCTGTCGGGGATTGCACGAAGTCGCCCGTTGCGGTGACCCGGTTGTCGTTGGAATGCAAGGTCACGGTGCCAACGGAGCCCGCCAGAGAGATGACCGCTCGTCCCGAGGCATTGTTCGGGAACGAAGGGGCCGACAAATTGAAGTGACCTGTACCTACGACGACGCCCCCTGCGCACGTGAAGGTGCTTACCGTTGTCGACATCACTGTCACCGGTGTCGCCGTCCCAGCTGCAGAGAGCGTGCCCCAGTGTGTCCCTGTCGTCGTGCCGACGGCCGTGCATGGGCCGCCGCCGTTTACCGTCACGGTTGTCGCCGATGTGAGGATCGATGGCCTCAACGGCGGCGCGTACGTCACCTGAAGGTCCATTTCGCACACGCCGGAAACGACGACGGCAGCAGCCGCGCGAGGTGCCCACACCGTCGATGACAGGAGCACCGACACGACGACTACCCACCTCGCACCGCCTTTCGTGATTCCCCCCAATTTCTTCATGCCTGTAATACGGCAGGGTCAAAAAAAGGTCGCGCTATACGTGTTGGCACCCGCCAAAGGTGTCCGGATGACCGAAGGAATCGCCTGGGTGGCGGCGGGGCCACCCCGGCCGGGAAGTACGCACCCTTCCCGCCTAGAGTTCGCAGCGTGACGACGGGCGTGGTGGTGACGGGTGGGGGCTCGGGCATCGGCCGGGCGACGTGCTTTGCCGTGGCCGAGACAGGGCGGCCGGTGGCGGCGTGGGACATCGACGCCGCCGGGGCGGAGGAAACCGCGGCCCGCTGCCGAGACGACTACAACGTCGAAGCCGTCGCCTTTACGGTCGACGTCCGGAACAAAGCGAGCATCGACGAGGCGGCCAAGGCCACCACAGCGGCACTTCCCAGCGTCGGCGGCCTGGTGCACGCGGCGGGCGTAGCCGGTCCCATGCCCGTCGACTTTCTCGACGAGGAGTCGTGGGACGCCGTCCTCGACGTCAACCTCCGGGGCCAGGCCTTCGCCGTGCAGGCCCTTCTCCCCGCCCTCAAGGCCGCCAACCCGGGCTCAGCGGTGGTGGGCATCGCCTCGGTCGAGGCCATCATCGGCAACGGCATGGTGCCCGCCTACTGCTCGTCGAAGGCAGGAGTGCTCGGCCTCACCCGCTCCCTCTGCCAGCGCCTCGGCCTCGACGGGATCAGAGTGAACGCCGTGTGCCCCGGCGCCGTCGACACGCCCATGCTCGCCCCGCTCCTCAACATCGCCGAGGCTCGCAAGCGCATGGAGGAACGCATCCCCCTCAGCCGGGTGGCCGACCCTGCCGACATCGCCGCCGTCATCCGCTTCCTGCTGTCCGACGACGCCCGCTACGTGCACGGCGCATCGATCGTCGTCGACGGCGGCATGACAGCGATCCTCGCCTGACCGAAGGGGTACTACCCCCAGTCGATCACCACCCGGGCGAGCTCTTCGCCCTTGTCCTCCTGCAGGAAGTGGCCGCCGCCTTCGATTGTCGTATGGGGCTGGCCCGCTGTGCCCGGCACCCGTTCGAGGAACACCCGCTCGCCGCCCCGGGTAATGGCGTCGCCGTCGGAGAAGGCGCACAGGAACGGCTTTTCCCACTGCCCCAGCACCTCCCACGCCGCCCGGTTGGCGGGCGCCGCAGGGTCGTCGGGTGTCGTGGGCACCAGGACCGGGAACTGCCGCGCCCCCTCCTTGTACGACTCGTCGGGGAACGGTGCGTCGTAGGCCGCCACCACCTCGTCGGGCACCGGCGACACGCACCCGCCCGCCACGATGCGCCCCACCGGCAGCACCGGCACCTCCTGCGAGAACTGCTGCCAGGCCCGGAAGGCATCGGTCAGCGGCTGGTCGCCCGTCGGCAGCCCCGTGTTGGCCACCACCACCCGGTCGAAGCGGCCCGAATGCTCGGCCGCCAGTCGCAGCCCCAGCAGCCCGCCCCAGTCCTGGCCCACCAACGTGATCCGCGACATGCCGAGCCCGTCGAACAGTGCCGAGCGCAGCCACTCGACGTGCCGCTCGTACGAATAGTCGGCCCGATCGGCGGGCTTGTCGGACCGGCCGAAGCCCACCAGGTCGGGCACCACCACCCGGAACCCGCCGTCGACCAGCGGGGCCACCATCTTCCGGTACAGGTACGACCACGAGGGCTCGCCGTGCAGCAGCAGCACCACCTCGGCATCCGAGGGGCCTTCATCCACGTAGTGCACCCGCAGGCCGTCGCCGACCTCCACGTAGTGGGGCGAGAAGTCGTAGCCCGGTAGCCCGACGAAGCGCTCGTCGGGCGTGCGCAGCGCGTCCATCAGCCGCCCGCTTTGGCGATGACCTCGTCGGCGAAGCGGGCCACCTGTGTGCGCAGCGTCTCCACGTCGAAGCCGAGGGGCGGGACGACGATCCGCGACACGCCGAGATCCTCCAGGCGACGAATGGCGTCGATGTCGGTGGAGCCGGCCATCGAGGTCGTGATCTCGATGGCGTCGGGGTCGCGCCCCGCTTCCTCGGCAGCCGCTCGCATGACCTTGATGAGCCCCGGCACCTTCTCGGGGTCACGGCCCGCCGGGAAGAACCCGTCGCCCAGGCGACCCGCTCGCCGCGCCGCCGCTTCGCTGTGGCCGCCCACGGCGATCGGCACGCCGCCGGGCCGCACCGGCTTGGGGAAGCTCTTGGCCCGAGAGAACGACGAGAAACGTCCCTCGAACGTGGGCTCCTGCTGCGTCCACAACGCCCGCAGGGCCTGGATGCCTTCGTCGGTGCGCGCCCCCCGCTCCTCGAACGGCACGCCGAGGGCGTCGAACTCCTCGCGGAGCCACCCCACGCCCACCCCGAGGATCAGGCGGCCGCCGCACAGGACGTCGAGGGTGGCGGCCTCCTTGGCCAACACCACGGGGTTGCGCTGGGGGAGGATGAGGATGCCGGTGCCCAACGTGATGCGTGTCGTGTGGGCGGCGACGAAGGCCAGCCAGACGACCGGGTCGGGGATGGGGGTGTCCTCGCCGCCGGGCATCCGCCCGTCACGGGAGTAGGGGTACTGCGACTCGTAGCCGGCGGGGACGACGGCATGCTCCACCGTCCACAACGACTCCAGCCCGGCCTCCTCGGCGATCTGCCCGAGGGCGGCCGCATGGTCGGGCTGGGCAGCAGGCCCGGCGTTGGCAAATATCATCCCGAACTTCACGGCCTGCTCCCTGTCGTCAGCAGCGCACACATCGTGCGGTGCATCACTCGTTCTACTTCGTCTACCGACAGCCCGGTCGTGCGCAGGTGCTCCCACGCCGACCAGCCCGACGCCGCCTCCAGCGCGGCGTGCACCTCGCGGCGGTCGGCCCCGGGCACGGCATCGAGCTCCGAGCCGAACACCCGGGCCACCTCCGCCCGGCCCAACGCCTCCATGCGCCGCCTGCTCTCGCGCAGCTGGACGGAGAACGGCTCTTGCAGCAGCGCAGCCCGCCGCACCGGGGTCATGGCCTCGAGGATGCGCCCCCGCTGCCGCGTGAACAGCTGCAGGCGCTGGACGAGCGGGCCGTTCGGGTCGATGGGTGTGGCCATCGACAAGACCCGCTCTGTGTAGAGCGTCGACGCCGCCCCGAACAGCGCTTCGAGGTCTTCGAAATGCTGGTAGATCGAACGCAGTGACACGCCGGCGCGCCCGGCGATGCGCGGCGCCGTGGGCGCCAAGTCGCCGTCTTCGATGAGAGCCAGCAAGGCGTCCACGATGGCCCGCCGGGTGCGTTGGGCGCGCGCCGTGCGACCGTCGATGGATGGGTCGGTCACGGACACGCTCCGCATGCTAGGAGGCGACGACTGGAGTAGAAAGCGAGCATGGGAGGCAGCCTGCTGGACCTGGTCGATCGGCTGTGGGACGGACGAGCCGACATCGCCTCCCACCACCCGGTCACCTCGATCGGCGAGTTGGAAGCGATGGCCGACGACATCGCCTTCTTGCCCTCCTTCGCCAATGTGTCGGCCTTTCGCACGGGCGACGGCCTCGTCCTCGTCGACACCGGCAGCCTCCCCTTGGCCCAGGTCGTCCATTCCTCCATCCGCTCGTGGACGCCCGCCCCGCTGCACACCGCCGTCTACTCCCACGGCCACATCGACCACGTCTTCGGCGTACCTGCCTTCGAGGAGGAGGCGGCGGCCAACGGCTGGCGCCCGCCTCACGTCGTGGCCCACGAAGCGCTGCCGCACCGCTTCGACCGCTACGTGCTGACCACGGGCTACAACGAGATCGTCAACCAGCGGCAGTTCGGCCTGCCCAACCTGCGCTGGCCCCGGGAGTACCGCTATCCCGACGAGACCTACCGCGACCGCCACGACCTCGACGTCGGCGGAGTGCGCTTCGAGTTGCACCACGCCCGGGGCGAGACCGACGACCACACGTGGACCTGGGTGCCCGACCAGCGCGTGCTGTGCTGTGGGGACCTGTTCATCTGGGCCTCGCCCAACGCAGGCAACCCCCAGAAGGTGCAGCGCTACGCCAAGGAGTGGGCCGTCGCCCTGCGGGAGATGGCCGGCCTCGACGCCGAGCTGCTGCTGCCCGGCCACGGCCTGCCCATCGCCGGGGCCGAACGCATCCGCACGGCGCTGAGCGAGACGGCAGAACTGCTCGAGCACCTGCACGACGAGACGGTGGCGATGATGAACGAGGGCGCCACCCTCGACGACGTCGTGCACACCGTCCGGGTGCCCGCCCACCTGGCCGACCGGCCGTACCTGCAGCCCGTCTACGACGAGCCCGAGTTCGTGGTGCGCAACGTGTGGCGCCTGTACGGCGGTTGGTACGACGGGGAGCCCTCGCGGCTCAAGCCCGCCCCCGACGCGGCGCTAGCAGCCGAGGTCGCCGCCCTGGCGGGCGGCGCCCACAGGCTGGCCGAACGGGCCGCAACACTGGCCGACCAAGGCGACTTCCGCCTGGCCTGCCACGTGGCCGACTTGGCAGCGCACGCCGCGCCCGACGACGCTGCCGTGCACGGGGTGCGGGGCGACATCTACGAACGCCGCATGGAGGACGAGACGTCCACCATGGCGAAAGGCATCTTCCGCTGGGCTGCATCGCAGTCCAGACAACGAGCAGGGGGAACACCGTGATCGACGTCAAGGCCGTGCTGGGCAACGCAAGCCACCAACTGCAGGTGATGCGCGTGCTCTCGGGCGCAGGGATAATCGGGTTGGAGCGCCCCGACCGCCTGCTCGCCGTGGGCAAGGCCATGGCGAAGTGGGGGGCCACCGCAGCGGGCGGCTACACCGCCGCAGCGGTGCGCTTCGACACGGCGACAGCGCTGATCGACGAGGAGGGCTCGCTCACCTTCGCCGAACTCGACCGCCGCACCAACGCCATGGCCCGGGGACTGCGTGAGCTGGGAGTGCGAGAAGACACGCCCGTCGGCATCCTGTGCCGCAACGGCCGAGGGTTCGTGGAGGCCACCGTCGCCGTCTCCAAGCTCGGCGCCCACGCCCTCTACCTCAACACCGGCTTCGCCGGGCCGCAGCTGGCGGAGGTCGTGGAACGCGAGGGCGCCACCGCCGTCGTCTACGACGCCGACTTCTCCGACCTGGTGGAGGGCTGCGCCGCCGAACGGCCCCAGGTCGTGGCCTGGCACGACGGCCTCACGCCGCACCCGACGCTCGCCGAGTTGGCCGACAAGCACAGCGACGCCTCGCTGACGCCGCCGACCAAGCCGGGCCGCGTGGTCATCCTCACCTCGGGCACCACGGGCACGCCCAAGGGGGCCAACCGGCGTCCGCCCAAGGGCCCCGGCGCCGCCGCGGCGATCATCTCCCGCATCCCCCTGCGCAGCCGCGAGACCACCGTCATCGCCGCACCCCTGTTCCATTCGTGGGGCCTGGCCCACTTCACGTTGGGAACCGTCCTGGGCTCCACCATCGTGTTGCAGCGGCGCTTCGACCCCGAGGCCACGCTGCGAGCCATCGCCGAGAACAAGGCGTCCACGCTCGTCGTCGTGCCCGTCATGCTCCAGCGCATGCTGGCGCTCCCGAAGGAGGTGACCGACCGCTACGACACCTCTAGCCTGCGCATCGTGGCCGCCAGCGGCTCGGCCCTCACCGGGGAGCTGGCCACCGAGTGGATGGACCGCTTCGGCGACAACCTCTACAACCTCTACGGCTCGACCGAGGTGGCATGGGCCAGCATCGCCATGCCGGAAGACCTGCGAGCCGCGCCCGGCACCGCGGGCAAGCCGCCCCTCGGCACCACCGTGCGGGTGGTCGACGCCAAGGGCCGAGACGTGCCGACGGGTGAGACAGGGCGCATCTTCGTGGGCAACGAACTGCCCTTCGAGGGCTACACGGGCGGCGGTACCAAGCCCATGCTCGACGGCCTGCTGTCGGTGGGCGACGTCGGCCACTTCGACGAAGGCGGTCGCTTGTTCGTCGACGGCCGGGAAGACGACATGATCGTCTCCGGCGGCGAGAACGTGTTCCCCACAGAGGTGGAGGACCTGTTGGCCCGCCACCCCGCGGTCGCCGACGTGGCCGTGGTGGGCGTGCCCGACGACGAGTTCGGGCAACGCCTCAAGGCCTTCGTGGTGACGGCGCCGGGGGCGGCCCTCACCGAGGAAGAGGCCAAGGGCTACGTGAAGCAGCACCTGGCTCGTTACAAGGTCCCACGGGAGGTGGCGTTCCTCGACGAACTGCCGCGGAACACCACCGGCAAGGTCCTGCGCAGAGAACTGCGCTGAACCGGTTTCTCGTTATGTGAGAAGCAGGATCAGCAAGATGACGAGGATGAGGGTTCCGATGCCGATGTACATGTCGCTCCCTTTCGTAGCCGGAGGTCTGTGAGGCCACCCGTGCCCGTCGGTGTGGGCGGGCAAACATGGGTAGGAGCGCTGGCATGGCTCCTCGCAGCGGTGTGATCTTCGACATCGACGGCACCCTCGTCGACACCACCTACCTCCACACCGCAGCGTGGCGACGGGCATTCCTCGACCACGACCTCGACGTGTCCACGGTCGACATCCACCGCCGCATCGGCATGGGCTCGGGCTTGTTGCTGGAGGAGCTCACAGGCGAAAGGCGCGACGACCTCAAGGACTCCTGGCGCAAGCACTTCGAGGCGATGAAGCCCGAGATCCGTGCCTTTCCCGGCGCGCCGGAACTGCTGCGGGCGGTGGCCGACAGCGGTGCTGCGGTGGTGCTGGCGTCGTCGTCGGAAGAGGAGGACGTGGGCGACCTGCTCGACGCCCTCGGCGTCGACGACGTGCTCGACGTGGTCACCAGCTCGGGCGACGTCGACGAGGCCAAGCCCGACCCCGAGGTGTTCGAAGTGGCCATGGGCAAGGCGGGCCTCGACGCCGAGCACGCCGTCGTGGTGGGTGACGCCGTGTGGGATGTCGAGGCAGCCAAGCGCTGCGGCCTCCCGTGCGTCGGCGTGCTCACCGGTGGCATCAGCGAGGCCGAGCTGCGGGAAGCGGGCGCCGTCGCCGTCTACCGCACCCCGCGTGACTTGCTCGACGACTTGGAGGACGGGCCTTTGGCGCCCTTCCTCGGCTCCACCACGCCGCGGTAGCCGACCAGGAGGAGGCCGTTGGCCAAGAAGAGCCACACGGCCAGCAGCACCACGGCGGCCAGGCCACTGGTCACGTAGCGGCTGCCGAAGTCGGCGCCGAAGCGCAGGTACCCGGCGTAGGCCAGCGACAGCACGGTCACGCCGACCGACGCCAGCACTGCCCCTTGCAACAGGTCGCGGCCCTTGGGCGGCCGGGGGGCGAACACCCGGTAGATGAGGGCGTGCAGTCCGGTCAGCATGGCAAAGGCGATCACCACGCCGAGCACCCACCCCACCACGGCGGCAGCCGTCCCTTCGCCCAGCACGCGCGGGGCGACGGCGATGACGCCCAAGGTCACCAGCACCAGGACGGGCAGGACGCCGAGCAGCGACAACGACAGGAGGCGGCCGCGCAAGCCCTTGTTCTGGCGTTTGGCGCCGGTCAGCCGGTCAAAGGCCCGCACCAGTCCGGACCCGTAGGCCGAGGCAGGCCACAGTGCGGTGAGCGCAGCGGTGAAGCCGATGCCGGTGCCCGCTTGGGCCACTGCCCCGAACATCTTGTCGATCCCCAGCTTCTCGGGCGCCAAGCGGGCCAGCTCGTCGCCGGTGCGCCGCACGGCGTCGTCGCCCACGACCAGCGCGGCAAGGCGCAACGACAGCACCACCAGCGGCGCCACCGAGACAAGGGCGTAGAAGGCCAGTCCTGCTGCCGAGAGCACCACGTCTTCGTCTCGCAGCCGGTCGATGAGATCGCGCACCCTGTCGTTTGTGCCCCGAACCGGCCGGGAACACCGCGACCATGATCACCTTCTTCATTCTCCTGGTGGTCCTCATGGTGCTGGTGGTCGCTGCCGGCTCGTGGGTGGCCGGTCCCCGTCGGCGCGTGTACTACGAGCGCGGCCCCATCGTCAGAGACCGCGGCACTGAGGTTCTCGAAGAGGAGTACGTGGAGGAGCCGCAGCTCCGGCCGATCAGTTCGTCCCGTCGCATCATCCGCCGCCGGCGGTCCTACTGACAGCCGAACGCAACGACGAGGGCGCCGCTCCAGGCGGCCGACGCCGAATCGAGTAGTGCCAGACTCGGCGTCGTGCTCTTCGGCGCCCACGTCAAGCAGACCGGTGGCCTGGAGGCGGCGGTGGCCCTCGGTGAGGCGCGTGGGCTGGAAGTCATCCAGGTCTTCACCCAAAGCCCGCGCCGATGGGCGCCGACCTCACGCGACACCGAGGCTCTGTCCGCCATTGCCGCACGCCGGCGCCGCAGCCCGGTGGTACAGGCGTGGCTGTGCCACGCCACCTACCTGATCAACCTGGCCGCGCCTGACCCGCAGGTCTACGGGCGCTCCCGCAGTTGCCTGGTGGAGAACCTCAAGGTGGCCACGGCCATCGGCTCCGAGGGGCTGGTCCTCCACATCGGCAGCCACGTGGGCGCGGGCTTCGAGGCCCGCCTCCCCGCCGTCGCCACCGCTCTGCGCGATGCCCTCGACGAAGTGGAGGGCTGTCCGCGGATCCTGCTGGAGAACGCGGCCGGGGCGGGGGGCACGGTAGGCCGCACGTTCGACGAGTTGGCGCGGGTGGTCGACGCCCTCGACGGCGACGAACGCCTCGGCGTGTGCCTCGACAGCCAGCACCTGTGGGCGTCGGGCATCGCCTTCGGCGACGCCGAGGAAATGAACGCCGTGGTCGAGTCCCTCGACACGTTGGTCGGCGTGGAGCGGTTGCGGTGCCTGCACGTCAACGATTCCAAGGTGCCGTTCGGCTCCAACCGCGACCGCCACGCCAACCTCGGCGACGGCGACATGGGCGAAGCGCCGCTGCGAGCCTTCCTCGGCCACCCCGCCTTCGAGGGGCTTCCCGCCCTGTTGGAGATGGAGGGGTTCGGCGGCGACGGGGCCGACCAAGCCGACATGGAAGTGGCCCGCCGGCTGCACGAAGAAGGACGGGCGCTTTACCGATAGGCAGAAGGGGAAGGAACGCACCCATGAATGCGCTGACCCTTTTGAAGCAGGACCATGCCAACGTCGAGGCCCTCTTCGCACGATTCGAGAAGGTCGGCGCCGACGACGTCGAGGAAAAGACGCGAGTGGCGGAACTGGTCATCGAGCACCTGGCCACACATGCAGTGATCGAGGAGCAAGTCCTCTACCCCGCCTTGCGTGATCGGCTGCCGGAAGACGAGTTCACCGTCCTCGAAGCGTTGGAAGAGCACCACGCCGCCAAGATGATGCTCAAGGAGCTGGAGAAGACGCCCGCCACCCACGAGCGCTTCGACGCCAAGTTCACCGTGCTCATCGAGAACGTGCGCCACCACGTGCAGGAGGAAGAGGACGAGCTCTTCGCCAAGGCACGCGACGCCTTCACCGTGCAGGAGCTGGAGGAGATGGGCGACGCCTTGGCCCAGGCCAAGGAAGCGGCCCCCACCCGGCCCCATCCGTTCGCCCCCGACACCCCGCCGCTCAACATCATCGTGGGGCTGCCCGTGGCCATCCTCGACCGGGTGATCACCACTGGGAAGCGAGCCGTCACCTCGGTGCTCACCCGGCGCTGACGTGCCCGTCCTGATCGGGACGTCGGGCTGGCAGTACCGCGACTGGCGCGGCACCTTCTACCCGGGCGACCTGCCGCAGGCCAACTGGCTGGAGTACTACGCCGAGCGGTTCCAGACCCAGGAGGTGAACAACGCGTTCTACCGCTTGCCGGAGGCGTCGACGTTCACCGCCTGGGCGGAACGCGCGCCCGACGACTTCGTCATGGTGGTGAAGGCCAGCCGGTTCCTCACCCACATCAAGCGGCTGAAGGACCCCGAGGAGCCGGTGCAGCGCTTCGTGGAGCGGGCGTCGTGCCTGGGCTCGAAGCTGGGGCCGGTGCTTCTGCAGTTGCCGCCCACGATGAAGGCCGACAACGAACGGCTCGACGCCGCGCTGTCGCTGTTCCCGTCCGACTGGCGGCTGGCCGTCGAGTTCCGGCACGAGACGTGGCACACAGCCGAGACGTGCGATGTGCTGCGCTCGCACGGCGCCGCGTGGTGCATGGCCGACAGCACAAAGCGCACGGTCCCCGCCTGGACGACGGCCGAATGGGGCTACCTGCGCTTCCACGACGGCACCGGCACGCCGCGGCCCTGCTACACCAAGGGCCGGCTCGACCGGTGGGTGGGCACGCTGGCCGAGCTGTTTCCGCCCGAGGCCGACGTGTTCGTGTTCTTCAACAACGACCCCCGCGGGTGCGCCGTCTACGACGCCCGGGTGTTCGCCGCCTTGTGCGCCAAGCACGGCTTGGAGCCGACCCGGGTGCCGGGCGAGAAGATCTCGGTCGTGCGCTGATCCTATACTGCGAGTGATTCGCAACAAGGAGCGCTGGTGGAAGAAGGCTTCCATATTGGGCTGCTGGCCACCGCCTTCGGGTTCGGCCTGCGCCACGGCGTCGACTGGGACCACTTGGCGGCCATCGCCGACCTCACCTCGGCCCAGTCGGACCGTCGCCGCTCGATGCTGCTGGCCACGTTGTACGCCCTGGGCCACGCGGCGGTCGTGTTCGTGCTCGGCGTGGCCGCCATCGTGGCGGGCGACCGCTTGCCCGAAGGCCTCGACGCCGCCATGGGCCGCGTGGTGGGCGCCACCCTGGTCGTGCTCGGGGTCTACGTCTTCTGGTCGCTGGCCCGCCACGGCCGCGACTTCCGCCTGCGCAGCCGGTGGACGCTGCTCTTCTCCGGCATCAGGCGCCTGCGCGACCGCCACCTGGTGGTCGAACACGATCACCCCCACGACGACGACCACCACGGTTCCGAGCCCCGCCCGGTGGCAGCCGGCGCCCCCGTGCAGGTCGCCCACCGTCACGCCCATCGCCACATCGGCACCCTGCCCCCCGATCCCTTCGACGGCTACGGCACCCGCACGGCGCTGGGCATCGGCGCCCTCCACGGCGTCGGCGCCGAAACGCCGACCCAAGTGGTCCTGTTCGTCACTGCGGCAGGCGTGGCGGGCGCCGCGGGCGGGGTGGCCATGCTGGTCGCCTTCGTGATCGGACTGGTAGCCACCAACACCGCCATCGCCTTGGCCTCGACCTTCGGGTTCCTCCACGCCGAACGGCACTGGCGCATCTACGTCGCCGTCGCCGTGGTCACCGGCGCCGCCAGCCTGGTGCTCGGCACGCTCTTCGTGCTCGGCCAGGAGAGCCTGCTGCCCGCCTTCTTCGGTGGCTGACCCCGAGCGCATCCTCGAGCGCATCCGTGCTGCGGGCGGACGGGTGACCGGCGCGCGCCGCCAGTTGGTGACCGCCCTGCTGGAGGCCGACGACCACGTCACCGCCGAAGACCTGGCCGCCGCCGTGGGCGAGCCCCACCTGTCGACCGTCTACCGCACGCTCGACGCCCTCGAGGAGTTGGGGGTGGTCGACCACGTGCACCTGGGCCACGGCCGGGCCGTGTACCACCTGACCGAAGCGACGCACCAGCACCTGGTGTGCGAGGCGTGCGGGGAGGTCACCGAGGTGCCGGAGCGCTTGTTCGCCTCAGTGGCCCGCAAGCTGCAGGCCGACTACGGCTTCCGCATGCGGCCCAACCACTTCGCCGTGCTGGGCCGCTGCGCGGCGTGTCAGTCGATGCCGGCGTAGGCGACGATGGTGAAGGTGCCGTAGGCGAACAGGGCGCCCGACACGCTGTAGAGCACCGCCTTCACCGTGGCCCGCCGACCGGGCGAGCGCACGTAGTCGTCGATGATCCAGCGCAGGCCGTTGAGGCCGTGGAGCATGGCGAGGGTCAGCAGCACCCAGTCGAACATCCGCCACATCGGGTTGTCCCAGCGCTGGGCCACGAAGTGGGCGTCGGTCTCGACCACGTCGTTGATGATGTGGGTGATGGCGAAGTGGAGCAACGACAGGAAGATGAGGATGAGCCCCGAGATCCGCATGAAGAACCACGACCACGTCTCGAAGTTCTGACGGGGCCGTCGCTGCAGCTTCTGCCCGCCTCGGGGGCGTTCTGTGACGGTGGGCACTAAAGGATGCGTCCTTCGATGAACGGCCACATGATCACGGTGCCGCCGAGGATCGTCAGCACCACCGAGAGGATGGCCACGCCCCACAGCACTTCCTTCTCCCGACGGATGACGCCGGGGAAGAAGTCGATCAGCACGATGCGCAGGCCGTTGAGCGAGTGGTACACGAGGCCGAACAGCAGGCCCACCTCGAACAGCCGCAGCACCACGTTGCCGTAGAGCTGGTGCACCTCGTCGTAGAGCCGGGGCCGCGCGATCAACGACACGTCGATGATGTGGAGCAGCAGGAAGAAGAAGACGAGGAAGCCGGTGATGCGGTGGGTCACGAAGGCCCACTGTCCCGACTTCCCTTTGTAAACCGTCCCCCGAGGGCTCATCGGCCCCTCCGGATCCACCGGTCGGCCCACACCGTGCTCGACAGCACGTAGAGGGCGAAGCCGGTGACAAGGAGGGTGATGGCGCCGAGGGCGATGGAGAACACGATTTGCGCCGTGGTCACGGCCGGGCACCCTACCTCCGGTGCGCGCCGCGATCCCAACTCCGCACCGACACGACGGCGAAGAGGACGGCGGCGACGAGCACGACGGTGCCTCCGGGGGGCAGCCCGCCGTGGCGGGCGACGGCCAATCCGACCACCACCGAGACGACGCCGATGACCGCCGCCAGCCGCATGGTGCCGCGGAACGAGCCGGCCACCAACTGGGCGGTGGCCACCGGCAGGACCATGAGGGCAGCGACGAGGAGGACGCCCACCACCCGCATGGCGGCCACGATGGCCACGGCGGCCAAGGCGGCCAGGGCGGCGTTGAGGGCGTCGACGGGCAGGCCCGCCACCCGGGCCGACTCCTCGTCGAGCACCACGGCGAACAGGGCGCGTCCGATCACTGCGACCACGGCGATGATGGCGAGGCCGAGGCCCACCACCGTCCACGCGTCGGCGGGCGAGACGGTGAGGATGGAGCCGAAGAGGTAGGTGAGCAGGCCCGCGTCGAAGTTGTCGGACGCCCCCACCAGCACCACGCCCGCGGCGATGCCGGAGTAGAAGAACAGGGCCAGGGCGAGGTCACCCGAAGCTTGGCCCCTCGCCCGCAGCCGCTCGATGGCCAGGGCGCCGGCCACGGCGACGACGAGAGCGGTGGCGATGGGCGCAGTGCCGAGCAGGAGGCCCGCGGCGACGCCTGCAAAGGCGAGGTGGCCGATGCCGTCGCCCATGAGGGCCAGGCGCTTCTGCACCAGGAAGGCGCCGATGAGTGGGGCCGAAGCGCCGACGGCCAGGCCCGCCAGAAGGGCCAACTGCATGTACTCGCGGTCGAACGGATACGGCAGCGGGATCATCGGTCGCCGAGGCCTTCCAGCCACAGCGGCAGGTCTTCCTCGTGCACGCCGAGGCTGACGCCGGTGGCCCGCAGGTCGGCGGGCGGCCCGTCGAAGAACACCTTGCCGTGGCGCAGGACGATGACCCGGTCGAGGTCTTCGGCCACCGCACCCAGCTCGTGGGAGACGAGGAGCACGGCGGCTTGGTGCTCGGCCACCAGGTGCACGAGGGAGTCGCGGAAGCGGCGCTGCGACTCCAGGTCGACGCCCGCCACCGGCTCGTCGAGCACCAGCAGTTCGGGCTGGGCGGCCAGCGCCTTGGCGATGAAGGCCCGCTGCTGCTGGCCTCCCGACAGCTCGCGCACGCGGCGGTGGCGCAGGTCGTGGAGGGCGACCGCTCGCATGGCGTGGTCGATCTCCTCGCGGTCGGCCGCCCGCAGCCTGCGCCGCCAGCCGGTGCGGGCCAGGCGCCCGGCGGCTACCACCTCTTCCACCGAGGCGGGCAGTTCGCGGGCCAGGGCGGGGCGCTGGGGCACGTAGCCGATGCGCCACCGGTCGTGCAGGCGGTCGGGCGCCTCACCGAACAGCGTGACCTCGCCTCGGGTCGGGCGCAGGAGGCCGAGCAGGATGCGCAACAGCGTCGACTTGCCCGAGCCGTTGGGACCGACGAGGGCGACGAACTCGCCCGGGTCGACGGCGAAGGTCACGTCGTCGAGCACTACGTCGGTGCCGTAAGAGAACGAGATGCCCTCGGCCTTCAGCACTGCAGTGCCTGCGTCAGGGTGTCGAGGTTGCGGCGCATGCCGGCGATGTACCCGCCGTCGACGGGCTGCTCCAAGGTCGACAACACGGCGGTACGCACGCCCGCTTCACGGGCCAAGGCTTCGGCCGCCTTGGCGTCGTCGGTGCCCTCGGTGAAGACGGTGGTGACGCCCCGGGCACGGACCAGGTCGGCCAGTTCGGCCAGGCGCTTGGGGTCGGGCTCGGCGTCGGGCGTGATGCCGGTCAACGGCTGCTGTTCGAGGTTGTAGCGCCGGGCCAGGTGGCCGAAGGCGTCATGGGTGGTGACGATGACCCGACTGCGGCACGGCGCCAGGCGGCGGCGGTACTCGTCGTCGAGGTCGCGCAACGCTCGACGGAAGTCGCCCGCGTGGTCGACGCCCACGGCGCGAGCGACCACGTCGACCCAGGCCACCATGGCGGTGGGGTCGAGCCACAGGTGGGGGTCGCCGTCGGCCCGCGCCGAGGCCAAGAGGTCGACGGCCTTCTGGGCCCGGCCTGCAGTGCGTTCGATGGCAGGCTGGAAGCCGCCCCCGAGGTAGAGCACCACGTCGGCATCCTCGATGCGATCGATGTCGCGGGTGCTGGGCTCGTAGTCGTGGCTCTCGACGCCCGGCGGGGTGAGGTCGTGGACGACCACGTCGGCGCCGCCCACGGCCCGGGCCAGTTCGGCCAGGGGGAAGAACGAGGCGACCACCGTTGGCCGGCCGTCGTCGTTGCCCCGGTTGTCACCGCAGGCGGCGAACACGACGAGCACGGCGAGAACGATCCGGCGCATGTCCGCACTCTAGCCCGGAGTTGAGAATGATTCTTAGTTGCTTAGTCTCGCGCACTGAGCGCAGACGCCGACCAGGTCGAGGCGGTGGTTCTGCACGGTGAAGCCGGTCTCGTGGCCCACGCTGTCGATGGCTCGGTCGAGGGTCTGCTCCAGCGAGGGCGACATGGTGAAGTCGGCCACCGAGCCGCACGACACGCACACCAGGTGGTGGTGGTGCTCGGTGAGGTCTTCGTCGAGCTCGAAGCGGGCGAACTCGTCGGCGGCCAGCACCCGGCGCACCACGCCCGCCTGTTCGAGCACCGCGATGTTGCGGTAGACGGAGCTCTGCGGCAGGCCGTGGCCCGCCGCCTGCACCTCGGCGATGGTCAGGGGCCGGCCCGCGTCGGCCAGGATGCCGACGATGCGGCGGCGGCTCTCGGTGTAACGCTGGTCGCTGTCGCGTAGGCGGGCCGCCGCGGTGGCGTCGAGCTCGGCCGTCACGACGGCCCGATCACCTCGGCGCCCCGCATGTACGGACGCAGGGCGTCGGGGATGCGCACGGTGCCGTCGGGCCGGCGATGGGTCTCCACCAACGCCGCCCAGACCCGGGGCACGGCGAGGGCTGAGCCGTTGAGGGTGTGGGCCATGGTGGTGCCGCCGCCGGCCTGCGGGCGGTAGCGCAGGTTGGCCCGGCGGGCCTGGAAGTCACCGAACCACGACACCGAGCTGGCCTCCAGCCACAGGTCGCAGCCGGGGGCGTAGATCTCGATGTCGAAGCAGCGGGCGGCGCTGAACGACAGGTCGCCCGCGGCCAGGTCGACGACCCGGTAGGCCAGGCCGAGGGCGGCGAGGGTGCCTGTGGCGCGGTCCACCAGTTCCTCGTGCAGCGCGTGGGCTTGGGCCTCGGTGCACAGAGCGAGGATCTCCACCTTGTCGAACTCGTGGACCCGCAACAGGCCGCGGGTGTCGCGCCCCGCCGAGCCTGCTTCCCGGCGGAAGCACGGCGTGTAGGCCATGACCCGCATCGGCAGGTCGGCCTCGTCGAGGATCTCGTCGCGGGCCAGCGAGGTCAGCGGCACCTCGGCGGTGGGGATGGCCCACAGGTCGTCGCGTTCGAGGTGGTACGCCTCCTCCTCGAACTTGGGGAGGTGGCCGGTCGACACCATGGTTTCGGTGCGCACCAGGGTGGGCGGGCGGATCTCCTCGAAGGCATCGGCGTTGCGGTCGAGGGCCAGTTGGCACAAGGCGCGGGCCAAGGTGGCGCCTTGCTTACGGAACATCACGAACATCGAGCCGGAGAGCTTCGCCCCCCGTTCGAGGTCGAGGATGCCGAGGTCGGCGCCGATGTCCCAGTGGGGCACCCGCTGGTGGGCGGCGTAGGTGGCAGTGTCGTAACCGACGGTGCGCACGACCACGTTGTCGTCGGCCGTGAGCCCCTCGGGAGCGTCGGGCGAGGGCGTGTTGGCCGTCGTCAGCAGGATCTCGCGCAGGCGGGCTTCGGCCGCCTCGGCCTCGGCGGCCAGCGTGCGTTCCTCCTCGCCGAGGGTGCGGCTCTCGGTGGCGAGGGCTTCGGCCTTGTCCTCCTCGCCGTGGCGGTGGGCTTGGCCGACCTCCTTGGAGAGGGCCTTGATGCGGCCCCGCATGTCGTCGCGTTTGGTAGCCAGGTCGCGCACCCGGGCGTCGAGGGCGGCGGCCACGTCGAGCACGGTGGCGTCGACCCCTTTGCGCGCCAGCGCCGCCTTGGTCGCTTCCAGGTCGGTACGAAGGCGGCGGACATCGAGCATGGTTCGAGAACGGTAGCGTCCGGCCGTGCCCGCCATCGATGTGTCGTCGCTCGTCGTGCGTTACGGCGACGTGGTGGCCGTCGACGGCGTGTCGTTCACCGCCTCGGCCGGGGAGGTGCTGGCGTTGCTGGGGCCCAACGGCGCAGGCAAGACGACCACCGTGGAGGCGCTGGAGGGCTACCGCAAGCCGTCGTCGGGGACCGTGCGGGTGTTGGGCATGGCGCCGGGGTCGCGGGAACTGTTGCCCCGCATCGGGGTGATGCTGCAGAAGGGCGGGGTGTACCCGTCGATGCACGCCCGCGACGCGCTGCGGCTGTTCGCGGCGTACTACGACGACCCTGTGCCCGCCGAGGAACTGCTGGCGACGGTGGGCCTGGAAGGCCGGGCGGCGACCACGCCGTGGCGGCGGTTGTCGGGGGGCGAACAGCAGCGGTTGTCGCTGGCTTTGGCGTTGGTGGGGCGACCGTCGGTGGCGTTCCTCGACGAGCCCACGGCGGGCGTCGACCCGCACGGGCGGGTGCTGATCCGCTCGGTGATCCGGTCGCTGCGCGACGCGGGCGTGTGCGTGCTGCTGACGACGCACGAGCTGGACGAGGCGGAGAAGCTGGCCGACCGGGTGGTGATCGTCGACCGGGGCCGGGTGGTGGCCGAGGGCACGCCCGACTCGCTGATGCGCGGCGGCGAGGGCGTGCGGTTCGGGGCACCGGCGGGGCTCGATGTGGGTGCGCTTTCGGCGGCGTTGGGCGTGGCCGTGGTGGAGGAGCAGCCGGGCGAGTACCGGGTCGAGGGGACGTCGTCGCCGCAGTTGGTGGCGGCGCTGACGGCGTGGTTGGCCGAGCGCGACCTGCCGTTGGCCGACCTGCGGGTGGGGCGGCACACGTTGGAGGACGTGTTCCTGCGGCTGACTGGCGGGCAGTCGTGAGCATGGTGGTGGCCCAGGCGCGGGCCGAGGTGTTGATGACGTTGCGGCGGGGCGAGTCGGTGCTGCTGGCGCTGGGGATCCCCGTGGTGCTGCTGGTGTTCTTCTCCTCGGTCGACGTGCTCGACGTCGACGTCGACTTCGTGGCCCCGGGCATCCTGGCGTTGGCGGTCATGTCCACGGCCATGGTGAGCCTGGGCATCGCCACCGGGTTCGAGCGGCAGTACCTGGTGCTCAAGCGGCTGGGCACGACGCCGCTGGGGCGGCCTGCGTTGCTGGCGGCCAAGACCGCTGCGGTGCTGGCGGTGGAGGTGGTGCAGGTGGCGGTGCTGGTGGGGGTGGCCCGACTGTTGGGGTGGGCGCCGGGCGGCGAGCCGTTGCAGGCGGCGGCTGCGCTGTTGTTGGGCACGGTGGCCTTCGCCGGGCTGGGCCTGCTGATGGCAGGCTCGCTCAAGGCCGAGGTGACGTTGGCGGCCGCCAACGGGCTCTACCTCGTGCTGTTGCTGCTGGGCGGCATGGTGGTGCCCCTCGACAAGCTGCCCGGGCCGCTGCAGGCCGCCTCGCGGGTGCTGCCTGCCGGTGCCCTGTCGGACGCCGTGCACGGCGCCTTCGGCAGCGGCGTGCCCGGGCGGGCGTGGCTGGTGCTGGCCGTGTGGGCCGTGCTCGCACCGGCCGCGGCGGCCGCCACCTTCAAGTGGGAGTAGCGCCGCTCAACCCACGATCTCGCGCACTGTGAGGCGGTCCGCGGTGACCGTGCCGAGGAAGGCGATGGGCTCGGTCGACCACACCACGCCTTTGGCTTCGCGCACGGGCACGCGGGACGGGTCGAGGTTCTCCAGCACGAGGTACGGCCCGACACAGTCGGCGGGCGAGCCGGTGCGCAGGCCGGTGCAGAGACGGGCCGGGAAGCCGCCGCCGGCAAAGACGTAGCCGCGGACGACCGTCTCCTTGGTGGGCCGCCGATAGAAGGCGTCCTGTGCGGTCATCTCACCGGGGCGGACCTGCACCGTGCGCTCTCGTGTCGGCGGGCTGAACAACTGCCACGCCCGCACCGCCACCAGTCCGACCAGCACCACGGCGACCACCGCGAGCACGGCGATGCCGATGCGGTCTTTCACCCCGACGGCGCAGAGGTCGTGGTCGTCGACGTCTCGCCGCCGCCTCCGCCGCCGACGGACTCGGCACGGGCGCGAGCGGCCACTAGCTGCACCCCCGCGGTCAGGGCGTCCGGCGGCAGCTCGATCTTCTCGACCTTGCCGAGGTCGGTGAGCCGCAGCGACATCGACCGAACCCGCATGGGCTCTTTGCCTTGGCCGCGGCGCAGGGCATTGATGGCGTCGACGGCCACAGCCGCGGCCTGGCCGGGCGCCACGTCGCCGAAGTTGACGTCGTAGATGCGCCCCAGCTCGCGGAGGCGCGTCTCCACGTCGATCGCCTCGAACATCTCCACGATGAGCCCGTCTTTCACGTAGACGGACAGACGACGGAAATGCCGGAGGTCGGGGACGGCCTCGTTCCCGCCCGCCGCCGCGTCGGCCCGCCGGGGGAGCGGGGGGCGCTGGTAGTCGAACCGCTGTATGCCGGAGCCCTCCGGCGGGTGCGGGAAGGGGTCCTCGGCCGGCTTGTAGTCGAGCGCCTCGGGGTTGAAGCGCCGGACGAACGGCACCTCGCCGATGGCCCGCTCCGCGTACCGCAGCGCCGTCAGCGCGTCGAAGCTGGGGTCGACGCCCAGCCGATCGGTGTCCTTGTCACTGGGCTCGATGGTGGGAGCCCCGCGGCGGTCGACGATCCAACGGCCAAGCCCGAGCGCTTCCGAGACAGGCACGGTCACTGTGGCGTTGCCTGTGCCGGTGGGGACGGCAACGGTGTCGGGCCCACCGGCGACCAATCGCGAGACGAACTCCTTCTTGAAGACGCGGACGGCGATGGCGTCGTCGTTGACGACCTGCTCGATCACCGGCTCCTGGTTGAGGCTGAGGCGGGCCCGGTAGCGGAAGTCGTCCTCGACCACACCTTGCACAAGCACGCCTTGGGACCCCGACTGGTCCGTGTACTGGAACCGACGAGCCATCTTCTCGGTGCGTCGAATGGCCTCACGAACCTCGGCCGCGGCGTCCTCGCTCTCGCCGCACCCGGGCAGCATGGCCGCCACGGTGGCCAGGCCGGCGACCAGCAACCAGCGGCGCTTCACGGCTTCGTCCCCAACAGCGAGCGGAGCAGGGCGCGCGGTTGTTCAAAGTCGTCGCGCACGGCGAGCACGAACATGAAGCGCTCGTCGAACCACACCGAGATCTGCTGCTTGGTGCCACGAGTCAAGTGGACGACGAAGTCCCCCACCTTGGCTTCACGGGCCTTGGCGTTGCCGATCTGCTGGATCATCCGGGCTTGGAAGTCGGCGTCGCCGTAACGAGCGTCGTCACCGAATCGGCTCACCTGCAAGGTCGCTTCGAGGAGGTCGCCGCGCCGCATGCTGAACAGGCCGAGCCCATCGAGATAGCTGCGGTCGACGTCGGTGAGGACCTCGGTCATGTCTTCCTTGGCGATGCGAAGGCCCAGCAATTCGGGCGGAAGGAACGAAGGCTCGATCGACTCGATCGACTCCCCTGCCTTGCCCGCAGGCTGGGTTTCTCCGCCGCACGCCGACAAGGCCAGCGCGCCCGCCAGCAGTGCCCCGGCGAAACGCCGAGCGATCACCGATTCACCACTTCCAACGACGCCACCGCATAGGGACGGGTGCCGTCGTGGTAGTTGATCTGACCCGCTGTGGAGACGCGGTATGTGTATGTGCCACCGGGCGGAATGGGAGGCGAGGCGAAGCGCCCCCCGTCAGCTTCGACGGACCGGTTCACGGTGTCCTTGTTCACCCAGCGGACAACGGTGCCCACGAAGACGCGAGCCGACGGCGGGTCGAACTGGCTGCTGCCCCCTTGGTCGCTGTTGATGGCGATGTCGAAGGTGACGGCCGCCGTGGTGGTGGTCGCACGCGCAGGCGCGGTCGTGGTGGCGCCGACGCCGGCCTTGCCGCCCGCCACCGTGGTCGGCGGCGCAGTGGTCGCCGTCGGCGCCGTGGTGGTGGTCGCCCCCAAGCGCTGCTGGGTCTGGTCCTTGAAGTTGAGCAGCGACTCGTCGCCGACCTTGTTCTTGTCGCCACAGGCCGACAACAACAGGGCTGCCGCCGCCAGCACGCCGATGATCCGTCTCATACCAAGCTCCCTGAACGTCGCACCGCTTCTTGGCTGGTGCCGAGGTAGGACTCGATGACGGCCTCGTCGTTGAGGACGTCGTCGGGCAGGCCGCGTCGCAACACGCGGCCCTGGGCCATAGCCACCAACTCGTCGGAGATCGACGAGATGAGCGGCATGTCGTGCTCGATCACCAGGATCGAGCAACCGGTCTCGAAGCGCACCCGCCGTAGCAGCGGGCCCAAGCCCTCAGCCTCGGCTTGGGCGATTCCGGTCGAAGGCTCGTCGAGCAGCAGCACTCGGGGCTCGGCTCCGAGTACGCAGGCCAGGTCGACGACGCGGCGCAGGCCGGTCGACAGTTCTTTCACGAACTTGTCGCGGTATGCGCCCAACTCCAGCAGCTCGACCAAGCGGTCGGCGCGCGCTCGCAGGCGCCGTTCCGCCCGCCGGGCATGCGGCATCCCCACGGCGCTCATCAAGGTGTTGCGCACCTCGACCTGCTGCTCCAAGGCCACGAGGAGCGTCTCGTACACGGTGAGCGAGGGGAAGAGACGGGCGTCCTGAAACCGCCGCACGAGCTTGCGTTTGGCCCGTTCCTCCGGGCCCAACGTCGTCACGTCGACCCCTTCGTAGCTGATGGTGCCCCCGTCGGGCGCCTGGTAGCCGCTGATGACGTCGAACAGGGTGGTCTTGCCTGACCCGTTGGGGCCGATGATGCCGAGCACTTCGCCGTCGCGGAGGTCGAAGGTGACGTCGTCGAGGGCGGTCACGCCGCCGAAGCGCTTCACGATGTCGCGCACTTCCAGAACGGGGGCGGCGATGCCCAGCTCGAGGGCGCGGCGGTCGCGCTCGCTGCGCATGGCCGACGCCGGGCCGTCGGTAAGGGCGCCGGTGCCCTTGACGTAGACGGCTCGCAGGATGTCGGGGCGCCGCAGCAACTCGGCCGTCTCGCCGAAGAAGCGCACCTCGCCCTTCTCCATGAACACCGCCCGCTGCGCGAGCGTGAGGGCCACGTTCACCGATTGCTCGACCACCACGATGGTGGTCCCCCGGGCGTGGATGGCCCGCACGATCTCCAACAGCTCCCCCACCACGGCGGGCGAAAGCCCGAGCGACAACTCGTCGATGAGCAGCAGGCGCGGCCCGGCCAGGAACGCCTGCGCCAACGACACCATCTGCTGCTCGCCGCCGGAGAGATCGCCGGCGAGCACGTCCGCACGACGAGCCAGCACCGGGAACATCTCGAAGACCTCGGCGACCCTGGCCTTGACGACGTTCTCGTCGTCGGTCATCCAATTGCCGAGCACGAGGTTCTCGCGCACGCTCAGGCCGGGGAAGACACCGCGCCCGCCCGGCATGGAGATGACGCCACGGTGGGCGATCTCGTCGGGCGGCATGTGGGTGATGTCGCGGCCGTCGAACACGATGGCGCCATTGGATGCCTCCTGGGTGCCGCTGATGGCGCGCAGAAGGGTCGACTTGCCCGCCCCGTTGGTGCCGAGGAGGGCGAGGATCTCGCCCTCCTCCAAGTCGAAGTCGACGTCGAAGAGCACCTGCACGCCGTCGTATTCGACCTCGACGTTGCGGCACACCAGCAACTTGGTGCTTCCCGCCTCCTTGGCCCGGCGCCACTCGTCGGCCGCCACCGATGCAGCAAGCGCAGCCCGCCGGTCGAGGGCGAAGAACCCACCCGCACTGGCGGCCAGAGCGGCGCCGATCAAGGCGAAGGGGATGAGGCCGAAGAAGACGGAGTCGTAGCCGTACTCGTAGCGGATGGTGCCGAAGACGGGCAGGGCGATGATGGTGGTCGGCAGGGCCGCCAAGCCGAAGATCTGCAAGCCCTGGGTGCGCACAGCGGGCGGGATGACCTGGCTGTAGACCGAGTTCGCCGCCGGGCCGCTCAACGACAGGCCGAAGGCGTTGATCCCGTAGAACACCACCAGGATCACCAGCGGAGGCTGGAAAGCCGCAGCCAGCAGGCCGAGGGTGGAGATGACTTCGAGCAGGCCCCGGGCGGTGAGCACCCGGCCCGGGTTGCGACGGATGAAGGTGTCGACCAGCCCGCCACCGATGTAGGCGCCGAAGACGCTGAGCAGCGCGCCAGGGGCGAGGATGAACCCGCGCTCCAAGGCGCTCAGGCCGTAGTGCTCGGCCAGGAACACCGGGAACAGGATGGTGAAGACACCGTCGTAGACGTTGGTGAACACGTCGGCCAGCAGCGTTCGCCGCAGGGTGCGCACGGCCATGACCGAGCGCCATGCCTCGCCGAACGACTGGGGCTCGTCTTCGGTGCGGGCCACGGCGTCGTCGGCTCCTGCCTCGACGCGCTCCATGTAGCCGCGCACCGGCTCCCGAAGGAACACCAAGGTCAGCACCCCGGTCACGGCGATGCCGAAGCCGATGAAAGCGAACGTCCATCGCCAGCCCAGCCACACGATGAGGCCGCCGGCGATGAGCGGCGCCAAGACGGTGGCCACTCGCGCCAACCCGCCGACGATGGCGAACACCTTGCCTCGTACCGTCGACGGGTAGTAGTCGGCCAACAAGGCGAACCGGGGGACTTGGCTGGCGGTGTCGCTCACGTCGTCGAAGACGCGCGGGGCGCCGAAGGTGAACGAACTGCGAGCGCGCGCGGTGAGCATGGCAGCCAGGCCGGAGAAGATGCAGCCGATGGCCACCAGCGGCACTCGGGGATGGCGGTCGGCCCAGTAGCCGATGAACAGGCCCGCGATGATCGAGATCGTCCCGACCGTGGCGATGATGCCGATGATGTTGCCGTACTCGATGTTGAGGTCGCGGGTGATCTCGAACTGGGCCAGGTAAAAGGTCCTGGTGTCGAACGTCTGGAAGAACGTCATAAGCCCGATGATCAAGACGGGCGTCAAGCCGTAGGGCGTGCGGCGCAACTCCTTCCAGTTGCCCGCCTCACGCAGGGCACGGCGCAGCCCACCGCCCGAGCCTGGAGGTGCGACCGGCGCGCCGAGCGCCGATGCCCCACCCGACAGTCCGGCGGGAGCCACCTCGGCGGGCAGTGCCACCTCGTCGAGCTCGGGCTCGGCGTCGGCCGCCAAGCGCCCGTCGTCGAGCTGTGTCGTCGTGGGCGCGTCGGCCGGACGTCGGCGCCGACCCGTCGACCCGTTCCCGTTCCCGTTCCCGTTCCCGTTCCCGTTCCCGTTCCCGTTCCCGTTGGCTGCCATCAGCTTCCCTCCGCCGCAGCACCGATGGCCGCCGCCTCGGCGGTCGACTTGGCGCCCTGCACCTTGTCGACGAGCCGAGCACCCCGCCCTTCGTACAGGTCGGACGCCAAGGCGAACCGCTGCTCCGGCGCCAACGCCGCCAGGCCGCCGCCTTCCAGGGGATCGGCCAGCACGACGAGGCGCTTCTCCAGGGCCTCGGGGTCGTAGTCGGCGAACAGGCTGGGCACCACGATCTGGCGGCGCTGGGCCACGATGCGCAGCATCGAGTCGCGCACCTGCGTGAACAAGGACACCAACCCTCCCGGCGCCGCGTAGAGCACGATCAAGGGCAGCAGCGCCAGGATCGACAAGAAGATCTGGTTGTTCTCGAAGATGCGGTCGAGCACCTCGGCATAGGTGGCGCCGATCACCGCCCCGCCAATGGAGCCGATGCCGCCGATGACGGCGACCACGAAGAGCTCGACGCTGGTGGCGGGAAAGAAGAAGTCGGAGCTCAGCCCCCGCTGGTGGTGGATGATGACCGCGCCGGCGAAGCCGGCCAACGACCCGGATACCGCGAAGGCGAGCAACTTGGTACGCACGGCGTTGACACCGAACGACTGGAGGTTCGCTTCGTTCTCGCGAGAGGCGATGAGGATGCGGCCCACGCGGCTGCGGCGCATGTTCGCCACCGCGACCATGGCGATCACCAAGCACGCCACCGAGAGGAAGTACATGCTGCGTTCGTCGTCGAAGTCGACGAACAACAACGACGGGCGCTCGACGTCGCGCGGGAGCAGCTCGCCGAAGTAACGAGGGCTCGACACCACCGCATAGACAGCGGCGGCGAAGGCGAAGGTGGTAATCCCGAGGAACAAGCCGCGGATGCGCAGGGCGGGCAGCCCGATGAGCACGGCGAAGGCTCCTGCCACCGCGGCTCCGAGCGGTGCTGCGAACCAGAACGGCACGCCCGCCTGGGAGAAGCTCCCGCCCGCGATGGCACCGACGGCCACGAAGCCGAACTGGCCCAGGCTGACCTGGCCCGCCCAGCCGGTGAGCACCACCAGCGAGAGCAGGACGATGCCGTTGAGGGCGATCAACCCGCCCGTATGGCTCGCTCCTGCGGACACGGTGAAGGGGAACACGAGAACGGCAAGGAGGCCGACGCCGATGAACCCCCAACGGGTGTAGCGCACGACGCCGATGTCGGCGAGCTCGCGCGGGATGCCGCGAGGCTCCCTGCTCGCCTCCCAGGAGGCCTCCACACCGGACTCGCTGCGACCGCGGCGGCGACGCTGCACGAACAAGGCGCCGCACACGAGCACGAACAGGCCGATGCTGACAAAGTCGCCCCCGTCACGGATCGACCACGCCGTGGCTTCCGACAGCACGGCGATGCCCACCGCAGCGGCGACGGTGATCGGGAAGCTGCGCAAACGGCCCACCACGGCAGCGGCCAGGGCAGGCAGCAGGACAGCAGGTGCGACGCCTTGGGCCGCCGCGGGCGTGGTCAGCAGGCCGGTGGTCGTCACGCTGGCCGCGGAGAGGACGCCGGCGATGACCCACACCAGGGTGGAGAGCATGCCCACGTTGATGCCGAGCAAGGACGCTCGCTCGGAGTTCTCGGCCATGGCCCGCAGGGCGATGCCTGCCTTGGTGAAGCGAAAGAAGACGAACAGGCCGACCAGGGCGACGACGGCGACCTCGATGGCGAAGAGGTGCACGAACCCGAAGGGCTGGGAGAAGCCGCCGATGTGGAACCTGAACCCCCGCAGCGGGAGGTCGGCGAGGAGGGCAACACTGTTGAACGTCTCTTCCACCGAGCGTGACTCCAGCGGCGGGAAGAACGGGAGACGGCGCACGAACTCGGCGCTGGAGCCGAGGAAGGCGGCTGCCGCGATGGTCACCACGGTGAGCACCAGCCGGGGGGCATTGAAGAAGCGACGGCCGAAGGCGAGGTCGAACAGCAGGCCGACGATCCCGCCGAGCAGCAACCCGAGGGCGAAAGCGATGGGGAACGGGACCGAGCTGTAGCGAATGAGTTCGAAGACGAGCACCGCCCCCGCGGCACCGACTGCGGTCTGGGCGAAGTTGATGATGCGCAACGTGCGGTAGACGAGGATGATCCCCGCCGCCGTCAACGAACTGACCATGCCGAGGACCACGCCTCGGAAGAGGATCCCCACGGGCGTGCCCCGCCCTGCGCTGGCTGCCCCCGGCATCAGGAGCTGGGTGTACACGAGTACGGCGACGAAGGCGGCGGCGCCGATGGCGGCGTTGCGCCGCGTACTGCCCGGCGGGAGCAAGCTGTCGAGGTTCACGTTTGGTTCGCTAACGGAGTCGGGACGAGCTGGCCCAGCTCGAAGCGGAGGTCGTGGGTACCGAACGCGTCGCTGAACTTGTACTGCTCCTCGATGATCATGGCGCCGAGCTGCGTGGCCACGAGGATGTTGTAGGCGGTGGTGAACCCGGGCTGCTGCATCTTGCCCTCGACGCGATAGCCCTCGACGATGTCGCCGCAGGCGTCAATGCGTTCCTTGGCCTTGATGGTGCCGTCGAACCGAGCGGCGCCTTGGCGGGTCATGTCGGAACGAAGGCCCACGGTGGACACCTCCGACGTCGATGTGAACTGCTCACCCGGCGATATGGGAAGCGGGAGGATCAACAGCGCCGGGACGAACCTTCGCTCCTCCCTCCCGCCGTCGGGGGTGTTGTAGACCTCCCCGACGATGGCCAAGCCACGTTCCGGGTCGCCGGCGCGCACGCGGGGATCGCCTGTCACCGGCTTCACCTCGCGTTGCGCCTCGGCATTCGTCTTCACTTGGTATGTCGTGCGCAAAGTGCCTTTGCCATAGGGCTGCACCGTGTCGTAGCGGTACACGAAGTTGCGCTTGTCCGGGTAGTCGGTGGCCGGGTTCGTCGATTCCGATGTCAAGGTGACGTTCTCGATGACGCGCACCTCGAAGCCCGTGATCCGCACCTCTTGTCCTTGCAGTGCCGCCAGCTTTGTCGTGCCGCCTCGCTGCCACCGGTAGCGCCCGGGCGCAGGCTGTTCGGACACCTGCTCGGTGCTGGCTTCTTTGGGAAAGGCGTTGATGCTGGCCTCCGGGCACGGCTCCGAGCGCTGCACCTCTTGGCGGAAGCTGCGCGGTCCGCCTGGTTGCACCGTGTCCTCGGCCACGAGCGCGATCTCTTCGTCGGGGGCGAGCTGGTCCGGCGCGGCACCGGGCGCCTGGGTGCCTGCCTTGTTCTTGACCCCGAAGACGACGTCGGCGTCGAGGCCTTTGACGTTGACGCCAGGCTCGCCCTGCGACCCACAGGCCGCGACCATCGCCAAAGCCATCAGGGCTGCCGTCCTACGCGGGAGCCGATGCAGGTGCCAGCGCACGGCGTTCCTCCCTTCCTTGGCGGACGTCGGTCTCAGGTGCATACGGGCGCCGGACGGAGATGCGCGAGACGGCAGCCACGGCCCGCGCCGTGCCGGGCTGGCTCTGCGACAGCCGGCGGCGCAAGGCGCGCGACAGCTCTTCGGCCGCTTCGGCCAACTCCGGGGTGAGCTCGTGTTGCAGGTCGCCCCACAGGCCGCGGGTGACGAGCCACGCCAGCTCGGTGTGTTCGTCGTCGGCCACGAACCGGTCGAGGAACATCAGCGGCGTGTCGCTGCGGTGGGCGTAGCCGAAGTCGGCGGCATGGTCGCGCCACTCCGCGTACGCCAAGGCGATACGCGCTCGCGGGCCCGCAGCCCGCGCCGCCGAGCGCCGCCGCGACCGGCGGTACGCCTTTTGCAACGCCGGGAAGGTGGCGTACGCTAAGGCCAGCAAAAGCAGCATGGGGACCACGAGAAGCAAGGTCGAGCGCACCCGGTCTGCGAGTTGGCTTTCGCCCTCGACGACCACCGGCATGAACAGGCGCACCGAGACCTCGTCGCTCGGGAGGATCGATGGGTCGAACTGCTGCTGCGATTCGGTGCCGACCGTGGGCCGGGCGGTGCGCGGTGTGCCGATCACCGGCAGCCACTTGTAGCCCGGAAAGTAGACCTCCACGAAGTTGGCGCCGTGCTTGGGCCGGATCTGGAGGGTGCCTTCCTTGCCCTCCACCGGATCGCCGCCGTCGAAGCCGTAGCCGATGCGCGAGGGGATGCCCGCCCAGCGACCGAGCATGGCCTGGGTGGCCACGATCTCGAAGGGCGTGCCCTCCTTGGCACCGGTGAGCATGTCCTGCACCCGCTCGGGGGTGATCTCCTTGGGCACGCCCGGCCCGGCGGCAGTGACGTTGTCGAGCACGTAACGGCGGAGAAAGTCGAATGTTTCCCACTTCGAACCTTGCGGCGCCTGGTTGAGGAGGTCGACGACCACGGGAGGCGGGTCGGGGATGTCCAGGAACTGCGCCATCTCGCCTTCGTCGGGAACCGGTGCCTGTGCCTGCAGCGCATCGACGGTGGGCAGGGCGGCGGCGGTCACCGTGTACGACAGGCCCGCCTGCACTTGGCCCTCGGCAACGCGGATGTTGCCGTTGCGGCTGTCGTAGGCCAGGCGAGGACCCTCGGCGATGATGCCGACGCTGTTGGGCAGGGTGGGAACGACGGCGCCGCCGAGGCCCGCCACCGTGAAGCGCGCCCGCACGCCGGGGGCGAGGTCGGGATCCACGACGCCGCTCTCGGGCACGTCTTCCAAGCGGTTGTCGGCAAACGGCGGGAGGCGCCAGTCTTTGCCGTCGTACACGTCGAGGTTGCCGATCCGCCACGGTCCGGTGATGGTCGACTCGACGGTGAACAGGGCACGGTCCTCGACCTCGGAGAGGGGGACGGTGCGCGGCCGCTGGGGCTCTTCGGTCGGGTCGATGTAGGGGTCGGGGAAGAGGAAGTCGGTCTGCGAGAGCACCACGAGGGCCACGGTGATGAAAGCGATGAGCGGGATGGCCCGCAGGGCGCGGCGCACCTCGTAGGCCCGTGACGGGCGCTCGTCGCCCTCCCCTGCGGTCTGGGCGCTCGACAACACGGCGAGGGCGATGGCGAACAGGACCAAGGCGACGATGCCGCTCACGACCTGCTGGTCGTCGGGCACGCTGATGGCGGGAATGGCGGCCAACGGCAACGGCAGCATCAGGGCCAGGGCGGGCCGTCGCAGCACCAGGGCGATCCAGGCGGCGGCGAAGCCGACGATGCCCATCAGCCACCCGATGATGGCCTGCCACCCCGTGCGCAACCCGATGGGAGGCCGGAGCACGTCGGCCGTCTTGGCCGCCTCGGAGACGAGGGCCCGCACGCGCGTGAGGTTCTCGATGCCGCCGGGCACCACCATCAACAGGCCGATGGCGAACAAGCCGCCGACGATGGCGAGATTGGCCACGACCGGCCTGCGCTGGCGACGAACGAGCACCGCCAGGCCGATGCCGAGCAGTCCGCCTGCGGCGGCGTAGAGGCGAGCGCCGACCCCGGTGAACACGGCACCGACCATGACGGCCAAGGCGATGGTGGGGCAGGCGACGGCGAAGGCCAGGCGGCCGACGGGACCAGGCGGGTCCTCGATCTCGGGGAGCGCCCCCCCGTCGTCGCCCGCGTCGGCGGCCGCATCGAGGTCGGCCTCGACCCGGCCCTCCTCGTCGGCCAGGTTCTCGAGCACCTCGCCTTCGAGACGGACGAGTTCCGACTGCTCGGGCAGCGTGGTCGACATCAGCGGCTCCCGGCACCGGCGCCGAGAGCGCCGTACAGGGCGGTGGCCAGGTCTTGGCCGGGGTGGACGCCGGCCACCGCGCAACCCAGGCCTGCGGCAGTGCCGATGGTCTCGGCGTCGGCTTCGTCCCACACCAAGGCGACGACGAGCACGGACACGCCGCGGTTCACCAACATGCGCAACTGCGTGGCCTCGGTCGCATGCAGCCGCGGCGTGATGATCACGTGGTGGGCGTCGCGTGCCGGCCGGATGAGCAGGCGCATCAGCGCGTTGGAGAGCGAGTCGCGCGAGTGCTCGAGGCGGGCCAAGCCGTCGAGCAGCATCATCTGGCTGGCGGGGCCGCGCAGGGGCCGGGTGAGCGGCCCACCGCTGGTCTCGCAGCGCACTTCGTAGCCCTCGCGCAGGTGGCCGACGCCGATGGACGCGGCCACGCGGATGCCAGCTTCGAACGACTCGGAGTACCCCTCGCCGTCGCGGCTGTGGGCGGCCCGATCGGTGTTGAGGACCATCATGATCTTGTCGGTGATGCCCTGCTCGGCCTCGCGCACCATGATCGTGCCGGTGCGGGCGGACGCCCGCCACACGATGCGGCGAAGGTCGTCACCGGGCGTGTACTCGCGCATCCCGTAGAACTCCAGCCCCGACGGCCACGGCTTCGACACGGGTGGCCGGACGGGCGGGTCCTCGAACTGGCGGGTGAGGGGGCGGTCGTTGACCAGCTCGACACGGGGGTGCACGAGCAGCTCGAAGGGCTCGGCCACCACGGTCTCGCGCTGCGAAAGCCCGAGGGGGTCACCGGCGATGGCCACCAACGGGCCTACCTGGTAGACGCCGCGGCGACCGCAGCGCAGGCCGTAGCGGTGCTCGACCGCGGCCCCCGACGAGAGCTTGGCGATGGGCACCCGCACCGGGTTGCCGAGGCGCTCGGGCACGCGCTCTTCGAGGATGAAGGTGCTGACGGTGCGAGTGGCAGTGAGCCGCACGCGCACGTCGAGGCGGTCGCCTTCCTGTGCCCGCGGGAACAGGCCCTCGCGCTCGCCGGTGAGGCGCAGGCGTCGCGGCGCGATGGCGTAGCTCACGATGACGAGAAGGGCGGCGCCGTAGGCGAAGAGGTACATGGCGGTGCCTGCCACCACCCGGGCGGCGATCCAGAGCCCGACCGCAGCCAAGAGCGCCATCTGCCCGGCGCGGGTGATGCCGAGCCGGCGTTGCAGGTCGTCGAGGCGGCGCTTGACGGCACGCGGCGACCAGTTCTCGGCCACCGCATCGAGACGCGTCCGCCAGGCCGACGACGACCCAGGGGCCAACGCCTTCGGTGACCTCCGCCGCGTGGGACCCGCCATTCCCGCTCTGCCCTCAGCGCCCGTTACGGGCGGAGAGCGGCGGCTTTACTGCTCCGGTGATCCGCTCCAAGGCGGCCTCCACGGTGTCGCCGCGGAGCATGGCATCAGGATGCAGGACGAGACGGTGTGCCATCACCGGGCGCAGGACGGTGCGCACGTCGTCGGGGTAGACGTCGTCGCGGCCGTCGGATGCGGCCAGGACGCGCGCCGCCCGTAGAAGGGAGATCGAGGCTCGGGGGCTGCCGCCCATGGCGACGGCCGGGTCGGTGCGCGACGCCTGCACGAGGTCGACGATGTAGTAGCCCACCTCGGGCGCCACCGACAGCGTGGCGGCGTAGTTGATCATCGCCTGCACGTCGACGGTGCTGACGACGGAGCCGAGGTCCTCGATCGACAGCTGCACCGAGTTGTCGAACATGACCTCGAACTCGTGCTCGCGGGCCATGTAGCCCATCGACAACTTGAACAGGAACCGGTCGAGCTGGGCCTCAGGAAGCGGGAAGGTACCGGCCTGCTCGACGGGGTTCTGGGTGGCGAGCACGAGGAACGGCCGGGGCAGGTCGTAGGTGGTCCCGTCGGCGGACACGCGGCGTTCGGCCATGGCCTCGAGGAGGGCCGACTGCGTCTTGGGGGTGGCCCGGTTGATCTCGTCGGCCAGCAGCACGTTGGTGAAGATGGGGCCGGGCCGGAACTCGAACTGGCCCCGCTTCTGGTCGAGGATCGACGAGCCGGTGATGTCGCCGGGGAGCATGTCGGGGGTGCACTGCACGCGGGTGGTGAGCGCCTCCATCGACTGCCCCAGCGCTCGGGCCAACATCGACTTGCCGGTGCCGGGCACGTCCTCGAACAGGATGTGGCCCTCGCAGAGGATGGCCACCAGGGCGAGGCGCACGACGTCGCTCTTGCCCTTGATGACCGTCTCGACGTTCTCGGCGATCAGGTCGAACTGCTTCTTGAAGCGCTCGGTCGTCAGTTGGTTCCTTGAGGACCGGACCGGACGGGTGGTGGCAACAGCCATGGAGCGCTTCTCCCGTTGTAGAAGGGGGCTCAAACGGCGCGAATTGCCTGTCGCCGCCGATATCGTTGAGTGACTTCGCCGCCGCGCTCCGTTTGTCCTCCCTACGGGTGACACGGTCTTGTCACCTTTGGGTGACGCACGGACAGGGATCGTGGCTGACGGTCGAGAATACAAGCGATAGGGCACGAATCGGACGGGAGTCCGAGATTTCGTGCCACGGAGGCTGCATGGCGGCGGTAGCTGAAACGACCCGAGGACGGCCCACCGAGTGGGCCCGCAAGTATCCGCCGCTGCTGGCAGTCATCGCCGCGGCACTCATCGTCCTCGGGGTGCTCCCCTCGTCGCTCAACCTCCCGCAGGCCAACCCCAGCCAGACGTTGGAGTTCGCACCGGTCCCGCCTGACGACGACACTCCGCCGCCCGCCATGTCGGGGAACCTGTCGTCGCTCGGCCTCGCCGGCAGTTCCAGCCTCGAATCGCTGGCCGCCACCACCACGACCATGCTGGATAACCTGATCACCCCCGGCCGTAAGAACCGCAGCACGGCGACCGGTATCAAGAACTGCGTCGGCGACCCGCCCAAGCAGACCGAGGACCCGTTGGCGCCGCCCTGTGTGTCGAACTTCGAGGGCGACAACTTCGGCGCCACCTACCAGGGCGTCACCGGCGAAGAGATCCGCATCCTCGTCTACTTCGAGGGCTTTACATCGTACACCCAGTGCAGCAAAGGAGCCGAGAGCACCCCGGACGGCAAGCTCTTCGACCTGTGGGAGGAGCCCGACCCCGGGGGCGAGCACTGCATGGTGCGGGTACTGCGCGGCTGGCAGAAGTATTTCAACACCCGCTACCAGACCTACAAGCGCGACGTGCACTTCTTCGCCTTCTTCGCCACCGGGGGGCTGCACCCGACCGCTGCGTCGCGCAAGGCCGACGCCGCCGACAACTATTCGAAGGTCAAGCCGTTTGCCGTCCTCAGCTATGGGGTGGAGAACAACGACGCCTACCTGGAGTCGATGGCTCGCAAGGGCGTGTTGAACTTCGGCGCCTTTGTGGGCCGTCCGGCCGCCTTCTTCGCCAAGTACCCGAAGCTGGTCTGGGGCTTCTACCCGTCGCTTGAGCAGCAGGCCCGCATGTTCACGACCTACGTCTGCAAGAAGGCGGTCGACCGCCCGGTGAGCTTCAGCGGCAACCCGGAGAACAACGACGACGGTCGGATCTACGGCATGTGGTCCAGCAAAGACAAGGACCGGCCGGACCTCCAGCTCTTCGCCGACCTGGTCAAGCAGCAGCTCGAGGCGTGCGGCGTGACATTCAAGGCGCACCTGTTCTTCCCCACCTCGCAATACGTGCAGGACAACAGCACGACACCCCAGTACGCCGCCGACGCCGCTACCCAGTTCCGAGACGCCGGGGTCACCACCCTGATCTGGCCGGGCGGGTTGGAGACCAACCTCAGCAAGTCCGCGGGCGAATGGCGGCCCGAGATCGTGGCCGCCGGCGACCTCTTCCTCGACGGCAACAGCGAAGGCCATTACCAGCAGCAAGACTTCTGGCGGAACGCCTGGATCGTGTCGAACACCACCTTCACCCCGCTGTTCGAGCAGACCCTGTGCGCCAAGGCGCTCGCCGAGGCGCAGCCCACCGCGCCGAGAGACGACGTGCGCTACAGCTGTGACCTCGGGCTCTACAACGACCTGCGCCAGCTCTTCACCGGCATCCAGGTGGCGGGCCCCCGCCTCGGGCCGACCTCCGTCGACAAGGGCTACCGGGCCATCCCTAAGGGGCCGAGCGGCAACCGTGAGGTGCCCGCCTGCTTCTACGAGCCGGGCGACTACACGTGCACCAAGGACGCCGTAGCCCAATGGTGGGACCCGACCGGGGACTCCCCCAACAACGATCAAGCGGGCTGCTGGCGCATGACCGAGAACGGCAAGCGCTACCTGAGCGGCACGTGGCCCGACGGCAACGTCACAAGCCAGCGGTCTGGCAGCGACCCCTGCAACGGCTTCAACGGTGGTGGCCTGACCAACCCCAACCCCCCGAGCCCCGGCGCATGACGACCGGCAGGAGGACGCAGATGCCGAAGCTGCGAAGCGTGGCCCTCGGCGGCGTGCTCGCCGTCGTCACCGGCCTGGTGCCGGGCGTGGTGCTCGCCCCTACGCCGTCGGAGGCGATGTCGCACACGGCAGTGACGATCGGGGAAGGGGAGAGCTTCGAGGTCTCCTATCCGAGGATCGTCGGCAACAACCCGGCGGGCCTGGGGCACCGTCCCGATGCGTGTACAGCGTCGGTCTACTGCGACGTCGTCCGGCTCACAATCAAGCCGCCCACCTCTGACCCCACTGCCAGCTACTTCGTGCGCATCAGGATGTCGTGGCTGACGCGTGCGCAGACACCGGCGCCGCTGCTCGGGGAAGTGACCAACAACGACATGGACATGTACGTGTACGACGTGCCCTTCGTGCCCCCGCCCACGGGGGAGGACGACGAGTACGCCGCCACGGGAGCCACGGGCGCTCAGCCGGAACACGCCTATCTCGACAGGGCAGACGACTACGACGTGGTCATCGTGAACTTCTACGGGGCGAACGAGGAGGGGTACCGACTGGGGTTCACGTACGTGATGGAGACCGACTTCACACCCTTCGAGTCGCTCGACGACGGCGTTCGGCCGGTCATCGACACGAGCGGCGACCCGGTGCCCGCTCCGGCGGCACCGTCGTTGCCGGGGATTGGCTCGTCCCCCTTCATCCAGCCGCCGGTCGACCTCAACCCGTTGACGAACTTCGACGACCCGTTCGGGTTGGGGCGGCCCATCTCCAGCGTGGCGCAGGCGGGCGACATCCTCCGGCGGGCCGACGAGGCACGGGCAATCGCTGCGGCCAAGCCGGTGTCGGCGGCCACGGCGATCTTCTGGCTGGTGGTCTTCCCACTGCTGTTGGTGGGGCTGGCGGGCGCCTTCTTCATGCGCCGCCGCAGTACCGCGCTGCGCCTCGACGCCTGACACGTCGGCGCCGCGTATAAGGGCGAGCGTGTGGTCGTCACCAGGAACGGTCGGCCCGCCGCCGTACTCGTCAGTCCCGAAGACCTCGAAGCGCTAGAGGAAACGCTCTCGGTCCTCGCGGACGCGGTTCGCGAACTGGCGGAAGCGGAAGCAGCGGTGAGTGCCGCTGACGTCGTCCGCGGCGTCGAAGCGCTACGGGCGCTTCGCCGTCAGGCGTGAACCGGGAGCGCTGCGAGTTGGTCGTCGCCGGCGCGACAACACCAAGATCGTGACGGTTCTCCGGATCGACCGTCGTGCCGACGTGTACCGCAGTTGAGACCATGTTCCATAGCCAGGAAATTCGCTCCGTTCCGAGTCACCTCGTAGCGCCGACCAAGGCCTCGACGTCTGCCTCCTTGAGCAGGCCGAGGTGGCGGGCGCGGGCCACGCCGTCCCGGTCGACGAGCCACGTCACCGGGATGCCGGGTTTCTTGGCCACGCCGTAGGCGTCGGCGATCTGGTGGTCGGGGTCGACCACGCTCGCCCACGTCGCGCCCTGCTTGCGCACGAAGTCGCGGGCCGCCTCGGCGCTGTCGTCGAAGACCACGCCGAGCACCACCACGTCGTCGCCGTGCGCCGCCTTCAGCCGGGGGAACTCCTCTGTGCACGGCCCGCACCACGACGCCCAGAAGTTGAGCAGCACGACCCGGCCTCGGAAGTCCTCCAGCCGCACCTGCTTGCCGTCGAGGTCGACCGAGGTGAACGTCGGCGCTCGCTCCCCCACCTCGGCCCTCGGCGTGTCGGACGAGTTGCACGCCGCCAGCGCCAACAGCAGCACCGCCACCGCTCGCCTCAGGGCGCCGGCTCCTTGGGCGCAGCCGTGCGGGCCAGCTCGCGCTCCACATCGTCCCAACTCAGCGTCGAGGCCCGCTGGTCCTTGGCGTACCACCGGAAGAAGATCACGATGATCGTCCCCCACAACAACGACCCGGCGTAGATCTTCATGAGCGCCCCGGCCAACTGCTGGTCGTCGACGGCCGACAGGTCGAACACCCGCGGCGCCGCTTCGTAGACCCGGTAGATGACCCCGTCGGCAAACGTCAGGAACGACGCTGGCACGGTGGGCAGCACCGACTGCAGGAACAGGTACACCATGCGACCGGCGTCACCGAGTTGCGGCAGCTCCGGCGCTCGGCCCAGGTTCAGCACCGGCAGCCACATGATCACCGCGACGGTGAACAGCACCACATGCACGAAGAAGTGGAACAAGTGGTTCTCCACCGACGTGTTCACGATGCCCGGCGCGTGGGTCACCGCCGTCACCACATTGAACAGCAGCCCCGCCACCAGCGGCCGCGTCACCAAGCGCATGCCCGGCCGCACGAACAGCCGCCGGAACAGCGACGTGGGCAGCCCCAGCAACAGCAACGGCGCGGCGATCAACTGGTACCCGGCGTGCTGCACCATGTGCACCGAGAACAGGTACTTCTCGGCGATCTCGTGCAGAGGCCACTCGCTGTGCAGCCACAGGGCAGCGAGCCCGCAGCCGAACAGCACGACCTGGCGCCGCGTCACGTCGGTGCCCCGCACCCCCCGCCAGTAGGCCACGCCGAGCACGGCCACCAGCAGCCAGACGTCGGGATGGGCGTGGAAGGCCCACGGAGACTCGACCGGCGAGCCGTGGGCCAGCAGCATCAGATGAAGACGCCGAGGGTCATCAGGTAGGCGATGTAGACGCTCACCGCCAACACGAAGCCGCTGATGAACAACCGCCGCAGGATGCGGCTGTCGAAGCGCAGGTGCATGAAGTACGCCGCCACCATCACGAACTTGATGGCCGCCAGTGCAATGAGCACGACGTTGTTCAGCTTCTCCTCGAAGCTCCAGTAGTACAGCGCCACCTCGACGGCGGTGACGAGCGCCAGGATCGCCGCGATCTTGATGTAGAAGATCTCGGTGGGATGCGCCCCGTGGCCGTGCTCTGCGTTGGTGTCGTGCAGGTCGCTCATCGGCAGTCCTAAGGGATCAGGTAGATGACGGTGAAGATCACGATCCACACGACATCGACGAAGTGCCAGTAGAGGCCGGCGATCTCGACCACTTCCGTGCGATCGGTGCCGAGCTTGCCCCGCATCGACAGGTTCCACAGCGACAGCAGCATGACGATGCCGAGGGTGACGTGGACGCCGTGGAAGCCGGTCAACGTGTAGAACGCGGACGACGCCGGGTTGGTCTTCATCGTCATGCCTTCGCGGATGAACGAGGTGAACTCGTAGATCTGCCCGGCGATGAAGCTGGCACCGAGGAAGGCGGTGGCCAGCAACCAGATGCGCAGCCGCCGGTGGTCGCCCCGCTGGATGGCCGCCAGCCCCAGCACCATGGTCAGCGAGCTCATCAGCAGCACGAACGAGCTGACCGAGGTGTAGGGGATGTCGTAGAGCTCGGACGGGTTGACGCCCTCGAAGTGCTTGCCCCGGTAGAGGAAGTACGCCGAGATCAAGGCGCCGAACAGCAGGCACTCCGAGCCCAGGAACGTCCACATGGCCAGCTTCTCGTTGGAGAGGCCGGTGTTGGTGACGCCGTGGGCGCTGTGGTCGCCGCCGTCCTGGTGCGCGGTCGCGGGGGTGGTCGTGGCCGCCATCAGGCTTCCTCTCCGTCGCCCGTTGTCGCGGGCTCCAGCGCGGGCACCACCTCGGCTTCGGCGTGCTCGTCGTGGTGGTCGTCATGGGGCTCGGTCGACGGCTCGAGCGCCCAGGCGTACAGGCCGCCGAGCAGCACGATGGCGCCGAGCACCGCCAGGGAGTAGTTCTGCCCCGAGGTGCGGCCGTAGACCATGCCGTAGGCGATCAGCGGCAGGCCCGCCGAGGCCACCAGCGGGTAGTACGACGGCGACGGGATGTGGATGGCACTCGCGTCGACGTCGCCCATCTCCGACGCCAGCCCCGATCCCGCCGGGGGCGCCGTGTCGCGACGCACCGGGCGGCCTTCGGCGTCCTCGTCGTACTTCTCGTGCCAGAAGGCGTCGACGGCGTGCACGGTCGGGACCTCGGCGAAGTTGTAGGCGGGCACCGGCGAGGGGATGGCCCACTCCAGGGTGCGGCCGTCCCACGGGTCGGCCGACGCCACCACCCGCTCACGCTTCGACTTGGCCACATTCCACATGAAGATCAGCACCGACACGGCGATGAGAAAGGCGCCGACGGTCGACACTGTGTTCCAGAAGTTGAGGCCCAGCTCTTCGCCGTAGGTGTAGATGCGTCGCGGCATGCCCTGCAGGCCGAGCAGGTGCATGGGACCGAAGGCCACGTTGAAGCCGATCAGCCAGGTCCAGAAGTTCCACTTGCCCAGCTTCTCGTTGAGCATCCAGCCGAAGATCTTCGGCCACCAGAAGTAGATGCCGCCCATGATGCCGAACAGGGCGCCGCCGAAGAGCACGTAGTGGAAGTGGGCGACGACGTAGTAGGTGTCGGTCTGCTGGCGGTCGTGCGGCGACACCGCGTGGGTCACCCCCGACAGGCCGCCGATGGTGAACATGCCGACGAAGCCGATGGCGAAGAGCATGGCCGTGGTGAACTTCAACGACCCGCCCCACATGGTGCCGATCCAGTTGAAGATCTTCACGCCGGTGGGCACGGCGATGAACATCGTCGATATCGAGAAGGCCGAGATGGCGACCGGCCCGAGGCCGGTGGCGAACATGTGGTGCACCCACACGCCCCAGCCCATGAAGCCGATGGCGATGGAGGCGAACACCATCACCGGGTAGCCGAACAGCGGCTTCTTGGAGAAGACCGGGATGATCTCGGAGACCATGCCCATGGCCGGGAGGATGAGGATGTACACCTCGGGGTGGCCGAACAGCCAGAACAGGTGCTGCCACAACAGCGGGTTGCCGCCGCCCGCCGGGTCGAAGAACTGCGAGCCGAAGTTCCGGTCGAACATCAGCATGAACAAGGCGATGGTGATGATCGGCATGGCGAACAGCAGCAGGAACGACGAGATCAAGGTCATCCAGGTGAAGATCGGCATGCGCATCAAGGTCATGCCGGGGGCCCGGAGGTTGAGGATCGTCGTGATGAAGTTCACAGCGCCCACGGTCGAGGCGATGCCCAGGATCTGCAGGCCCAGCACCCAGAAGTCGATGTTGTGGCCGGGGCTGAAGGTCACCGAGGTGTTGGGGGCGTAGCCGAACCAGCCGCCGTTGGGCGCCCCGCCCAGCAGGAAGCTGGAGTACAGGAACAGCCCGCCGAACAGGAAGGTCCAGTAGCTGAAGGCGTTCAGCCGCGGGAAGGCCACGTCGCGGGCGCCGATCTGGATCGGCATGAGGAAGTTGAAGAACGCCGTCGACAGCGGCATGACGACGAGGAAGATCATCGTCGTGCCGTGCATGGTGAAGACCTGGTTGTAGGCATCGGCCGACAGGATGGTGCCGTCGGGCTGGGCCAGCTGCAGGCGGATCAGCAGCGCCTCGATGCCACCCAGCAGGAAGAACACGAACGACGTGACGCCGTACATGATGCCGATGCGCTTGTGGTCGATCGTGGTGATCCAGCCCCAGACGCCCGTGGTCTCGGTGGGGCGCTTGAAGAGCGCCGGCTCCTCCGGGGGAGGCGGCGGGGCCAGAGACGGCTCGAGAACGGTGGCCATTAGCGATTCAGCTCCAGACGCAAGGTGATGGTCGTCACTTCAGCGTGTTGAGGTAGGCGATGAGCTTGGTGATCTCATCTTCGGTGAGCTCCAGGTTGGGCATCAGCGAGCCCGGCTTCTCACCCGGGGGATCGCGCAGCCAACGGCGCAGGTTGCGGTCGTCCAACTCGAACATGGCGCCTGCGAACGTGTCGCGCTGCTGGAGGTGGGTGAGGTTGGGGCCGAACTCGCCCGCCGAGTAGCCCTCGACCACGTGGCAGCTGGCGCAGCCCTTGGTGCGGAACAGGCCGGCGCCTGCGGCGGCGTCGCCCGTCAGGGTGGAGACGTCGGCAGGCCGCGTGCGGTTGGCGGCGTACCAGCGCTCGAAGTCGGCGGGCTCGTGGGCCACCACCCGCAGGAGCATGTTGGCGTGGGAGAACCCGCAGAACTCGGCGCACTGGCCGTAGTAGATGCCGGGTTCGTCGGCCTGCACTGTCATGTGGTTGGTGCGGCCGGGGATGGCGTCGACCTTGCCCGACAGCTTGGGCGGCCAGAAGCTGTGCACCACGTCGGCTGCTTCCAGGTCGATCGACACCACGCGGCCGACGGGGATGTGCAGCTCGTTGGCGGTCACGATGGCGTCGCCGTCGTAGCGGTACTCCCACCACCACTGGTGGCCGATGACCCGCACCTTGAGGGCGTCGGCCGGGGGCTTGGCGTTGATGTCGGCGATGGTGCCGAGGGTGGCGACGCCAATGACGGCGAGGATGACGGCCGGGGCGATGGTCCAGCCCAGTTCCAGCTTGGCGTTGCCGTGCACCTGCTTGGGAGCGTCGTCGTCGGAGCGGCGGCGGAACTTCACCACGGCCACCACGATGAGCACGTTGACGAGCACGAAGATGGCCCCGGCAACCCAGAAGACCGGGTTGATGAGGTCGTCGAGCTGCCGGGCTTCAGGGCCGCGGGGGTCGAATGTGTTCTGGGGCTGCGACGAGTCGCCGCACGCCGTCGCAACGACAGCGAGCAGGCCGGTGAGCGCGGCGAGACGGGTCTTCCGGGAGGTCAACGTGGCTTCCTTGGGATGGTCTGGTGCGCCAGTTCGGGCGTCAGCATTTCGCATGGGCCGAAGCAGTGCCAAGTCAGGCCGCCTCTCGCAGTCGTTCGACCCATTCGTCGAGTTTCTTCGCGGTCAACGGGCCTCGCACCGTTCCGGCCACCCGGCCGTCGGCGGCGACGAACACCGTGGTCGGCATGCCGGTGAGGCGATAGGCGTCGGCCACCTTGCGATGGGGGTCGTAGCCCGCCGGGAAACCGATGCCCAGCTCGTCGAGCAGGTCGGTGGCCTTGGTGCGCGAGTCGGCCACGTCGATGCCCACGAAGGCCACCTGGCTGCCGTGGCGGGCCGAGGCGCGTTGCAGGATGGGGAGCTCCTCCCGGCACGGGGCGCACCAGGTGGCAAAGAAGTTCACCACGGAGGGGCGGCCTGCGGGCAGGGCCACGGTGGCGGCGGGGTTGCGGACATCTTCCACGGAGAACGCAGGGGCGACGAGGGGGGACGGGTCGGAAGCGCCGTCACTCCGGCCGACGAGCAGGAGCGCGGCCACGGCGACGACGCCGAGCGGCGCAAGCCAAAGCCGGCCCATCACTCGACGACGAACTGCCCTCTCATGTTGACGTGGAAGTCGCACACGAAGATGTAGGTGCCGGGCGGCGGGGGCTTGAGCTCGTATGTCTGGTTGTCGATGCCGGTGAAGCCCACGCCGTTGAACAGGGGCTTGGCGTCGGCGTCGACCCCGTCGTAGATGGCGACGTTGTGGTAGATGCCGGGGTCGCTGTTGGTGAAGTCGATCTTCACCTTCTCTGCGTTGCCGGGGACCACCAGTTCGGCCTCAGCGAAGGCCGTGTCCTTGGCGGTGACATGCACCTCGGGCACTGCATGGCCGTGGTGCTCGAAGTGGCGTTCGCCTTGGGCGGCGCCCGCCACGCCGGCGCCGAAGGTGGCGATGGCGCCCACGACGGCGGTCGCGCTCAGCACGCGGGGGCTGACGCGGGGCTTGAGGGCGAACACGGCGAAGACAGCCACCAGGGCGATGGCCACCACCATGGCGATGACGGTGGCGAGGTCCTTGTCGACGGCCAGGAGCACCCGGGAGAAGCTGGCCGCCAGGGCCAACACGAGCAGGAGCATGAGGATGGGCAGCGACGCGGGGACGAGGAAGCGGTAGTCGACCCGCTCGCGCACCCGGGGAGTCCAGTTGGGGTGCTCGCTCCAGGCCCGGCCGAACCAGCCCATGCCCACGACCACGGTGAGTCCGATGCCGAGGGCGACCAGCGGTGCCCCGACGGCGGCGCCCACGGCGACCACGCCCACGGCGAGTGCGGTGAGCAGGGGGAAGATCGAACCCCGGGCGGCGGCGCCCGGCGTGGTGGCCCGGGGGTCGGGGGGCGGGGCGTCGGGGGCCACGAAGGGCTCGTCGTCGCGGGCGACCAGCATGGCGAGCCCGGCGACCGAGGCGGCCACGGCCAGGCTCAAGAAGATGCCGATGCCGGCGCGTTCGCCGACCGACACGCCGTAGCCGGCGGCGCCCACGAGGGCCAGGCCGGCGAGGGCGAACAGCAGCTTGGTGGGCAGGCTGAGCAACGCAGCTCCTACTTGAGGACGACGACCGTGTACCACACGGCGACGGTCGCGACGACGGTGAACTGCCAGTACCAGCCGAGGGCACGGGCCTGGTCGGGGTCGGCGGCGGAGACCTGCGAGCCCGCCAACCGGAAGAGCGTGAGGACGACGAAGGCGATCCCGATGGCCACGGCGACGGCAAGGGCCAGGACCATGGCGGTCACCACCGTGCCGTAGGCGTGGGTGGACGCCCCGTAGTCGGCGTGGTTGGCGGTGAAGGCCAGCAGGTTGAGGAAGGCGAGGCCGAAGCCGACGGTGATGCCGAAGGCGGCGGCGGCCTGCTTGCCGATCCCCCGGCGCACGGCCGAGATGCCCCACTCCACGGTGGCCGAGCTCAGCAGCATGGTGATGACGAGCATGTTGCCGAGGTACTGGTCGAGGGTGGCGTCCTCGGGCGGGAACGGGTGCACGCGGGAGCGCAGCAGCACGTAGACGGCGATGAGGGTGCCGAACAGCATGAACCCGCCTGCGCCGACCAGCAGGGCGGCCAGGGAGAGGGTGCTGCGGTGGCGGGCGCCGCCGCCGGCGGGGAGGGCGAGGGGCGCCGTCATCGGGCCACCTCCGGCGAACATGCGGAGGAATCGCGCTGGAAAACGGCGCGATTCGTACGCAACTTCGGCATGGGGGCGGGGAGAGCAGCCATCAGTTCGACCCTCCGGAGGTGCGCAGGTCGTAGAGCGGGTACGGGGAGCGGACCTCGGGCACGGCCACGAAGTTCTCAGGCGGCGGGGGTGACGCCGCGGCCCACTCCAAGGTCAAGCCCTCGTAGGGGTCGGCCTCGCTTGTGGCCTCGCCCCGTCCGGCCAGCGCCCGCACCACTTCGAGCACCAGCAGGGCCACGCCGACCAGCACCAGCACACCGCCCGCCGCAGCCAGGCGGCTGTAGTTGAGCTGGGTGGTGTCGGTGTAGTCGCTGACATGGGCGGGGGCGCCGTCGTAGCCCAGCAGGTAGGTGCCAAGGCCGTTGAGGAAGAAGCCGCCGAAGAGCAGGAGGAAGATCAGCCCGCCCAGGCCGTTGGCCAACTGGCGGCCGAACAGCTTGGGCGCCCAGTGGTAGATCGACGCCACGCCCAGCAGCAGCGGGGCGCCGAAGACGACCATGTGGATGTGGGCGGTGGTCCACGCCGTGCCGCCGTCGACCTTGGCCAGCGCGGCGACTCCGGCGTTGACGGCACCGAAGGCGGCCAGGCCGAGGAAGCCGGCCACGAAGGCCAGGCTCACGTGGAAGTGGGGCTTGCCCTTCACCAACGAGCCCAGCCAGAGCAGGGCGAGCAGCCCCACAGGCACGGCCACGAGGGCGGTGGCGGGCGAGTACGTCGGCAGCACCACGGCGTCGGCCACCTGGGTGCCTGCGCCCCATGCCGCCAGGCTCAGCAGGCCGAAGGCGGCGAGAAGCGTGCGGGCGCCCGCATGGCTCAGCAGCGGCCGGCGGGAGTGGGTGGCGACGATGTCGCTGGCCGCGCCCAACCCCGGGAGGAGCAGCAGGTAGACCTCCGGCCGGCCGTGCAACCAGGCCGTGTGCTGCCAGACCACCTGCGCCGCGGGGTTGTCGGCGCCGAAGAACTGCCCGCCGAAGTGCTGGTCGAGGTAGAGCAACAGCATCCCGGCGATGAACACCGGCGCGGCCAGGATCGTCACCAGGTTGGCCACGCCGTTCGCCAGGGTGAACAGCGGCAGGCGGGCGTAGCTGAGGCCCGGCGTGCGCAGCGTGGCCAGGGTCACGGCCAGGTCGAGCGAGGCCAGGAAGGTGGCCACGGCCACCACGATCAGCCCGAGCACCCACAGCACCGCTTCGACCTCGCCGCCCCCTTCGGGCGTGCGGATGGGCGAGGCGGTCGACAGGCCGAGCCCGGTGGGCCGGCCCACGATGTAGCTCGCCACCAGGATCCCGCCGCCCACCACGTGCAGCCACAGGGCGAAGGCGTGGAGCCGGGGCAGGGCCAGGCGGGAGGCGCCGATCTGCAGCGGCACCAGGAAGGTGGCCAGGCCGATCCACAGGGGGGCCAGGAACAGCACCGGCGTGACCGTGGCGTGCATGGAGAAGACCCGCACGTAGTCGTCGCCGAGGAACTGGTTGCCCGCCTCGGCCAGCTCGCCCCGCAGGGCGACGCCCAAGGCGCCGCCGACCACGAGGAACAGCAGGGAGACGGCCAGGTAGAGGAGGCCGAGGCGCTTGTGGTCGGCCGTCGACAGCAACCCGGTGGGAGCAGGGGGTGTCGCCGGCGCGGCAGCGGCCGGGGCCTCGGGGCGGGTCTCGGTGAGCGTCATGCGCCTTCCTGGGATGGAGCGATCGACGGTTCGGGCGTGCGAACTCTAGACAGCCTCATGCGCCCCGGACGACTTGGTCGAGGGCCATGGAGCCGAAGAGCACGGTGACGTAGGAAATGGAGTAGTGGAACAGCTTCATCGCCCGCGCCGGCGTGGCGTCGCGCAGGAGCTGGAGCGCCATCAGCAGGAACACGGCACCGGTGAGGATGGCCGTGCCCAGGTAGATCGACCCCATGTGGCCCACGTCGGCGAACCACAGCGACGCCGCCCACAGGGCGACGGTGTAGAAGACGATCTGGCGGGCGGTGGCGGCCAGGCTGGCCACCGCGGGCAGCATGGGTACGTCGGCCGAGGCGTAGTCGTCCTTGTATCGGATGGCCAGGGCCCAGAAGTGCGGCGGCGTCCAGACGAAGATGACGGCGAAGAGGACGAGGGGGGCCAGTCCGAGGCTGTTCTCCACGGCGGCCCAGCCCACCAGGACGGGAACGGAGCCTGCGGCACCGCCGATGACGATGTTGTTGCTCGTCGTCCGCTTGAGCCACAGGGTGTAGACGAAGACGTAGAACAAGGTGGCGCTGACGGCGAGGGCGGCGCTGAGCAGGTTGACCAGCACCCACAGCTCGACGAAGGCGAAGACCTCGAGGGCCACCGCGAAGGTGAGGGCGGCCCGGGGCGTGACGGCGCCGGTGACCAACGGCCGGTTGCGGGTGCGGTGCATGACTGCGTCGATGTCGCGGTCGACGTACATGTTGACGGCGTTGGCGCCGCCTGCCGCGAAGGCGCCGCCCACCAGGGTGGCGAGGATGAGCCAGCCCGAGGGCACCCCACGCGCCGCCACGAACATGGTGGGGACGGTGGTGACGAGCAGCAGCTCGATGATGCGCGGTTTGGTCAGGGCGACGTAGGCCCGCAGGCGGGACATCGAGGGGGGAGACTAGGTGCGTGGGGGGTTGTTCTTCGAATCGCCCTACCATCGCCCGCCGATGTCCCCCGCTGCGTACCGACGCGTCACGCTGGTGGCGCTCGTCGCCCTGTTCTTCATCGTGGTGACCGGCGGGGCGGTTCGGCTCACCGGCTCGGGGCTCGGCTGCCCCGACTGGCCGACCTGTTCCAACGACCGGCTGGTGGCGCCGTGGGAGTACCACGCCATGGTCGAGTTCGTGAACCGGGTGGTGACCGGGGTCGTGTCGGTGGTGGTGATCTTGGCCGTGCTGGGGTCGCTGCGACGGGTGCCGCGGCGCCGCGACCTGGTCGGCTACTCGCTCGGCTTGGTCGCCGGGGTGCTGGGCCAGATCGTGCTCGGCGGGCTCACCGTCTTGTTCCACCTGCACCCGGCCTTGGTGGCCGGGCACTTCCTGGTGTCGATGGCCTTGTTGTGGTGTGCCGTGGTGTTGCACCACCGGGCGGGGCGGCCCGACGACGACGTGGCCGTGGTGGCCGACGACCCTGAGCTGGTGCGGGTGAGCAGGCTGCTGCTGTGGGCGGGCGCGCTGACGATCGTGCTGGGCACGGTAGTGACGGCCTCGGGGCCGCACGGGGGCGACGAGACAGCCCGGCGCTTCGGGTTCGACCCCGGTGAGGTGACCCGGTACCACGGGATCGCCGCCCTGCTGTTCGTGGCCCTGCTGCTCTACACGGTGTGGGGCATGGTGCGCACGGGTGCGGCCGCCGCGCTGGTGCGCCGGGCCGAGGTGGTGGTGGCCGTGGTGATCGGCCAGATCGTCGTGGGCTACGTGCAGTACTTCTCGGGCGTGCCCGCCCTACTGGTGGGGCTGCACATCGTGGGCGCCGCGGGGGCGTGGGTGGCGCTGGTGTGGTTCCGCGTCGGCGTGGGCGCCCGCGCCTGAGAGAATCAGGGGATGGCAGCACCGACTGAGGCACCTGTCGAGGTCGGCGAACCCGGCACCTCCGACGTGGTGGAACCCGACCGCCCGTGGATCGTGCTGGTGTGGAACGACCCGATCAACCTGATGTCGTACGTCACCTACGTGTTCCAGAAGCTGTTCGGCTACAGCCGGGAGAAGGCCACCAAGCTCATGCTCGACGTGCACGAGAAGGGCCGGGCCGTGGTGTCGTCGGGCAGCCGCGAGCGGGCCGAGCTCGACGTGTTCCGCCTGCACGAGCATGGCCTGTGGGCCACCATGCAGCAGGACCTCTAGTGCTCCGTCCAGGGAGCACTAGATGAAGCGGCGCATCGAGCGGACTCGGGGCGGCGACTACCGGGTGCGGCTCGAAGGCGAGGAGCGGGAGCTGTTGCGCACACTGCCGCCGCAGCTGCGCGAGCTGCTGGCCGAGGGCGACGACGGCGACCCGTCGGTGCGGCGGCTGTTCCCGCCCGCCTACGTGGGCGACGAAGAGCACGAGGACGAGTACCGGCGCCTCATGGGCGACGACCTGCGCGAGCACCACCTGCAGGCCATCGCCATCATGGAGTCGACCATCGACCAGGAGCGGCTGGCCGAAGGCGAGTTGGTGGCGTGGCTCTCGGCGGTCAACGACCTGCGATTGGTGATCGGCACCCGCCTCGACGTGTCGGAGGACATGGACTACGACGCCATCGCCCCCGACGACCCCCGGGGGACGGGGTTGGCGCTCTACAGCTACCTGTCGTGGCTGGAGGAACAGATGGTCGAGGCGCTGGCCTCGTCGTTACCGGGTTGAGGGTCGGAGGCGGACTGCTATCGTGACCACGCCCTCACGGAAGCCGGCCCCCATCGTCTAGCGGCCTAGGACACCGCCCTTTCAAGGCGGCAGCACGGGTTCGAATCCCGTTGGGGGTGCCAGCATCGTTGGTCCTGTGGTGCAGTTTGGAGTGCACGCCGGCCTGTCAAGCCGGAGGTCGCGGGTTCAAATCCCGTCAGGACCGCTCCGTCGGCCTACCTCGGTAGGCCGTCACGGTCGGGTAGCTCAGTTGGTAGAGCGCGCGCCTGAAAAGCGTGAGGTCACCGGATCGACACCGGTCCCGACCACTCTCACGAGCCGAGGTCCTCGCGCCGATTGAGCATGACTCGTCGGAGGTGCTCGGTACGCCGGTCGTCGAGCCCGATCTCGCCCAACCGCTCTGTAGCAGCGGGGACGACGTCGCAGATGCGATCGAGCAGGTGGTGCACGGCGGGCGCGGGCACCCGGAAGCGGGCGGCGAAGTCGACGTAGTACCGCCGCTTGAACGCCAGGTCGCGTCCGTCGAGTTGGAGGGCCATGCGCTCGTCCCTCGTGTACGGGAGGTCGGCGACCAGGTCGTAGGCCGGTGCCAGGCCCAGGATGTCGCCTTCTCGCAGGATGCTGATGTTCTTGGCGTGCAGGTCGCCGTTGGCAATGACGTAGCTGAAGGCCACCAGGCGGATGAGGTCGCGCACGGCCACGACGGGGGCATCGACCAACTCGACCACCTGCTCGGTGACGCGGTTGATCGACAATCGGTACTTCTCCGACGGGTACTCGTCGCAAAACTGGCAGGCGTCCTCCTGCTCAAGGCGCGACACGCCGCTTTGGCCCACGACCCGGTCGAAGCGCCGGACCCACAGCCCGGTGCGCCCCGACCCGTCGACGACGACTTCGGCCTGCGCCACCCGGAGGCCGGCGTCGGCGGCCAGGCGCAGGAAGAACGCCTCGTTCTCGACCAGCGCCGGGTACTCGGGCGGGTTGAGCTTGAGGATGTAGGCGCCCGTCGCCGTGCGCACGGGGAACGAGATCATGTCGGCGGACACCTTGGGCTGTACGCCCGGCAGTGCTGCCCGCTCGACCTGTTCTCCCCCCACGGCGACGCTGGCCTCGAACAGCGCCTCGAAGTCGAGAGCGCTCCAGTCCGTGCCTTGCACCAGGGGCGGCGGCGGCGTCGGGTCATGGCCTGCGGGGACGACCCGGACATCACCGATGCAGTCGCCGCCGACTGCCAGCAGCAGGCTGAACATGTCGTCGGCGGACGTCTTGATGCGCGAGCGCAGTGCCGTGAGGCGGACGCCCTCAGGAAGCAGGCCGGCAAAGAAGGGGTGGACGGCGCCACCCTGGCGCACGACAGGTTGGCCGCTCACCGGGAGGGCACCGGCGACGGCTCGCCCGCGATACCCCGAGACGTAACGGAAGGCGGTCGTGCTCCCTGTGCGCTCGAGCGTGCCCGCCAACTCGTCGCCCTTGTAGACGTCAGCCCGCTCGATGCCGCGGACGTCGGCCTCAGTCATCGGCAACCACGACCGGGCGGCCTGGCTCTACCCGCATCCGCAGACCCAGCGTGCGGAGGACGGCCACCACGACGTCGAGGCGAACGGTGGCCTTGCCTGTCTCGATCGCCGTTACCGTTCGCTGCCCGCAGCCGGCCAGGTCGGCCAAGTCGGCCTGGGTCAGCCCCAGCCGCTTACGCCGAGCCCGGATGACCTGGCCCAGAACGGCAATGTCATGCGCACGATCGTGCGCTTTGTCGGCGGATTGCCCGGGCACCCCGTCATAGTACCGTTGAAAGCGCACGATCGTGCGTTTTTTGTCCGTTGGCCGCCGTTCATCCGGGCGGAACGCCCGAAGGCGCACGATCGTGCGTACTACATGACCCCAAGGGCCTCGGGCAGCTCCGAGTGGTGCTTGATCACGTGGTCGCCTTCGGGCTCGGGCTGGGAGGTGTCGTCGCTCACGCCGATGTAGCGCACGGCCACCATGCCCATGGCCTTGGCCCCGGCGATGTCGGTGCGGCGGATGTCGCCGACGTGGGCCACCCGCTCGGGAGCGGGGTTGCCGAGGCCTTCGAGGGCGTGCTCGTAGATGACCGGGGACGGCTTGTAGGCGCCCACCTCGTCGGAGAACGACCAGTGGTCGAACAGCGGCAGCACGCCGTGGCGGATGAGGTGGGTGCGCAGGCTCGACGACGGCGTCATGCCCACGTCGCAGATGATGCCGAGCTTGATCCCCGCGTCCTTGAGCGTGCGCAGGGTGTCCTCCACCCCTTCGGTGAGGTGCAGTTCGGCGTCCTCGCCTGCGTTGCCGAACGACTCCAGCAGCGCCGCCCGCACGTCGGGGGGCACGTCGAAGCCCAGGTCTTCGATGATGTCCTCGGCCGCCTGGGCCGCTTGGTACTGCTGGTTCGACGTCCACGACTCGACGTAGCGCTTCCACGAGGCGTCGAAGAGGGCGTCGAGCTGTTCCCGTTCGCAGGCGAAGCCGACGTCTTCGAGGATCCCGGCCCACGCCTCCAGGCGCTTGCCCCGCAGATGCCCACGGTCCTCGTAGATGAGCGTGTTCCAGTAGTCGAAGGTGACGGCCTCGATGGCGCTCATCGGATCACGCCTTCGGACACGGCGGCCTCGGCCACGGCGGCGGCCACCAACTCCACCACCCGTTTGTTGAACACGCTGGGCACGATGTAGCCGGCCGACAGCTCGCCCTCGGGCACGGCGGCGGCGATGGCGTCGGCCGCCGCCAGCTTCATGCCCTCGGTGATGGTGCGGGCGCCCGCGTCGAGCGCGCCCCGGAAGATGCCGGGGAAGCACAACACGTTGTTGATCTGGTTGGGGTAGTCGCTCCGGCCCGTGGCCATGACCGCCACCAACCCCTCGGCGTCCTCCGGCGTGATCTCGGGGTCGGGGTTGGCCAAGGCGAACACGACAGGGTCGTTGTGCATGACCCGCAGGTCGTCTCGCAGCAACACGCCTGGCCCGCTCACGCCGATGAACACGTCGGCGCCGGGCATGACCTCGTGCAGCGACCCCTTGCGGTGCTCGGGGTTGGAGTTTTCGGCCAGCCACTGCTTGGAGGCGTCGAGGTCGGACCGCCCCTCGTAGATGGCGCCCTTGCGGTCGACGCCGATGATGTTGGGCACCCCCGCCTGCAACAGGATCTTGGTGATGGCGACCCCGGCGGCGCCCACCCCCGACATGACGACCTTGAGGTCGGCCATGTCCTTGCCCACCACCTTGAGGGCATTGCGCAGGGCGGCGAGGACCACCACGGCGGTGCCGTGCTGGTCGTCGTGGAACACGGGGATGTCGAGGCTGGCCTTGAGCCGTTCTTCGACCTCGAAGCACCGGGGGGCGGCGACGTCCTCCAGGTTGATGCCGCCGAAGACCGGCTCCAGCCGCTCGACCGTCTCGATCAGCTGCTCGGCGCTGTCGACCCGCAGGCACACGGGGAAGGCGTCGATGCCCGCGAATTCCTTGAACAGCAGCGCCTTGCCCTCCATGACCGGCAGCGCCGCTTCGGGGCCGATGTTGCCGAGCCCGAGCACCGCCGTGCCGTCGGTGACGATGGCGACCGTGTTGCGCTTGATCGTGTAGCGGTGGACCTGGGCGGGATCCTCCGCTATGGCGTTGCACACCCGGGCCACGCCCGGCGTGTAGGCCATGGACAGGTCGTCGCGGCTGGCCAACGGGACCTTGGAGCGGACCTCGATCTTGCCGCCCTCGTGCATGAGGAACGTGCGGTCGCGTACGTCGAGCACGTGGATGCCGTCGAGCTCCTCGATGGCCTTGCGGATGCGCTGCACGTGCTCGTCGTCGGCCGCGAACACGGTGACGTCGCGCACGATGACGTCGGGTCGGGCCTCGGCGATGTCGAGTGCGGCGAGGCTGCCGCCTGCTTCACCGATGGCGGTGGCAAGGCGGCCGAGGACCCCCGGCTTGTTCTCGAGCTCGACCCGGAGGCTGACGGAATAACTGGCGTTGGGCGTAGGCATGCTGGCCTGACGCTACCTGCCGGAAAACGACTCTGGTCCGAGGTTCCGGCACCTGCGTGCGGGAACCTCGGACCAGAGTGAAGGAATCAAAGGGACTTCCCCCCGTCGATGTGGTTCAGGCGGTCTCGTGCTCCATCTGCTCCAGGCAACGGCGGATCTCGGAAGCCCGGAAGCGGCGGTGGCCACCCAGGGTGCGAATCGCTGTGATCTTGCCGGCCCGCGCCCAGCGGGTGACGGTCTTGGGGTTCACTCGAAACAATGCTGCGACTTCCGCAGGCGTCAGGAGTGCGTCGGGGGTGTTCTGGTCTGTCATCTGGAGTCCCTTCGGAAAGTGTCCCTTTCGTGCCCCGAAGGTACGGGCAGTCCCTTCCGGCGTCGATGGCCCGAACGCGTCATCTTGCGTAGTTCGAACTGACTAGTTACGCCCTAACCTGGGCTTTTGTGAAGGTGTTCGAGCGCATCGGCGGCGACGACTACGAACAAGTCGTCTACTGCCACGACCGTTCGGTGGGGTTGCGGGCGGTCATCGCCGTGCACTCCACCCGGCTGGGCCCGGCGCTGGGCGGCACCCGCTTCTTCCCGTACCGCTCCGAAGACGAGGCCGTGGAGGACGTGCTGCGGCTGGCTCGGGGCATGACCTACAAGTCGGCCGCCGCCGGGCTCGACCTGGGCGGCGGCAAGGCCGTCATCATCGGCGACCCCGCCCGCGACAAGCACGAGGCGCTCCTGCGGGCCTACGCCCGCTTCGTGGATGCGTTGGGCGGGCGCTACATCACGGCCGAGGACGTCGGCACCACCCAGCCCGACATGGACCTCATCCGCCGCGAGACCCGCCACGTCACCGGGGTGAGCCAGTGGCTGGGCGGCTCGGGCGACCCGTCGGCCGCCACCGCGTGGGGCGTGCTCCACGCCATGAAGGCGGTCGCCAAGCGGCTCTGGGGCACCACCGAGCTGGCGGGCCGCCACGTGATGGTGAGCGGCACCGGCAAGGTCGGCTACTGCCTGGTGCGCCACCTGGTGGAGGAGCGGGCCCGCATCACCGTGGCCGACGTGAACCCCGCCGCGGTGGAGCGCACGGTGCGCGACCTCCAAGTGGACTCGGTGCCGCCGGAGAAGGCGCACGCGGTGGAGTGCGACATCTTCTCGCCGTGCGCCATGGGGGCGGTCCTCACTGCCACGACGATCCCCGAGTTGCGCTGCGCCGCCGTGGTGGGCTCGGCCAACAACCAACTGGGCGAGCCGTCCGACGCCGAGGGCTTGGCCGAGGCAGGGGTGCTTTACGCCCCCGACTTCATCGTCAACGCCGGGGGCGTCATCAACATCGCCGAGGAGCTGCACGGCTACCACCAGGAGCGGGCCTACGAACAGGTCCGGCGCATCTACGACACCACCACCGAGGTGCTCGACACGGCCGCGGCCGAGGGCACCACCACGGCAGCGGCGGCCGACCGGGTGGCCGAACGCCGCATCGAGGCGGTGTCGCACGTGCGGTTGTTCCGCACCCCCGGCGAACTGCGCTGACCCCACCGGCTTCTGGGTCGTGACAGCCGGCTTACGCCCCCTCGTACGGGAAGCCGAGGTCGGGAGCGGTCACCAGGGCGGTGAAGGGGATGCCCTCGGCGGCGGCCATGGCCTCACACGTGCCGCCCCGGTCGACCAGCACCACGATCTGCACCACCTCGGCGCCGAACTCCCGCACCACCGTGGCCGCCTCCAACAACGACGTGCCCCGCGTGACCGTGTCTTCGGTGATCACCACCCGGTCGCCCGGGTCGAGGGCTCCGGCGATGCGGCCCCCCGCCCCGTGGTCCTTGGCCTCCTTGCGCACCGAGAACGCCTTCAAGCCTCGGCCCCGCGCTGCGGCCACCCCGGCCACCCCAAAGGCCACGGGGTCGGCGCCCATGGTCAGTCCGCCGATGGCAGTGGCGGACGGGTCGAGCACGTCGAGGGCAGCGTCGGCCATCAATAGCAGGCCGTCGGGGCGGCACGCCGTCTGCTTGGAGTCGATGAACCACGAACTGCGCCGGCCCGACTTCAGCACGAAGTCGCCGGTGCGCACCGAGTGCTCCAACAGGTGGCGGCGCAGGCCGTCGAGGTAGGTCATCACCGTCCCTCCCCCGAACTTGCGTAGGAAACGGCGCGGAAAACGGCGCGATTCCTACGCAACTTCGGGGTGGGGGGGGCGGCCGGCACTAGACAGCCGTGACCCGGGCCAGGCGGGCCTGTCGGTGGGCGTCGAGGTCGTCGGGGCCGAGGCCCACCACCTTCTGCACCAACGCGCCGAGCTCGGCGGGGCTGAACGGCTTGGTGAGGTAGTCGACGGCGCCCGCCTCGATGGCCCGCACCACGTCACGCTCCGACGACTTGGCGGTGACCACGATCACCCGGGGCGGGCTGGACAGGGCGGCCAGGCCGTCGAGCACGCCCCAGCCGTCCATCACCGGCATCATCACGTCGAGCAGCATGAGGTCGAAGCGCTCTTCGGTCACCCGCTGCAACGCCGTCTCGCCGTCGGCCGCCAGCGCCGTCTCGAAGCCGTCGGCTTCCAGGTTGACCCGCAGCATCAACAGGATGTCGGGCTCGTCGTCGACGATGAGCACGCGGGTCATGTCAGCGCTCCACGTGGACGGTGCCCCGTCCCCTGGTGATCTCACCCACCCGCACTGCATAGTGCCCCCGCTCGCGCAGGACGTCGATGGCCCGGAAGACGTCGACCGGGGGAACGGCGATCACCATGCCGAGGCCGAGGTTGAACACGCGGGCCATCTCGTCGTCGCTGATGCCGCCGAGGCGTTGGATCTCGCTGAAGATGCGGGGCGGCTCCCACTGGCTGCGGCTGACCACGGCGTCGCGGTTGTCGGGCAGCATGCGCGACACGTTGCCGGGGATGCCGCCGCCGGTGATGTGGGCCACGCCGTGCACGTCGACCTCACGGAGCAGGGCGCCGATGGCCGGCGCGTAGATGACCGACGGCTCGAGCAGCTCGTCGGCGATGGTGCGGTGCGAGCCCGCCCAGGCGGCGTCGTCGAGCTTGCGGCGGGCCACGTCGAACAGCACCCGCCGAGCCAGCGAGTACCCGTTGGAGCGCAGCCCCGGCGAGGGCAGGCCGATGAGCACGTCGCCCACGTCGACCCGGTCGCCGGTGAGGATGCGGTCGCGTTCGACCACGCCCACGGCGAAGCCGACGAGGTCGAACTCGCCCGGCTCCATGGCGCCCGGGTGCTCGGCCATCTCGCCGCCGATCAACGCGCACCCGGCTTGCTTGCAGCCACGGGCCACGCCTTCCACCAACTGCTCGATGTGGTCGGGCACCAAGCGGCCCACGGCGATGTAGTCGAGGAAGAACAACGGCTCGGCGCCTTGGCACACCAGGTCGTCGACGCACATGGCGACGAGGTCGACGCCGATGGTGTCGAAGCGACCGGCCGCCTTGGCCACCAACGCCTTGGTGCCCACGCCGTCGGTGGAACTGACCAGCACGGGATCGCGGTAGCGGTCTGTGGGGAAGGCGAACAGCCCGCCGAAGCCGCCGATGTCGCCGATGACCTCGGGGCGGATGGTGGAACGCACGTGGCGCTTGATGCGCTCGACGGCCTCTTCGCCCGCGGCGATGTCGACGCCAGCGGCGGCGTAGGTCAGAGGTTCGGGGGCTGTGTCGCCGCTTGCGTCAGACATGCTGGGGTGATTCTTCCAGCACGTGCTTGGAAAGCTCCACCGAGACCTCGGTGGGGTACTTGCCGGTGAGGCAGGCGGAACAGAACCCGGCGCCCGGCGCCTCGATGGCCGCTTCGAGGTTTTCGATGGTGAGGTAGGCGATGGAGTCGACCCCGAGGTACTCCTGGATCTCGCTCACCGTGAGGCTGGCGGCCAACAGTTCGGCGCGGCTGCCGGTGTCGATGCCGTAGAAGCACGGCCACTTGTAGGGCGGCGACGAAACCCGCAGGTGCACCTCGGCAGCGCCCGAGTCACGCAGCATGCGCACCATCTGGCGGGTGGTGGTGCCCCGCACGATGGAGTCGTCGACCACGATCAGCCGCTTGCCCGTGATGTTCTCGCGCAAGGGGTTGAGCTTGCGGCGTACGCCCCGGCTGCGCATGTCCTGGCTGGGGGCGATGAACGTGCGGCCGATGTAGCGGTTCTTCACCAGGCCTTGGCCGTAAGGGATGCCGCTGCGCTTGGCGTAACCCTCGGCCGCGGGTACGCCCGAATCGGGCACGCCCATCACCATGTCGCCGTCGACCGGGGCTTGGTCGGCCAGCAGTTCGCCCATGCGGCGCCGAGCCCCGTGCACTTCCTTGCCGTAGAGGCGGGAGTCGGGGCGGGCGAAGTAGACGAACTCGAAGATGCAGAGCTTGGGGTCGAGCCGGGCGGGCGGGAAGGGGTGCACGGAGCGGGGGCCGGCGGCGTCGATGACGATCATCTCGCCCGGCTCGATCTCGCGGACGAAGTGGGCGCCGATGACGTCGAGGGCGGGCGTCTCCGAGGCCAGCACCCAACCCGTGTCGAGCTTGCCCAGGCACAGCGGGCGGAAGCCGTTGGGGTCGCGCACGCCGATGAGGTGGCCGGCGTCCATGAGGACGAAGGAGAAGGCGCCTTCCAGCTTGGGCAGCACCTTGACCAGGGCCACCTCCAGGTCGCGGCCGTCGCTGCGGTCCTCGCCCTCGGGCGGGAACTCGGCGGCCAGCATCTCGGCCACCAGGTCGCTGTCGCTGGCCACCGTGCCCGGCAGCATGCCCGCCAGTTCCGCCAACTCGGGGGTGTTGGTGAGGTTGCCGTTGTGGCCGAGGGCGAAGCCGCTCTCGCCGGGCTTGCGGTACACCGGCTGGGCGTTGCGCCACGTGCTCGACCCGGTGGTGGAGTAGCGGGTGTGGCCGATGGCCAGGTGCCCGGGCAGCGCCGCCAGCTTGTAGTCGTTGAAGACGTTGCTGACGAGGCCCATGTCCTTGTCGATGGTGATGGTCTCGCCGTCGCTGACCGCCATGCCCGCCGATTCCTGGCCCCGGTGCTGCAGGGCGTACAGGCCGTCGAACGTCAGGTGGGCGACGGGAAGGCCCGGGCCGTAGATGCCGAAGACCCCGCAGGCTTCCTTGGGGTGGTCGTCGTCCTCGTCGGCGCGCGGGGGGAAGTCGAGTGCGCCCGTCACAGAGCCCATGGTGACATACCCTGCGCGCGTGATCGATCTTCACACCCACTCCACGGTGTCGGACGGGACCGACTCGCCCGCCCGAGTGGCCGAGTTGGCCGCCGCCGCCGGGTGCTCGGCGGTGGCCCTGACCGATCACGACCGCCTCGACGGCATCGCCGAGGCCCGGGCGCGGGCGGCGGCGTTTGGCGTGGAACTGGTGGCCGGCTGCGAACTGTCGTGCGAGTTCTCGCCCGGCACCATGCACGTGCTCGTGTACTTCGTGGAACCCGGCGACGGGCCGTTGCAAGACGAGCTGGTGCGGCTGCAGGCGGTACGCGACCGGCGCAACGAGCTCATGTGCGAACGGCTCGGCATCCCCTATGCCGAACTGCTGGTGGAGGCGGGCGGCATCGGCGCCGGGCGGCCCCACGCGGCCGCCATCCTCGTGCGGCGGGGCGTGGTGGGTTCGATCCAGGAGGCTTTCGACGTGTACTTGGCCAAGGGCAGGCCCGGCTACGTGGAGAAGGAGCGGCTGGCCGTGGGCGACGCCGTGCGGTTGGCGCGGGACTCGGGCGGGGTGGCCGTGCTGGCCCACCCGTTCAGCTTGGGGCTGTCGCCTGCCGACCTGGGGCGCACCGTGGGCGAACTGGCCGAGCTCGGCCTGGCAGGTATCGAGGCCCACTACGGGCGCTACTCCCCCGAAGACCGCGCCGGGCTGGCGTCCTTGGCGGACGAACACTCGCTGGTGGCGACCGGCGGTTCCGACCACCACGGCGACTACAAGCCCGACCTGGCTGTCGGTCGTGGCACGGGCGACCTCGACGTCCCCGACTCGGCCCTGGCGGAGCTACGGGGTCGCCTCGCCCGCTGAGTTGCCACATGTGCGCGGCCGGACGCGCACAACTGGCACGTCAGTCGGGGGTGGTGGTGCGGCGCCGGCGGCGAGGGGCGGGCACCGGCTCGTCGTCGCCTTCGCCCGTGCTTGGGCGCACCGGGAAACGGCGGCGCAGGGCGCGCACCTCGTAGACGAGCTCGGCCAGTGTCTCCTCCAGCCGGTCGTCGCCAGGCGCAGCAGCAGCCACGGTGGCGTCGGCGGGCTCGTGCTCCAACTCGCTGCGCAACGCCTGCAAGGCGTCGGTGAGGGCGGTGACCTCGGGCGGCACCGGCGGCACGGTTGTCACTTGCTCACGCAAGGCGGCCAGGTCGGCCCGCAGGCCGACGATGGCCTCGACCACGGCGGGATCTGCCTTGCCCTTGCCTTCGCCGCCGGTGGGCCGATTCGCCAGGGCGGCCACGTCGCTGCGCAGGGCGGCCAACTGCTCGCCCAAAGCGGCGGCGAACGACACCTCGTCCTCCACATCGTCGACGTCGGCCTCCGACAGCACCTCACGAAGCCGGCGAAGCTCGTCGAGCAACGGGGTCACGTCGGTGGCCTGGCGGGGCAGCTTGGCCACGTCCTTGCGCACGGCCGCCACCTCGGCCAGCACTGCGGCCAGCGCGTCGGCATCGACGGCGTTCTCCCGCAGCCCACGCACCTCGTCGATCACCGACGTGAGGTCGACCTCGTCGCCGGGCGCTGCGGCCATGTCGTCCCGCAGGGCACGGACCTCCGCCACCACGGGCGAAAGATCGACGTCGTCGCGCCGCAACGTGCCCACGTCCTTGCGCACCGCCGCCACTTCGGCCAGCACTGCCGCCAGCGCGTCGGCATCGACGGCGTTCTCACGCAGTCCGCGCACCTCGTCGATCACCGGCGTGAGGTCGGCGCCGTCACGGGGCAACGTGCCTACGTCCTTGCGCACCGCCGCCACTTCGGCCAGCACCGCCGACAGCGCGTCGGCGTCGACGACGTTCTCCCGGAGCCTGCGCACCTCGTCGATCGCCGGCGTGAGGTCAACGCCGTCACGGGGCAGGGTGGCGATCTCCTGGCGCAGCGCTACCAGCCCGGCGAGCACGGGCGCCCCTGAGGCCTCGACGGCCTGGGCCACGCCTTCCACCATGGCGGCCAGCCGGGCCACCGCTTCGTCCTGGGCGGCGAGGGCGCGGTCGACGGTGCGGCGCTGCGCCTTGAGGTTCTCCTCGGTCTCGATGCTCCAGTGGGCGACGAGGTCGGCGTAGTCGGTCATGCGCTCGCCGAACGACTCCCGGAACGCGGTGGTCGAGCTGATCAGCGTGTCGAGCTTGAACCCGAGGTCGGCCACTGCGGCCGTGAGGGAGTCGACCCGTTCCACCAGCCCCCGCTCGTCCATGGGGCGCAGGCTACCGGGCGACCGCCAAGGCGCTCGGGATCGCATCGCGCCATGCCGAGGTGGCCTCGTCGAGCCCCACGTCGACCAACCCGTCGACCACCAAGCGGTCGCCTCCGGAGCCACCGAGGAAGGCCGCGGGCACGCCCGTGTCGCCCGCCCGGCGCACGATCTCCTGGGCCTGGTCGGGGGCCGCGCACACCACGACCCGCGACGGCGACTCGGCGAAGAGGGCGGCGTGCCCGTCGATGCCGGCCACCCGGAAGCCGACCTGGGAACGCACGGCCATCTCGGCCAGCGCCACGCCGAGCCCGCCTTCCGACACATCGTGGATGCCCGCCGCCAAGCCGTCGCCGACAATGGCCTGCACGAAGGCCAGCAGCCGGGCGTGGGCGGCGAGATCGAGCGGGGGAAGGGTGCCGCCACGGTGGCCGTGGGTGCGCAGCGCCCACAGCGAGCCGCCCAGCTCGGGCACCGTCTCGCCCAGCAGCACCAGCCGACCGCCGTCGACCAGCGCCACCGAAGGCGGCCGCCGTTCCAGGCGGTCGATGATGCCGAGCACGCCGACCACGGGCGTGGGGTCGATGTCGCGGCCCCGGCTCTCGTTGTAGAGGCTGACGTTGCCGCCGATGACCGGCATGTCCAAGGCCAGGCACGCCTCGCTCATGCCGTCGATGGCCTCCGACAACTGCCACATGACCTCGGGGTGCTCGGGGTTGCCGAAGTTGAGGCAGTTCACCAGCGCCACCGGGCGGGCGCCCGCGCAGGCCACGTTGAGCGCGGCTTCGGCCACGCCCATGGCCGTGCCCTGGCGAGGGTCGAGGGCGCACCAGCGGGCGTTGCCGTCGGTCGACAGGGCCAGCGCCTTGTCCGACCGGCCGGGCAGGCCCGGCGCCCTGAGGCGTAGGACGGCGGCGTCGGCCCCTGGCGCCTCCACGGTGTTGAGGAACAGCTGGTGGTCGTACTGGGAGTAGACCCACGACGGGTCCATGAGCATCGACAGCAGCTCGGCACCCGGGTCGTTCGACGGAAGGTCGGCGGGCGAGGCCGCCAACAGCTCGTCGAGCCAGGCGGGCCGGGCCAGGGGACGGTCGTAGAGCGGGGCGTCCTCGTGCAGCGACGTCGCGGGCACGTCGGCCAGCTCCTCGCCGTCGGGGCGGTCGAAGATGCGCAGGCGGCCGCCGTCCTCGGTGACGCGGCCCACCACAGACGCCCGCACCTCCCAGCGCCGGCACACCGACAGCACCTCGTCGAGCGCCTCGGGCGTGACGATGGCCAGCATGCGCTCCTGGCTCTCGCTGGTCATGACCTCGAAGGGCTCCATGCCCGCTTCGCGCTGGGGCACCTCGGAGACCCACACGTCCATGCCCACGCCGCCTCGGGAGGCGGTCTCGCTGGTGGCGCAGGTGAGGCCCGCACCGCCGAGGTCTTGGATGCCGACAACGAGGCCGGCATCGAGCAGTTCCAGGCACGCTTCGATGAGGCGCTTTTCCTCGAAGGGGTCGCCCACCTGCACGCTGGGGCGCTTCTCGGCGTCGGCCTCGGCGTCGCCGAAACCCGCCGAGGCGAGCACGCTCACGCCGCCGATGCCGTCGCGTCCGGTGGTCGAACCGAGCAGCACGGCCAGGTTGCCCACGCCGCTGGCACGGCCCAGCACCAAGCGGTCCTTGGGCATCACGCCCAGGCACAGGACATTGACCAACGGGTTGTCGGCATAGGTCTCGTCGAACACCACTTCGCCGCCCACCGTGGGCACGCCGACCGAGTTGCCGTAACCCGAGATGCCGCTCACCACGCCTTCGAAGATCCACTGGCTGCGGGGGTCGTCGAGGGGCCCGAAGCGCAGTGGGTCCATGACGGCGATGGGGCGGGCGCCCATGGTGAAGATGTCGCGCAGGATGCCGCCGACCCCGGTGGCCGCCCCTTGGTAGGGCTCCACCGCCGAGGGGTGGTTGTGGCTCTCGATGCGCAGGGCCACGGCCACGCCGTCGCCTGCGTCGATGACGCCGGCGTTCTCGCCGGGGCCGACGAGCACGTGCGCCCCCTCGGTCGGCAGCCGCTTCAGGTGCAAGCGAGACGACTTGTACGAGCAGTGCTCGCTCCACATAACCGCATACATGGCGAGCTCGAGATGGTTCGGTGAACGGCCCAGGATGCGCTCGATGTCGGCGGCTTCGTCGTCGGTCAGTCCCAGCGCTCGGTGCAGTTCGTCGGCCACCTCTCCACGGTAACCGGCCCGCGCCGGCCCCGGATCGACTGCATGCAGGAACTGTCCACGGCTTGTCTCGCGGGTGACAAACATTGACCAAATGAAAAGGCGAAGAACTTGAACAAGGGAGCCAGTCGAGCAATACTTCCTGGCATGCCCCCCAAGAAGCGAGCCAAGCCCGGCATGTCCGACGAGCACAAGGAGGCCCTCGCCCTCGGGCGAGACCAAGGCCGAGCAGTGCGTCGGTATCTCGAAGCACTTGAGGCCCACAAGCCCAAGCGCGGACGGAAGCGCACGCCGGAATCCATCGAAAAGCGTCTGGCCGACATCGAGAACAGGCTGCAGGACGCCGACCCGCTTTCCCGTCTCCAGCTTGTGCAGGAGCGGATGAACCTCCAAAACGAACTGGCCAGCAAGTCGGCCACAGTCGACCTCGGCGCCCTCGAGCAAGCCTTTATCAAGGCCGCCAAGGAGTACGGACGCCGCAAGGGCATCAGCTATGCCGCGTGGCGGGAAGCAGGCGTGAACCCGGCCGTGTTGCGGCAGGCCGGCATCCGTCGCGGTACCGACTGAACAGTTACTAAGCGGTAACCGAAGCCGCTGCCAACAGCGAGCGCAACAGCGTCACACCATCGGTCGAGCCCAGGAGGGGGTCGCAGGCTCGTTCAGGATGGGGCATCAAGCCGACGACGTTGCGCTCGCTGTTGCATATCCCGGCGATGTCGTCCACAGACCCATTGGGGTTGTCGACGTACCTGAACACCACTCGGTCTTCGCTCCGAAGCTCGGCCAGCGTGCGCTCGTCGCACGTGTAGTTGCCCTCAAAATGGTTGATGGGTATGCGTAGCGCGGCACCGGCCTCTGCCTCCCGCGTCAGAGCAGAATTGGTGGTTTCCACGCGCACGTCCACCGTCGTGCACAGGAATTTGAGACCGCGATTCTTCTGCAAGGCGCCCGGCAGCAAACCCGCTTCCGTGAGCACTTGGAAGCCGTTGCAGATGCCGACGACCGGGCCGCCGCTGCGAGCAAATTCGACCACCGCAGTCATCACCGGGGAGAAACGGGCGATGGCGCCGGGGCGGAGATAGTCGCCGTGGGCGAAGCCGCCGGGGAGGATGACGCCGTCGAAGCCTTCGAGCGAGGTGGCCCCGTGCCACACCACTTCGCCCTTGCCGCCCAGCGCGTCGACGGCTTCCACCGCGTCGTGCTCGCAGTTGGAGCCGGGGAAGAGCACGACCCCGATGCGGGCACTCATGACACGCCGCTCAGTTCGATGCGGGAGTCCTCGATGACCGGGTTGGTGAGGAAGCGCTTGCACAGTTCCTCCACCGCCCCGCGGGCGGCGGCCTCGTCGGCCGCCTCGATGGTGAAGCGGATGGCCTTGCCCACCCGCACGCCGGTGACGCCGTCGAAGCCCAGCGCAGGCAGCGCCCGTTCGACGGTGGCGCCTTGGGGGTCGGCGATGCCGGGCCGCAGGCTGACTTCGACCAGCACGCTGAACGTCTTCATCGAGATACCCCGTACCAGTCGGTGAACGATTTCCCGGTGAGCTTCTCGTAGGCGGTCACGTACCGCTGGCGAGACGTGTCGACCACGTCGGCGGGCAGGGCGGGCGGCGGGGGCGTCTTGTCCCAGCCGGTGCCTTCCAGCCAGTCGCGCACGGGCTGCTTGTCGAACGACGGCGGCGTGGCGCCGGGCTGCCATTGATCGGCAGGCCAGAAGCGGGAGGAGTCGGGGGTGAGCACCTCGTCGCAGAGAGCCAGTTCCCCGTCGATGAAGCCGAGCTCGAACTTGGTGTCGGCGATGATGATGCCCCGCTCGGCAGCCAAGTCGGCGCCCCGTTGGTAGGCGGCCAGGCTGATCTCGCGAGCGGCCTTGGCCACGTCGGCGCCGACGATGTCGCAGGCCACCTCGAAGCTGATGTTCTCGTCGTGGCCCGACTCGGCCTTGGTCGACGGGGTGAACACCGGCTCGGGCAGCTTGTCGCTCTCCTGCAGCCCCGACGGCAGCGGCGTGCCGTGCATGGTGCCCGTCGCCTTGTACTCCTTCCACGCCGAACCTGACAGGTAACCGCGCACGATGCACTCGATGGCGAGCATGTCGGCCTTGCGCACGAGCATCGAACGCCCGGCAGCGTCGGCGGGGCCGCCCGACGGGAAGTCGGCGGGATCGACCGAGACCATGTGGTTGGGGGCGAGGTCGCGCAGCTGGTCGAGCCAGAAGGCGGTCATGCCGGTGAGCACCCGCCCCTTGTCGGGGACGGGCTCGGCCATCACTACGTCGAAGGCCGAGATGCGGTCGCTGGCCACGAACAGCAGCGTGCGGTCGTCGACCTCGTAGACGTCGCGCACCTTGCCGGAATAGACGTGCTTCACAGGATCCCCTCCGGGACGTATTTGGCTGCGGTCGGATAACGGTCGACCACCTCGCCCACGCGGGCGGCGAAGCGTTCGACTTGTCGAGGTGCGGCACCCACGAACGACAGGGCGTCGTCGAGCTCGCTTCCGAACTCGACGAACAATGGATTGCCTTCAGCGCCCTCGCGCATGGCGAGGGCGGCCTCGATGGCCTTGGTTTTGACGAGCTCGTGCGCCTGCTCCCGGCCCATCCCCCGCTTTACGTAGCTGAGCATGAGCTTGGTCGTGGCGAGAAATGGCAGGTAGCGACGCAGCTCGCGCTCGATCACGGCGGGGTAGGCGCCGAAGCCCTCGAGCACAGTGAGAAAGGTCTCGAACAGCCCATCGATGGCGAAGAAGGCGTCGGGGAGCGCCACTCGTCGAACCACCGAGCAGCTCACGTCGCCTTCGTTCCACTGGTCGCCGGTGAGGGCGGTGACCATGGCGAGGTGCCCGGTCAGGACAGCGACGAAGCCGTTGATGCGCTCGCACGAGCGAGCGTTCATCTTGTGGGGCATGGCCGACGAGCCCACCTGCCCGGGCAGGAAGCCCTCGGTCACCAGATCGTGGCCCGCCATCAGGCGGATGGTCTTGGCCAGGTTGGCCGGCCCCGAGGCTGCTTGCACCAGCGCGCTCACCACGTCGAAGTCGAGCGAGCGGGGGTAGACCTGCCCCACGTTGTCGAGCACCCGCTCGAAGCCCAGGTGCTGGGCGACCAGTTCTTCCAAACGGTCGACATCGTCGACCAAGTCGGCCATGTCCTGCTGGGTGCCGACCGGTCCCTTGATGCCGCGCAACGGATAACGGGCCAGTAGCTCCTCCACGCGGGTGAAGGCCTGGAGCAGTTCCTCGCCCGCGTTGGCGAAGCGCTTGCCCAACGTCGTGGCCTGGGCGGGCACGTTGTGGCTGCGGCCGGTGATGACCGTCTCGGCGTGTTCGGCCGCCCGCTCGGCCAGCCGGGCGAGGGCGGCCACCATGCGGTCGCGCACCAGTTCGAGGGCCTGGCGGACCTGCAGTTGCTCGACGTTCTCGGTGAGGTCACGCGACGTCATGCCCTTGTGGATGTGCTCGTGGCCCGCCAGGGCGCAGAACTCTTCGATGCGGGCTTTGACGTCGTGCTTGGTGACCCGCTCACGGGCCTCGATGGAGTCGAGGTCGACGTTGTCGACGACCGCTTCGTAGGCCTCGATCACCCCGTCGGGCACGTCGACGCCGAGCTGCTTCTGCGCCCGGAGGACGGCGATCCAGAGTTGGCGTTCGAGCACGACCTTGTGCCGCGGCGACCAGAGCTCGACCATGGCCGGGCTGGCGTAGCGGGCAGCAAGGACGTTGGGGATCATCGGGCTCCGGCGGCGCGGAACTCGTCGAGCTTCTTGGCGATGTCCTCGTTGCTGATGCTCAGCATCTCGGCCACGAGGATGCCCGCGTTGGCGCTGCCGTCGACGGCCACGGTGGCAACGGGGATGCCCTTGGGCATCTGCACGGTCGAGTACAGCGCGTCGACGCCGTTGAGGGCGCCGCCCGAGAGGGGCACGCCGATGACCGGCAGCGTGGTGTGGGCGGCGACGACGCCCGCCAGGTGGGCGGCCATGCCCGCGCCGCAGATGGCGGCGACGTAGCCGTTGTCGCGCAGGCCCGACGCCAGCGCGGTGACCTCGGCGGGGTTGCGGTGGGCCGAGAGCACTCGCTCGTCGACCTCGATGCCGAAGCGCTCCAGCATCTGTGCGGCACCCGCCATCTTGTCCTTGTCGTTGGGCGAACCCATGAGCACGGCGACCTTCATTGCGCAGCGATGTCCTTTCGATAGTGCATGCCCGGCCAACTGATCTGTTGGACGGCTTCGTACGCCCGTTCCCGGGCCTCGGCCAAGGTGGCAGCCAGGGCCGTGACGGCCAGTACCCGCCCCCCGGCGGTGCGCAAGCGCCCGGTGTCGTCGCGCACCACGCCCGCCTCGAACACGGTGACGCCGTCGAGGGCTTCGGCGTCGTCGACCCCCTCGATCACGTCGCCGGTGCGCACGTCGACCGGGTAGCCCTCGGCGGCCAGGACCACGGTGACAGCGGCGGCGTCGGTGAACGTGGGCGGCGGGAGGGGGTCGCCCGCGGCCGCCGCGGCGAGGAGCTCGGCCAGGTCGGAGGTGAACCGGGGCAGCACCACTTGGGCCTCGGGGTCGCCCAGGCGCACGTTGTACTCGAGCATCTTGGGACCGTCGGGGGTGAGCATGAGGCCGGCGAAGAGGATGCCGCGGTAGTCGATGCCGCGGCGCTGGAACTCTCCCAGGGTGCGGTCGACCATGTCGGCGGCGGCCTCGACCGCGGCGTCGACGTCGGGCACCGGCGAGAAGGCGCCCATGCCGCCGGTGTTGGGGCCGGTGTCGCCGTCGCCCACCCGCTTGTGGTCGCGGGCCGGGGGGAGCAGGACGAAGTCTTTGCCGTTGCACACGGCGAACACCGACAGCTCGGGGCCGGCCAGCAGTTCCTCGATGACGACGTCGCCGTGAGCGAGCTTGGCCCGGGCGTCGTTGCGGAGGGCGTCTGCGTCGGTGGAAACCAGCACACCCTTGCCTGCGGCGAGGTAGTCGGTCTTCACCACGGCACCGGAGGGCAGGTCGGCCAGGTAGGCGTCGACCCCTTCGGCGGTGGCAAAGGTGGCGGAGCGAGCGGTGGGCACGCCTGCGGCGCGCAGCACCTCCTTCATCCACCCCTTGGAGCCTTCGAGGCGGGCGCCGTCGGCGCCGGGGCCGAGGACGAGCTTGCCGTCGGCCCGCAGCCGGTCGGCCACGCCGTCGACCAACGGTTGCTCAGGGCCGATGACGTAGAGGTCGGCGTCGTCGGCGTCGTCGGGCACCACTGTGGCCGTGCGGGACAGCACCTGGCGGAAGGCATGCTCCCGTCCGCCGTTGCCGACGACGGCGACTCGCATCACGCCGCGAAGTCGACGAACTGTTCACGTCCCGGTCCGACGCCGACGAACCGGACCGGCACCCCGCTCTGCTCGGCCAGGAAGGCGACGTAGTCGCGGGCCGCGCTGGGCAGTTCCTTCAGTGATGTGGCGTGCGTGAGGTCGGTGTTCCACCCCGGCAGCTCTTCGTAGACGGGGGTGACCTTGTGCAGCACCGACTGGTGGTAGGGCGGGTGGGTGAAGCGCTCGCCCTCGCACTCGTAGGCCACGCACACCTTGACGGTGTCGAAGGTGTCGAGCACGTCGAGCTTGGTGAGGGCAATCTCGCTGAGCGAGTTGAGGCGGACGGCCTGGCGCATCATCACCGCGTCGAACCAGCCGGGGCGACGGCGGCGGCCGGTGTTGGTGCCGTACTCGCGGCCCCGGTCGACGAGGGCGTCGCCGTGCTCGTCGAACAGCTCGGTGGGGAAGGGCCCGGCGCCCACCCGGGTGGTGTAGGCCTTGGCGATGCCGATGACCCGGTCGATGTGGCGGGGGCCGACGCCCGCCCCGACGCAGGCGCCGCCCGCTGTGGGGTTCGACGAGGTGACGAACGGATAGGTGCCGTGGTCGAGGTCGAGGAAGGTGGCCTGCGCCCCCTCAAGGAGGACGTTCTCACCCCGTTCGAGGGCCTCGTGCACGAAGCTCACGCAGTCGGTGATCATGGGCTCGATGCGGGGGGCGTACTGGGCCAGGTAGTCGGCGGCGATGTCGTCGGCCGAGATCTTCAGCCGGTTGTAGACCTTGGCCAGGATGCTGTTCTTCTCTTTGAGGACCACGTCGAGCTTCTGGCGGAAGATCTTGGCGTCGAGCAGGTCCTGCACCCGCAGGCCGACGCGGGAGGCCTTGTCGGCGTAGGCCGGGCCGATGCCGCGCTTGGTGGTGCCGAGCTTGTTCTTGCCCAGGTAGCGCTCGGTCACCCGGTCCATCTCCTGGTGGTACGGCATGATCAGGTGGGCGTTGCCGCTGACCCGGAGCTTGGAGCAGTCGACGCCCTTGGCCGTGAGCGTGTCGACCTCTTTGAGGAGGACGGCGGGGTCGACGACGACGCCGTTGCCGATGACGGGCGAGATGTGCGGGTAGAGGACGCCGCTGGGGATCAGCTGAAGGGCGAAGGACTCACCGTCGACCACGATGGTGTGGCCTGCGTTGTGGCCGCCTTGGTAGCGGACCACGACCGACATCTCCTTGGCGAGGAGGTCGGTGAGCTTGCCCTTCCCTTCGTCGCCCCATTGGGTCCCGACGACCACGGTTGCGGGCACGCGTCTGTCCCTTCAAAGTGCCTTACCGGTCCGATCAGCATACCTCGACGCAGACTGTGGCGATGCGAGCGGTGGTGCAGCGCGTGGCGTGGGCTCGGGTGTCGGTCGACGGCGCCGTGGTCGGCTCGATCGACGGGCCGGGGCTGTGCGTGCTGGTGGGGGTGCGACGGGGTGACTCCGCGGCGGCGGCCCGGAAGCTGGCGGCGAAGCTGTGGGGCTTGCGGATCTTCGACGGCGAGGTGTCGGTCGGCGAGGTGGGCGGACGGGTGCTGGTGGTGAGTCAGTTCACCCTCTACGGCGACGTGTCACGGGGACGGCGGCCGTCGTGGATCGAGGCTGCCCCGCCCGAAGAGGCCGAGCCGTTGATCGAGGAAGTGGTGGCGGCGCTGCGGGACCTTGGAGCGGAGGTGGCAACGGGCCGCTTCCGGGCCGAGATGGTGGTGGAACTGGCCAACGATGGGCCGGTCACGTTGGTCGTCGACGTCCCCGGGAACCAGTGACCTGAGTCGGGGCGAAAGCCGAGCGCCCAGCGCCCCATCCACCACGCCAGCGTGCCGCTGGGGTATCCATGCTCGACGGGCGAGATGTGCTGTTGTGTTGCAACGCAACGCGCAACGTGACTGCTGAGGCTACTGTTGCTTTGTCAGGCAACGCGCAACAGGAGGCGCCGTGCGGCCCACTACCGAGGACTTCGGAGCGGAGGCCGAGGTCGCGCTGATGCACGCCCTCGACGCCCTCGGGCTTCCGATGGCTCCTCCTGACGACCTCGCCGACATCGCCGTCGACATCGGTGACGACCGGACAGTGGGCATCGAGGTCAAGGCCCTCTCGTTGGCCAATCCCAGCCGGGTCCGGGCGCTGGTGGCCCGCACCGGCGGGGGCGCACCGGAGAGTCGAGTCAGGCTGCTGGTGGCCGACACACTTACCGCCGGCGCCAAGAAGCTGTTGCGCGACGAGGGCTGGGGTTGGTTCGACCGCCGCGGCCATGTGTTCGTGCGAGCGCCCGGCCTGCACGTCGACGCCGAGGTCCCGGCCGCGCCGCGACGAGACGCCGACGACGAGCGCGAACCCGTCGCCGGCAAAGCCGGGGTGGCGGCTGCGCTGGCGTTGCTGCTTCGGCCCGACGAGCCATTCGGTGTGCGCGCCACTGCGGCGGCTGCAGGCCTTAACCCTTCGTCCATCAGTCGAGCGCTCGGCCGCCTCCGCGACCACCTGCTTGTCGAGCCCGACGGGCGCCCGGTCGTCCCCGATCTCTTTTGGGTCCTGGCCGACCGTTGGCCGCGTGCGGTGGTGTCGCTGAAACGGCGTCCCCGGCCAGAAGACGCGGCATTCTTGGAGATGGGCGACGACGACCTCGACCAGCCGGGCTGGGCGCTGACGGGGGCCAAGGCGGCGGCGGCCTGGGGGGCGCCGGTGATCGCAGCCCGGTCGCCGTTGTTGGAGATCCTCGTGCCCAACGAGGCGGTGGCTCGCCGCGCTCGACAACGGCTGGGTGAAGCGGTCACTCCCCGTGCAGCCGGATCGATGCTGCGGGTAGCGCCGACGACGATGGCAGTCGGCTTCCGGCACCGCCTTGCAGGCGAACGCATGCCGCTTGCTCACCCGGCCGTGGTCGCACTCGACTTGGCGGGGGACCTGGGCCGAGGCACAGAGATCTTGGAGGCCTGGACCCCACCGACGCCGTTCGTGCGGGTTTGGTGAATGCTGGTCGTCCACGTCGCGGGCAACACCGACACGCCGAAGCTCGTGCGGACGGCCTTGGCCGTTGTCGGCGCGGACATCGGGCGTGTCGCCATCGTCGGCGGCGTCGCCGTCACCTGCCGCCTGCGGCATGCCCACCGGGCCACGACCGATGTCGACACGGTGGCCGAGGCGCGCCTGCCCTCGGTCATAGAAGTCCTCGGCGACCTCCCTGGCGCTCAGGCCGCGGCAAACCATGCCGACCGAGTGGAACTCGACGGGGTTGCCGTCGACGTCATAGCGACGACGCCGCTCGACGCCATCGACGTGGACGACCCGCTCGACGAGCTGTTCGTTCGAGCCCATCGGTACGCACTCGAGGAAGCCGAGATGGTGCGGCTCGTGGTCGACGGGCCGGATCGTGTCGAAGGCGTCCTGCCGCTTGCGACGGCTGCGGGGCTTGTGGCCACCAAGCTCTGCGGCGTGCTCGGCCGCCGACGGCCGCCTCGGAAACAGGCGACCGACGGTTACGACCTCTACCGACTGCTCGAAGCGCTCGACGAAGACGGCGACGTGGCCGCTTCGGTGGCCGCTGCCGACGGCCCCCTGCGGGAAGCGGTGCGCCGAGCCTCCGAGGATGCCCTCCTCCAAGGGGCGTCGCGTGTCGTGCGAACGATCCGCCGCTACGGCGCCGATGCGCTCAACGAGGTCTCGGTCGACGGGCTGAGATTTGTCGGCGAACGCTTCGTCGACCGGCTCGGGCCGCGGACTAGCGGCAACTGGTCAGGGTGAGGTTGTCGGCTGTGGCGCGGTGCTTGCCGGCCCAGGTGCGCAGGGCCGAACGCAACTCGTCGGCGTCCTTGGCGGTGTCCATCTCGAAGGTGGCCCGCACGCACACGCGGCCGTCGGCTTCCCAGGCCACGTAGCGGTCGCCGCCCCAGCCGTTGACCGCCTTGCGCAGGTCGCCTGCCCGCAGGTCGTCGCCGAAGATCAGCACCAGGCCGAACTCCCCGATCACCCCCCGGTCGAAGACCGGCCCCTCGGCGGGCGGCTCGGGCACGGCCCTGGGCTGCTCGCCCCGCAGGAACTTCTCGGGGTGGATGATGTGCTCGGAGGTGAGCGGCGGTGACCGGAACGCCTCGTCGATGCGCCCTTGCCCGCCCTCGTCGACCACCCGTTCGGCGAAGGGCGGGCCGTACACGTACGGGAACACCACCGACTGGATGAGCACCTGCGGGATGTCGGGGGCGAGGGCGGCGGAGCTCGTCTGGCGCTGCGCCTGGCGCCGCTCGGCGGCCGACAATGTGTCGGCGTACTCGTGCTCGATGCGGCGGGCATCGCCCTCCACCAGCCCGGTGAAGGCGATCTCGGCCTCGTCGTCGCGTTCTTCCAACTCGGGCCGGTCGAGCTCGAAGTGCTGGTCCTGCAGGGCATGGGTCAGCTCGTGGGCCAGCGTCTGGCGCACCCCCGGCGTCAGGCTCGCGCCCCGCACCACCATCTCGTCGGTCTCGAAGTCGTAGAAGCCGAGCACGGCATCCCCGAGCAGCGAGTTGTAGGCCGCTTCGAGGTCGTCGTCCTCCTCCAACAGGTCGAGCGCCCGCAGCACCTTGGTCGTCTTGGCCAACTGCTCGCGGTCGATGTCGCTGTCGTCCTTGAGCCGGGCCCGGAAGGCGGCGTCGTCGAGCAGGGCGACCTTGACCTTGGCCTTGAACGGCAGCCCTCGGGCCTTGGCCACGAACGCTTCGATCTCGGCGATCCCCCGCTCCAACTCCGTGGTCGGCGTCGCCGTCGTGGTCGTCGTCTCGCCCGGCGCGGTCGACGACGTGGAGGTGGACGACGCAGCAGTGCGCACGCCCTCGTCGTCGCGCACCACGGCCACCGCCAAGCCTGCCACCAGCAGGGCGGCCACGATCGCCGCGAGCACGCGGGTCGGCAACGTCATGCCTCCACCATTGCCGATACCGTCTGCCCATGGACGACGCCCTCGATGCCTATGAAACGGCAGCGTTGGTGCAACGGGGGGACGCGAGCCCGATCGAGGTGGTCGACGCGGCCATCGCCCGCATCGAGAAGCTGAACCCCGAGCTCAACGCTGTGGTCTTCGAACGGTTCGACAAGGCCCGGGCCGAGGCCGCCTCGCTGCCCGACGGGCCGTTGCGGGGCGTGCCCTGGGTGGTCAAGGACCTCGACGTGCAGTTCGCAGGCGAGCCCTACACCGGCTCCATCCGGGGCGTCGACGCCGCCGGCTACGTGGAGACGCACGACAGCGTGCTGGTGGCGCGCATGCGCGCTGCGGGCGCCGTCTGCGTGGGCAAGACCAACACCCCTGAACTGGGCCTCATCCCCACCACCGAGCCCGAACTACGCGGCCCCAGCCGCAACCCGCACGACCCCACACGCTCGACCGGCGGCTCCAGCGGCGGGTCGGGCGCGGCCGTGGCCTCGGGCATGGTGCCCGTCGGCCACGCCAACGACGGCGGCGGGTCCATCCGCATCCCGGCCTCGGAGTGCGGGCTGGTGGGGCTCAAGCCCAGCCGAGGGCGCATCCCGCAATGGCCGGAGGTGCCCGAGTTCTGGGGCGGCCTCGTCATGCAGGGCTTCGTGACCCGCACCGTGCGCGACACCGTGCTCCTCTACGACGTGGTGACAGGGCCGGCCACCGGCGACCTGCACACCCCGCCCGACCTGCCCGTCGAGGACCGGCCCTTGCGGGTCGGCCTCTACACCTCGCTCGCCGAAGTGCCCACTGCCCCCGAGTGCGTAGCCGCTGCGGAGCTCACGGCACGCCGCCTGGAAGGCCTGGGCCACACCGTCGAGGTGGCGCACCCGGCCGCGCTGGCCGACCCGGCGCTGACCACGTGGTTCCTCCCTTGTTACGCGGTGTGGACGGCCCATGACCTCGACCTGTGGGGCACCCGCATCGGCCGGGTGCTCGGCCCCGACGACGTGGAGCTGCTCACCTGGACGCTGGCCGAGATGGGGCGCACGGTGAGCGGCGCCCAGTACGTCGACGCCCTCTCCCACCTGCACGACTACTCACGGCGGGTGCAGTCGTGGTGGGACGACGGGTGGGACCTGCTCGTCACCCCCACCATCCCCGAAGTGCCGCCGCCGCTGGGCACGTTCGCCAGCGCCCCCGACAACCCGTTGGGCGGCGTGTTCCGCTCCTCGCAGGTGGTCCCGTACTGCGTGCCGTTCAACATCACCGGCCAGCCCGCCATCTCGTTGCCGATGCACGCCACCGACGACGGCCTGCCCATCGGCGTGCAACTGGTGGCCCGCTACGGCGCCGACCGCCTGCTGCTGAAGCTGGCCGCCGACCTCGAAGTTGCGTAGAAATCGCGCCGGAAAACGCGCCGTCCTACGCAACTTCGGCCGAGGGCGGGCTGACCTACTTGAGGACGAGGTCGTCGCCCGCCACGGCGACGGTCACCGTGTCGCCCTCGCCGTAGCGGCCTTCCAACAGCGCCATGGCCAAGGCGTCGCCGATGCGCCGCTGGATCAGCCGCTTCAACGGCCGAGCCCCGTACACCGGGTCGAAGCCGTGGGAGGCCAGCCACGCCCGGGCCTCGTCGCTCACGTCGAGCTTCAGCCGCCGATCGGCCAAGCGCCGGTCGAGCGCCCGTAGCTGGATGGTGACCACATGGGCGAGGTCGTCCTCGGTCAGCGACCGGAAGCGCACGATCTCGTCGACCCGGTTGAGGAACTCGGGCTTGAAGAACTCGGCCGGGTCGGCCGCCAGGTTCGACGTCATGATCAGCACCGTGTTGGTGAAGTCGACGGTGCGGCCCTGGCCGTCGGTGAGGCGGCCGTCGTCGAGCACCTGCAACAGCACGTTGAACACGTCGGGGTGGGCCTTTTCGATCTCGTCGAGCAGCACCACCGAATAGGGCCGCCGCCGCACCGCCTCGGTCAGCTGGCCGCCCTCGTCGTAGCCCACGTAGCCGGGGGGCGCGCCGACCAGCCGCGAGACCGCGTGCTTCTCCATGTACTCCGACATGTCGATGCGCACCATGGCCCGCTCGTCGTCGAACAGGAAGTCGGCCAGCGCCCGGGCCAGCTCGGTCTTGCCCACGCCGGTGGGCCCGAGAAAGAGGAACGAGCCGATGGGCCGGTCAGGGTCGGACAACCCCGCCCGCGACCGGCGGATGGCGTTGGCCACTGCGGTGACTGCTTCGTCCTGGCCCACCACCCGTTCGTGGAGGACCTCCTCCATGCGCACGAGCTTGGCGATCTCGCCTTCGAGCAGCCGGGACACGGGGACGCCGGTCCACTTGGCCACCACCTCGGCCACGTCTTCCTCGTCGACCTCTTCCTTCAGCATCTTCTCGCTGCGCTGGAGCTCGGCCAGCCGGGCGGTGGCCTCCTCGACCTGCTTCTCCAAGGCGGGGATCTGGCCGTAACGGATCTCGGCCGCCCGTTCGAGGTTGTGCTCGCGCTCGACAGCCGAGCGCAGCGACTCCAACGACTCCTTGAGCCGGCGGATGGCGCCGATGGCGTCCTTCTCCTGCTGCCAGTGGGCCTTCATGGCGTCGGAGGTCTCACGAAGGTTGGCCAGCTCCTCGTCGAGCTTGGCCAGCCGCTCGGCCGACGCCGAGTCGGTCTCCTTCGACAGCGCCACCCGCTCGATCTCCAACTGGCGGATGCGCCGCTCCACCACGTCGATCTCGGTGGGCATCGAGTCGATCTCGATGCGCAGGCGCGATGCCGCCTCGTCGACCAGGTCGATGGCCTTGTCGGGCAGGAAGCGCCCGGTGACGTACCGAGACGACAGCACGGCGGCGGCCACCAGCGCAGCGTCTTGGATGCGCACGCCGTGGTGCACCTCGTAACGCTCCTTCAGCCCCCGGAGGATGGCGATCGAATCCTCGACGGTGGGCTCGCCCACGTAGGCCTGCTGGAAGCGGCGCTCCAGGGCCGGGTCCTTCTCGATGTGCTTGCGGTACTCGTCGAGGGTGGTGGCGCCGATCATGCGCAGCTCGCCCCGGGCCAGCATGGGCTTGATCATGTTGCCTGCGTCCATGGCGCCCTCGGCGGCGCCCGCCCCCACGATGGTGTGGAGCTCGTCGATGAAGGTGATGACCTCGCCCTCGGCGTCGGTGATCTCCTTGAGCACGGCCTTGAGCCGCTCCTCGAACTCGCCCCGGTACTTGGCGCCCGCCACCATGGCACCCAGGTCGAGCGACAGCAGCCGCTTGTTCTTCAGCGACTCGGGCACGTCGCCTTCGACGATGCGCCGGGCCAGCCCCTCGACGATGGCGGTCTTGCCCACGCCCGGTTCGCCGATGAGCACCGGGTTGTTCTTGGTGCGCCGCGACAGGACCTGGATGACCCGGCGGATCTCCTCGTCGCGGCCGATGACCGGATCGAGCTTGCCCTTGCGGGCCTCCTCGGTGAGGTCGCGGCCGTACTTCTCCAGCGCCTGGTACTGCTCCTCGGGGTTGGCGCTGGTGACGCGGTGGCTGCCCCGCACGTCGGCCAGGGCGGCGAGCAGGTCGTCGCGGCTGACGCCCACCCGGTCGGCCAAGGCCAGCAGCAGGTGCTCGATCGACAGGTACTCGTCGCCCAACGCCGTGCGCTCGTTGTCGGCCCTGGCCAGGGCATCGCGCAGGTCACGGCCCAGCTGCGGCTCGCTGCCGTAGGCCTTGGGCAGCTTGGCCAGCCCGTCTTCGAGGCGGTTACGTAGCGACAGCGGGGGGACGCCGACCTTCTGGAGCACGGGCAGGACGGCGGTGCCTTGCTGGCCCAGCATGGCGGCCAGCAGGTGGTCGGGGGTGACCTCGGGGTTGTTGGCCGCCCGCGTGCGCTCCAGCGCGGCGTTGAAGGCTTCCTGCGTCTTCAGCGTCCAGCGATTGGGGTCCATGGTGCTACCTCGTGCTCAGAAAACTTGATAGTCAGTGTAGCAAGTTCTGTCGAGGTTCGGACGCGCACGAGGGACCAGCCGGAGCCGGTCCCTCGTTGCCTTGGATAATGTTCGTTACGCCTTCACTTCACGCTTCTGCGAACGGCCGAACCGGGCGAGCAGCGTCCCGAGGGCACAGAGGGCCAAAGCCATCGGCACCAGGTCGGGCGAGCTGTTCCCGGTGATCGGCAGGGTCCCGGCGGAGCGGGCCAACTCGCTGCCTACGTTCGTCGACATGAGGCTCGGACGCAGAAACTGCACGCCGAGCACCCGTGCGGGGCCCGAGGGGTCGGGGATGAACGAGGCGGCAACGGGCGAGTCCGTCGCCACGGTCGGCTTCACAGTGCTCGCTCCGGAGACGCATGCGCCGTCCACCATCGTCGAGCCCGCAGGACATGCCGGCGGGACTGTCGTAATGGACCTGGTGCCGCCGACGTCGCCACCCGTGCTGGTCGGGGAGCTGGTCGTCCTGCACCCGGTGTGTGCCGGATTGGTCCGGCCCACGCCACGGTTGCGGTCGCACTCGTAACCGGCGTTGCGGTCGCTGCCGTTCGGCTTCTGCCCCGGAGGGTTCTTGTCGTCGGCGTTGCCCACGCAGCCGGCGCACGGCTTGCCCTTCGCAGCGCCCGTGCCGTTCCCGTTGCCCGACGGCGAGCCGTCGCAGGTTTCGTCATAAGCGCCACGGCGGTTTGCGCCGTGCCCGGAGTCGCTGTGATGCGTCCCGTCGCAAGCCGCATTGGGGTTCCCGCCCGTGCCAGAGCCGGACGGGGCAGCCGATGCAGCCGTTGCCGAGAGAGTCAGGCCAAAGGCAGCTCCCAGAAGAACAAAGAGGAAACGGTTGAACAGTTTGGTGAAGCTCGGCACTTCTTGGCTCCCGTCCGGTCAACGGAACGCTCACTGTGAGCGCCCCGATCTTGGGCGGGTCGGTCTCGCCACTCACTCCCCGAACGGCCTAGGCGACCGATGTGTCTCCGTGCGCTGGTGTGCGTCGGTGGGGGTCGTTCGGATCATCGCTTCCCTGCCACCGCTCGTTTCCTCGTTCGCGACCGAGTGCACGGGTGGTGACGTACTGGTCATCGGCAACCACTCACCGTGGTCTTGAGGACGCAAAGGGGACGTTCCGCCCCGATGTGGTGGGAGCGTCAGCGGCGGCCGCGGTAGAGCACGGGCGACTGGCTCAGCGGGACCAGGTCGCGGCGGTACTGGCGGTGGGTGCGCTCGACGGCTTCGCGGGCCTCGACCTGGGCCTGGGCCAACGCGTGGCGCAGGCGTTCGTTCTCGTCCTCCAGGGCCATGACCCGCCGCACCCCTTCGAGGTTGAGCCCTTCGGCGGTCAGTTCCGAGATGCGCCGCAGGCGGGCGATGTCGCGGTCGCTGTACCGCCGGCTGCCGCCGCCGGTGCGGGCCGGGTCGACGAGCCCCTTGCGCTCGTAGATGCGCAACGTCTGGGGGTGCACGCCTGCCAGTTCGGCAGCCACCGAGATCACGTAGAGCGCACGCTGGTCGTTCGTCAGCTTCACGTCACACTCCTAGGTGGCGGCGGGGGGACTCGGGGGTGGCGGCGGCCAAGGCCTCGACCGCCTCCCGCTGGGCATCGGAGAGCTCCTCGGGCACGGCCACCTCGACGGTGACGAGGAGGTCGCCTGTGCCCGTCGACGCGGGTACGCCCCGGCCCCGCACCCGGAAGGTGCGGCCCGATCGGGTGCCCGGGGGGATGCGCAGGGTGACCGGCGCATCCAGGGTCGGCACGGTGACGGAGGCGCCGAGGGCGGCCTCGTGGAAGGAGACGGGCACCGTCAACGTGAGGTCGTTGCCTCGTCGTCCGAACAGCTCGTGGGCAGCCACTCGCACCACCACGTAGAGATCGCCAGGGGGACCGCCATTGTGGCCCGCGCCGCCGCGGCCCTTCACCCGGATGCGCGAGCCGTCGTCGACGCCGGGCGGGATGCGCACCTTGACCTGCCGGGGCCGCCGCTCGATGCCCGCGCCGTGGCAGGTGGGGCACGGGGTCTCCACCCGCATGCCGGTGCCGCGGCAGGTCGGGCACGGCTGGCTGAACGAGAACAGGCCCTGGTTGTCGTCGACCACCCCTCGGCCGCCGCACGACGAACAGATGACCGGGCTCGTTCCTGGCGCCGCGCCGGTGCCGTGGCAGCGAGAGCAGGCAGCGTCGCTGGTGACGTTGACGGTCGTCGTCACGCCCTCGACGGCTTCCTGGAACGACAGGTGGAGCTGGGCTTCGAGGTCGTCGCCCCGCTTGGGACCGGGAGGACGCGAGGCCCGGCCCCGGTTGAAGAGCCCGCCCAGCAGGTCGCTGAGGTCGTCGACCCGGAACCCGCCACCGCCGAAGCCGCCGCCCGGTGCAGGCCCGCCTGCGCCGCCGAAGCCGCCGCCGCCCGCCATGGGGCCGAGGCGGCGGACCTCGTCGTACTCCTTGCGCCGGCCGGGGTCGCCCAACACGTCGTAGGCGGCCGAGATCTCCTTGAACCGCTCCTCGGCGCCGGGGTTGGCGTCGGGGTGGTACTGCTTGGCCAGCTTGCGATAGGCGCGAGTGATGTCCTTCTCGGAAGCCGACTGCGGCACGCCGAGCACCTTGTAGTAGTCCTTCTCGAACCACTCCCGCTGAGGCGCCATCTACAACTCCAAGAGCATCCGGCGCAGCCGGATTCCTTCTTCCCGCACCGACGAGGGGTGGCAGCCGGGGAGGGGCCCGGCCGTGCGTACGCACGGCTGGGAGGGGGCCGCCGGCTGACAGGACCCCGAGAAGCTCATCCGGTCACCTTTACCATCGCCGCACGGAGCACGCGGCCGCGCCAGCGGTAGCCGGCTCGGAGGACCTCGCTGACCGTCGGCTCACCCTCGCCCGCTTCGTGCATGACGGCGTCGTGCTCGGTGGGGTCGAAGGCCTGCCCGGCCGGGTCGATGCGCTCCAGCCCCTCCTTGGCCAGCACGTCGCGCAGGGCGCCGACCACCTGGCCCAGCGACTCGTTCTCGTCGTGGGCCAGGGCCAGGTCGGCGGTGTCGAGCACCGGCAACAGCTTCGTGACCAAGTCCTCGCCCGCCCGCGCGAGGTGCTCGGTCTGCTGCTTGAGGATCCGCTTCTTGTAGTTCTCGAAGTCGGCCTGGATGCGCTGGGCCAGGGCCTTGTACTCGTCGCGCTCCTGCTCCGCTGATGGTGCGGCAGCGGGCTCCGGGTCGTCAGCCGGGGGGGAGGGGTCCCCGGCCGGGTCGGGCCCCGGGCTGTTGTCGTCGATGGGGTTCGATGCCACGGGTTCCCTCAAGCCCCCTTCTCCTCGTCGACGATCTCGGCGTCGACAACCTCGTCGTCGCTCGGGGCCGAGGAGCCGCCGTCCGCAGCACCCTCGGATGCCGTCGCCGTGGCGTGCTCGTACACCTTGGCTCCGAAGGCCTGCACCGCGGTGGCCAGCGTCTCGGTGGCCTGCTTGACCGCCGCGATGTCGTCGCCGCCCATGGCGTCCTTCAGTTCCTTGAGCCGGGCCTCGGCGGTGTCCTTCTCCTCGCCGGTGATGTTCTCGCCTTGCTCCTTGAGCAGCTTCTCGGTCTGGTAGACGAGCGAGTCGGCGTTGTTGCGGACCTCGGCCTCTTCCTTGCGCCGGCGGTCGTCCTCGGCGTGGGCCTCGGCGTCGCGCACCATGCGCTCGATGTCTTCACGGGCAACCGCCGACTGCCCGGTGATGGTGATCGACTGCTCCTTGCCGGTGGCCCGGTCCTTGGCCGACACGTGCACGATGCCGTTGGCGTCGATGTCGAAGGTGACCTCGATCTGGGGGATGCCCCGGGGCGCGGGAGGCAGGTCGACGAGCTGGAACTTGCCCAGCGTCTTGTTGTACATCGCCATCTCGCGCTCGCCCTGGAGCACGTGGATCTCCACCGACGGCTGCATGTCCTCGGCGGTGGTGAACACCTCGGAGCGCTTGGTGGGGATGGTGGTGTTGCGCTCGATGAGCTTGGTCATGATGCCGCCGCGGGTCTCGATGCCGAGCGACAGCGGGGTGACGTCGAGCAGGAGGACGTCTTTGACCTCGCCCTTGAGCACGCCCGCCTGCACGGCGGCGCCGATGGCCACCACCTCGTCGGGGTTGACGCCCTTGTGGGGCTCCTTGCCGGTGAGGTTGTAGACGAGCTCCTGGATGGCGGGCATGCGGCTGGAGCCGCCCACCAGCACCACGTGGTCGATGTCGGACTTGGTCAGCCCGGCGTCCTTGATGGCCTGCTCGAAGGGGCCCTTGCACGCCTCCACGAGGTCTGCGGTCAGCCGCTGGAACTCGGCGCGGGTCAGCTTCATGTCGAGGTGCTTGGGGCCCTCGTTGGTGGCCGTGATGAACGGCAGGTTGATCGTCGTCTCCTGCACGGCCGACAGTTCGATCTTGGCCTTCTCGGCCGCCTCCTTGAGGCGCTGCAGGGCCATGTTGTCCTTGGACAGGTCGACGCCTTCGGTGTTCTTGAACTCGGTGACCAGCCAGTCGATGACCCGCTGGTCCCAGTCGTCGCCGCCCAACTGCGTGTTGCCGTGGGTGGACTTGACCTCGAACACGCCCTCGCCGATGTCGAGGATCGACACGTCGAAGGTGCCGCCGCCCAGGTCGAACACCAGGATCGTCTGGTCGTCGCCCTCCTTGTCGAGCCCGTAGGCGAGGGCGGCCGCGGTGGGCTCGTTGATGATGCGCAGCACCTCGAGGCCCGCGATCTGGCCCGCCTCCTTGGTGGCGGTGCGCTGGGCGTCGTCGAAGTAGGCAGGCACGGTGATCACGGCCTGGTTCACCGTGTCGCCCAGGTAGGCCTCGGCGTCGCGCTTGAGCTTCTGCAGGATGCGGGCGCTGATCTCCTGCGGGGTGTACTTCTTGCCGTCGATGTCTACGGTCCAGTTGGTGCCCATGTGGCGCTTGACGGACCGGATCGTGCGGTCGGGGTTGGTGATGGCCTGGCGCTTGGCCACCTCGCCGACGAGCACCTCGCCGGACTTGGAGAAGCCGACGACGGACGGCGTGGTGCGGCCGCCTTCGGCGTTGGGGATGACGGTCGGTTCCCCGGCTTCGAGGACGCTGACGACCGAGTTGGTGGTGCCGAGGTCGATTCCGACGGCCTTGGGCATGGTTCCTGCCTCCGTACACTGCGAGCTAGATGACGGAGGACAGTATAGCTAAGTTGAGTGCGTTGTTATCAAGGTCGTCAGTTGGGGCACCGGGACTACACGAACGCTTGATCGTCTGGCCGGCGCGCAGTGTCCGGCCGCCGGAACCCGTGGCGGCCGGACACTGGTGCTGGTCAGCGGGTCAGTTGGTGATGACCACGTCTGTGGTGTCGCTGTGTGTGCCGGCGGGCGTGGCGTCGTCGGTGTAGGTCGAGCTCCATGTGTAGGTGCCCGCCGTCGCCGGGTTGCGCACGACGTCGCTGCCGTCGGCCGTCTCGCCGAGCAGGTTGAGGGTCATGGCGCCGGTCGTGGTTGAGTTGCAGACGCTGCTGTTGGGCATCTGCGGGACCTCGATCTTGTAGTTCGAGGCGCCCTCACGGACGATGAAGGCCTCGGTGGTGAAGAGGCCGCCCGCCGCCTCGATCGTCACCATGCCGACGGTGTTGGCCGGCTTTGTGGCGGGCATTGTCGTCTCCCACTTCGCAGTCAACCCCAGGTTGCTGCTGGCGCAGAACGGCACCCACCTTGCTGTCGCCGTGCCCGAGCCCACGACCTCTTCGTCGCTGGGGTTGTCGGCGAACGGCGATGTGCCGGTCGACTGGGCCACGTCGTAGCCCGAGGGGATGTCGGTTGTCGATGTCAGCGGTGTGGCGCTGCCGTAGTACGTGTAGCCGCTCACGTCGGGGTACTGGCTCTTCACGTAGGTGTCCTGCGTGACGTTGTAGTTCATGGCGTGGCCGGCATCGGCTGCCTGGGCCAGCATGAGGAAAGCGCCGACGAAGGCGAAAAGCGCCTTGCGGCGGAGGATGCGTCGAAACACGGTGTGGTTTCCTTTCGAGGAATCGGGTTGGTCCGGCACGCGGCAGGGCTCTGATGTGGAGTGCGTGACGGAACGGCCCGTTCCGGGAAACCTCTGTCCCCCCCGTTTCCGGACTGCCGTCGGCTGCGGATCAACAGCGGATAGTTCGCCATTGATCAATGGTGCATAGATGCGTGTTCCGTTGTTGTATGTCTCACCCGTCTGCGTGTCAAGGGGTGTCTTTCCGCCGACGGGCCGGTACTGTCGGTTGCCATCACCACGGATGCCGATCCAGGGGGCGGGGTTGGCGAGCTGACCATCGATGAGCTCGCCCGCCGCGCCGGCACGACGAGCCGCAACATCCGCGCCTACCAGGAGCGGGGGTTGCTGCCGCCGCCACGCCTGGTCGGCCGCGTCGGGTACTACGGCGAGGGACACGTCGCCCGCCTCCGCCACATCGCCGAGCTGCTGGAACGGGGCTTTTCGCTGGCCTCCATCCGCCAGCTGTTCGACGCCTGGGAACGGGGCTACGGGCTGGCCGACGTGCTCGGCTTCGAAGAGGCCTTGGCCGCGCCGTGGGAGAACGAGCCGAGCACCTTCCTCGGGGCCGACGAGCTGGCCGACATGTTCGGAGCAGACATGCGGGCCTTGGCGCACGCGGTGCGCATGGGCGTGCTCGTGCCCGAGCGAGACCGCTTCCGGGTGCCAAGCCCTCGCCTGCTGGCCGCGGCCCGGCAGATGGTGGAGGTGGGCTACCCCATCGGGGCCCTGCTCGACGAGGCCGAGCTGCTGACCACGGATCTCGACGAGGTGGCGGAGCGGTGGGTGGCGCTGTTCCGCACCCACGTGTGGGACCCCCACGTCGAGCGCGGCATGCCTCCCGAGGAGCTGCAGACGATGACCGAGTTCCTCCAGCGAATGCGCCCGTTGCTCGGTGAGATCGTGGCGCCGCTGCTGGCCCAGGCCATCGAGCGCAAGGTCTCGAAGTTGACGGCGGCGACCTTCGGCGCCGCTCCCCCGGCGGGGTCGCAGGCGGCGCGACCCCCGGCCTAACGTCGGCCGCATGGCGACGTTGGTGCTGCTCCGCCACGGCGAGAGCACGTGGAACCGGGAGAACCTCTTCACCGGTTGGTACGACTGCGACTTGACCACCGACGGCGAGAAGCAGGCCCGCAACGGCGGTCGCCTGTTGGCCGAGGCGGGCATCCGGCCCGACGTCTGCCACACCTCGTTGCTCAAGCGGGCCATCCGCACGGCGTCGTTGGCACTCGAGGAGCTCGACCAGCTGTGGATCCCGGTCAAGCGCCATTGGCGGCTCAACGAGCGCCACTACGGCGCGCTGCAGGGGTTGAACAAGAAGGAGACCCTGGAGCAGTACGGCGAGGAGCAGTACACCCTGTGGCGGCGCAGCTACGACACGCCGCCGCCCCCGCTGGCCGACGACGACGAGCGCCACCCCCGCCTCGACCCCCGCTACCGAGCCCTGCCGCCCGACGTGCTGCCCGCCAGCGAGTGCCTCAAGGACGTGGTCGAGCGCATGCTGCCCTACTGGTACGACTCGATCGTGGCCGACCTGGCCGCCGGACAGGTGGTGCTGGTGGCCGCCCACGGCAACAGCCTGCGAGCCTTGGTCAAGCACCTCGACGGCATCAGCGACGACGACATCGTCGGGCTCAACATCCCGACGGGCCAGCCCCTGGTCTACGACCTCGACGAGCGCATGCAGCCCGTCGGGTCGCGCTACCTCGACCCCGACGCCGCAGCCGCCGCCGCCGAGGCGGTCGCCAACCAGGGCCGCTAAGCCGCTTCTGGTCCGTAGATCCGGCGCCTTGGCGCCGGATCTACGGACCAGAATGCCGGGGTGCGAGCGCTCTTCGTCTGCCAGCCCGCCTACGGCCACTTCCACCCGTTGGTGCCGCTGGCTACGGCGTGTGAGGACGAGGGCCACGACGTGGCCTTCGTCGTGGCGCCGTCGTTCGTGCCGGTGGTGGAGGCCGCCGGGTTCGAGGCGCTGCCCGCCGGGCTCGACTGGCTGGAGTCGGCTCCCGAGGCGGCGTTCCCGGAGACGGCGGCCATGGGGATCGTCGAGTTGGGCGACTTCCTGTTCAACCGCATCTTCCTGGAGCATGCCGCCGCGGCCATGGCGGGCGACCTGCCCGGCGCCTTCGACTCGTGGGGGCCCGACGTGGTGGTGCACGAAGGCACCGAGTTCGGCACCGTGCTGGCCGCCGACATGGTCGAGGTCCCCCGGGTGACGGTCATCACCGACGCCGCTTGGCCGCCGCAGAGCCTGGCCCCGTTCTTCGCCCCCACCCTCGACCGGGTGCGGGCCGACCTCGGCCTGGCGCCCGACCCCCACCTGGAGCGGCTGGCGTCGTGCCTGCACCTGGCCTGCTACCCGCCCTACTTTCAACTGAGCCCGACGCCGCAGTCGTGGTACCCGGACCTGCGACCGCTGCGCCCCGTCCCCTACGACGGCCCCACACCGCCGGTCGAGTTGCCCCGCCACGGCGACCGGCCCTTGGTGCTCGTCACCCTGGGCACCGTGTTCGCCAAGCGGGCGGGCGACGTGTTGCAGGCCGTGCTCGACGGGCTGGCGCAGGAGGACGTCGACGTGGTGACGGCACTGGGCGCCGACAAGTGGGTGCCGGTGGGCGCGGGCGCCCGCCAGGCCGACGTCGTGGTGGGCCACGGGGGATGGGGCACGACGATGGCCACGTTGGTGGCGGGCAAGCCGAGCCTGGTGCTGCCCCAAGCGGGCGACCAGTTCTCCAACGCCTTCCGCGTCGAAGCGAGCGGTGCCGGGCTACGGCTGCTGGCCCACGCCGTCGACCCCGGCACCGTGCGGCGGGCCGTGCGCGAGCTGCTCGACGACCCGCTCTACTTCGCCAACGCCCAACGCCTGCGCCGGTCGATCGAGGCCATGCCCGGCCCGGCCGAACTGGTGCCGGTGCTCACCGCCCTCACCTGACCCGCCGCGCCGACGTTGCGTACGGATCGCGCTACAAAACGGCGCGATCCGTACGCGACGTCACGGGATCAGAGGGCGTCGTTGCCCCGTTCTCCCGTGCGGATGCGCAGTAGCGACCCGACGTCGACGATCCAGATCTTCCCGTCGCCGATCTTGCCGGTCCCTGCGGCCCGGGCGATGGCGTCAGCCACCTTGTCGGCGTCGGCGAGATCGGCCACCACCTCGACCTTGACCTTGGGCACGAAGTGGACCTGGTACTCCGCGCCTCGGTACGTCTCGGAGTGCCCGCCTTGGCGCCCGAAGCCCTTGACCTCGGTGACGGTGACGCCTTGCACGCCGATCCCCTGGAGGGCCTCCCGCACGGCGTCGAGCACATGGGGCTTCACCACTGCAGTGACAAGTTGCAACATGGGTTCGTTCCTCCTTACGCCGGGGTGAGTGCGGACGGACGGAGCGATCCGTTGCCTGCCTGGCCTGCGCCCACCAGCACGTCCTCCGCGTAACCGGGAGCGCCGTGCTCGAGGACGTCGAGGCCTTCCAGTTCCTCTTCAGGACTGACCCGCAGCCCGATGGTGAACTTGATGGCGAGGAACAAGATGCCCGCCGTCACCGCCACGAAGGAACCCACGGCAGCTACGCCGATGGCCTGGCTCACCAACTGGTCGGTGCCGCCGCCGTAGAACAGCCCGCCCTCTGTGGCGAAAAGGCCCACTGCCAGGGTGCCGAAGGCACCGCACACGCCGTGCACCGAGATGGCGCCCACCGGATCGTCGACTCGCACCCGGTCGAAGAAGAACACCGACAGCACCACCAGCACGCCGCAGATGGCACCGATGGCGAGGGCGCCGATGGGGCTGACGGCGAAGCACCCGGCGGTGACGCCGACCAAGCCGGCCAGCATGCCGTTGGCCGTCATGGCCACGTCGGGCTTGCCGGTCTTCAACCAGATGGTGAGCATCGACATGACCGCGCCCGCCACCGCAGCCAGGGTCGTCGTCAAGGCGATGCCGCCGATGGCGCCGTCGGCCGCCAACTCCGAGCCCGGGTTGAAGCCGTACCACCCCACCAGGAGGATGAACGTGCCCAGGATGGCGAAGGGGATGTTGTGGCCGGGGATGGCCCGGGGCTTGCCGTCGGGGCCGTACTTGCCGATGCGAGCGCCGAGGATGATGGCGCCCATCAACGCCGCCACGCCGCCGGTCATGTGCACCAGGGTCGAGCCCGCGAAGTCGACGAACGGCGTCGACAGCTGCGACAGCCAGCCGCCGCCCCACTGCCAGTGCACCACCACCGGGTAGATGAGGCCGGAGATGAACACGCTGTAGACGAAGTAGCTCTTGAACTTCGTCCGCTCGGCCATGGCGCCCGACACGATGGTGGCCGCGGTGGCGGCGAAGGCCACTTGGAACACGAACGTGACCGGCACGGTGAGGGTGCCGTACTGGAAGGCCCCGTCGCCGAGGAACCAGCCCTTCCACCCGAAGAAGTCGTTGCCGTCGCCGAAGGCGATGGCGTAGCCGACGGCAAAGAAGGCCAGCGCTCCGCCGGCGAAGTCCATGAGGTTCTTCATCATGATGTTGGCCACGCTCTTGGCCCGGGTGAGCCCCGCTTCCACCAGGGCGAAGCCCGCCTGCATGAAGATCACCAGCACGGCCGACAGCAGCACGAACACGTTGTCGAGGTTCGTCTGCACGTCGGCCGCGGTGGCTTCTGCTTCCTGGGCAAATGCGGGGTCGGCCCCTGACAGCACAAGGGCTGCCGCCAGCGCTCCCGCCGTTCCTATGCGTTTTCTGGTCGTCATGGGAGCGACGGTAAGGACTGGGTGTGTCGTCTCCGTTGTGCCCGCATTACGCCTCATGAACGGCTTGCTGACGCGGACCTGACTCCAGCAGGTAGCCCCGCGAGCGCACGGTGCGGATGGCCAGGCGCACCGGTTCCAGGCGGCGCCGCAGCCGCAGCATGTGCACGTCGAGGGCGTTGCGCCCGGGCGCGCCGTCGGGCCAACCGGCGCGGGCCAGCGCCTCGCGGCTCACCACCCCGCCGAAGCGGCTCACCAACTGGGCGGTGATGCGGGCCTCCACCGGGGGCAGCGGCGTCCAGCGGGTGCCGTAGCGCAGCACGCCGTGGTCGTCGATGACCGGGGCGGGCTCGGCATGCACAGCCAGCCGGCGGTGCAGTGTGGCCACCCGGGCGCCCACGTCGGCTTCCTCCGCAGGCACGCGCACCCAGTCCTCCAGGCAGTCGAGGGGCTCGGGTGGGGCGGCATCGCGTTCGACCAGCAGCAGGCGGGGCACCTCGGCCTCCGCCAATCGGGTCCGTCGGTCTGCATCCTGGGGCCAGCGCACGAAGACGACTTCCACCTTGGGCACGGTAAGGAGCCCACATTGCGACGTTGTTTCCTCGTCGTGAACTTGACGAGGTAAGTAGGTTGTCCCTTATGGCACGCAAAGACGAGAAGCTCGAGCAGCTTGGCCGGATGTGGCTTTTCTCGGCCTGCACCAAGCGCGACCTGCAGGTGATCGGAAGGACGTCGGACGAGGTGACCGTGCCTGCGGGCAAGGCGCTCACCGAAGAGGGCAGGCCGGGGCACGAGTTCTACCTGATCCTCGACGGCGAGGCGTCGGTGCGGCGCAACAACCGCAAGATCGCCACCCTCTCGGCGGGCCAGTACTTCGGCGAGCTGTCGCTGCTCGACCGCGGCCCCCGCACCGCCACCGTGGTGGCCGACACCGACCTGCGGCTGCTCGTACTCGGCCAGCGCGAGTTCAACGGCTTGCTCGACGAGGTGCCGGGCCTGGCCCACAAGGTGCTGAAGACCATGGCCACCCGGCTGCGCGACGCCGACGCCAAGGCGTACCACTGAGCCTCCCCGTTTTCCCGGAACCTCCTACTCCCAAGTAGCTTTCCGGCCCATGTCGACTCGCCCCAGCCGACGCCTCAAGCCGTCGCAGATCGCCCTGCTCATCGGCTTCGGGATGGCGCTCGTCACCGCCGGTTCCGGCATCGTCGCCGCCCTCGCCCAGGAGCACGACGACTCGCCCGTGCAGCGCGAGGTGTTCCTCAACATCCCCGGCCCGGTGCGGGCGCTCTTCTACACCACGCTCACCGTGCTGTTCATGGCCGTGGCGTGGCTGTTCTCGCAGCGCATGCAGAACTGGGAGCGGGGCCGGCCCGACCGCCGGGCCACCACCAAGAAGAACGTCGGCAAGCGCATGGCCGACTTCCGGGCGGGCGTCTACATGAAGACGTTGATGCGCGACCCGGCCGCGGGCCTCATGCACTCGTGCATCTACTTCGGCTTCCTGGTGCTGTTCGCCGTCACCACCGTGCTGGAGATCAACCACCAACTGCCGCAGAGCCTCAAGTTCCTGCACGGCGACGTCTACCGGGGCTACGCCTTGATCGGCGACGTGGCGGGCGTGGTCTTTTTGGTCGGCATCGTGTGGGCCGCGGTGCGCCGCTACATCCAGAAGCCGTACCGCCTGAAGATCAAGACCCGTCCTGAGGACGGCGTGATCCTCGGCACCTTCTTCGTCATGGGCATCTCCGGCTTCGTGGCCGAGGCTTGCCGCATCGCCCTGCAGGACCGGCCCGACTTCGAGAAGTGGTCGATCATCGGCTACCCGCTGTCGTCGTTGTTCGACGGCATGGCGTCGCTCGGCACAGTGCACCAGGTGGTGTGGGGCGTGCACCTGGCCACGTTCATCGCCTTCCTGATCCTGCTGCCGGTCACCAAGCTGCGCCACATGTTCACCTCGCCGCTGAACATGTACCTGTCGGACCGCGACCGGCCCAAGGGCGCCATGAAGCCCATGCCCAACCTGATGGAGACGGAGCTGGAGAGCTTCGGAGCCTCGGTGATCGAGGACTTCACCTGGAAGCAGCTGCTCGACACCGACGCCTGCACGGTGTGCGGGCGCTGCACCTCGGTGTGCCCGGCCAATGCCACCGGCAAGCCGCTCGACCCCCGCGAGATCGTGCTGAAGGTCGGCCAGGTCATGTCGGAGTCGCGGCCCGACGGGCCGGTGTCGCCCATCGTGAGCCACGACCCGTCGCTGACGGTGTCGGCCCCCGAGGTGTTCCAGCGCATCAGCGCCGAGGAGATCTGGGCGTGCACCTCGTGCAAGGCGTGCGACGAGATCTGCCCGGTCAACATCGAGATCCTCGACAAGATCCTCGACATGCGGCGCTACCTGTCGCTCATGGAGTCGAACTTCCCCACCGAGCTGGGCAACGCCTACCGGTCCATGGAGAACTCCGGGAACCCCTGGGGCATGAACCAGGGCGACCGGGCCGACTGGGTCACCGCCCTGCCCGACGAGGTGCCGGTGGTCGACGGGTCGTCTCCGTTGGACCACGAGTACCTGTACTGGGTGGGCTGCGCCGGTTCGTTCGACGACAAGAACCGCAAGGTCACGGTGGCTACCGCCAAGCTGCTGCAGCGGGCGGGCATCGACTTCGCCATCCTCGGCCCGTCGGAGATGTGCACCGGCGACCCGGCGCGGCGTTCGGGCAACGAGTACATCTTCCAGATGCTCGCCATGCAGAACATCGAGACGATGAACGGCATGGGCGTGAAGAAGATCATCACCCAGTGCCCCCACTGCTTCAACACCCTGGGCAACGAGTACCCGCAGTTGGGCGGCAAGTACGAGGTGGTGCACCACTCGCAGTTCCTCGAGTGGCTGATCGAGACGGGCAAGCTCGACATGAGCGAGGCCCGCTTGGAGGAGCGGGTCACCTACCACGACTCGTGCTACCTCGGCCGCCACAACGACGTGTACATGGCGCCCCGCAAGGTGCTCGGCTCGCTCAAGGGCATCGAGATCGTGGAGATGGGCCGCACCGGCACCCGCGGCATGTGCTGCGGCGCGGGCGGCGCCCGCATGTGGATGGAGGAGTCGACCGGGAAGAAGGTCAACACCGAGCGGTCGCGTGAGGCCATCGAGACCGGCGCCACCCGCGTGGCCACCGCATGCCCCTTCTGTTACATCATGCTGGACGACGGGGTGAAGGAGAACGGGCGCGACGACATCGTCGTGCAGGACATCTCCATGCACCTGCTCGACGCGCTGGAGGGCCGAGGCACTGCCGTGCCTGCATCGGTGGGCGGGCCCGACATGCACCAGCCCCAGGAGCACGGGGCCGACGACACCGGGGTCGAGGGCTAGGTGCGGGGATTCCGGCCCGGGCAGTAGTCGTCGAGCAGGCGCAGCACGTCGGCCAAGCCGTCTACGCGGACAGCGGCGGACTGACCGTGCACGTGCACGCCCGCCGGGCCGGTGCCGCAGTCGGCGTTGGGCAGTTCGATGACGACTTCGGCGTCGACGTCGTTGGGCAGGCCGATGGTGACCAGGGCAGCGTCGACGTGCGGGTGGTCCCGGAGGTCGACGATGTCGTCCACGTCGGCGTAGCGCAGCACCTCGGCGAGGGCGTCGGCCAGGATGGCGGGTTCCACGGCGATGGCGATGCGCGGCCGGCGCCGGTTGTCCACGTGTCCAGTGAACCCGGCGGCGAGGCGGCGGCGTTCCTCACATTTGATGAAATGAAGCCATGAGCGCCGCCCGGGTGCTGGTCGTCGAAGACCACGCCATCATCAAACAGGCGCTGGCCTTGGCGTTGCAGCGGCAGGGCATGACGGTGGAGTTGGCGCCCGACCTGGCCGTCGATGCGGTGGTAGAAGCAGCCACGGCCATGCAGCCCGACATCGTCCTGCTCGACTTCTACCTGGGCGACTGCGACAGCCTGCCGATGATCGCCCCGCTGGTGGCGTTGGGCGCACAGGTGATCGTGCTCACCGGCACCACCGACCCGCGGGTGCTGGGGCAGTGCCTGGAGCAGGGGGCGTCGGGCATCGTGCCCAAGAGCGAGTCGCTCGACCGGTTGGCCGAGGCCATCGGCGATGCCGTCAACGGGTCGTCGGTGATGCGGCCCGCCGAGCGGGAGGCCTTGTTGGAGGCGGCCGAACGGGGGCGGGCCGAGGAGGAGGAGCGGCAGGCGCCGTTCGCCCGGCTGTCGGCCAAGGAGCGGCAGGTGCTCGCCCACCTGATGGACGGCGAGTCGGCCGAGGAGATCGCTCGGCTGGAGTTCGTGTCGCTGGCGACGGTGCGATCGCAGATCCGATCGATCCTGCAGAAGCTCGAAGTGAACTCGCAGCTGGCCGCCGTCACGTTGGCGCAGCGGCTGGGCTGGCGGGCCTGACTTTTCATCAATCTTGGTGAAGTCGCCGCGTCGGGGCCTCCGTACATTGGGCAATCGAGGCAAGCGGAGAGCGAGCCTCACGGGCGACGCATAGATCCTTCGGCCGCAGTTGGTCGCCGAACCGGAGGGGAGCGAGTGGCGAAACCGACGCCCGGTTTCCGTTTGCCAAGTCCACTCGTTTTTGAAGGAGACCAACAATGAAGCTTTCCCGCAAGGTCGCTGTCCTCGGTTCCGTCGCCGTTGCTGTCGCCGTCGGCGGCGCCGCCATGGCCCTCTGGAGCTCCACCGGCTCCGGCTCTGCCACCGCCGGCTCGGTGGCCATCCAGAACTCCGCCATCGCGGCGGCAGCCAACGGCGCCGACCTCTACCCCGGTGCCACCAAGACCATCACGGTCACGGTCGACAACCCCAACCCCTACGCCGTGAACCTGCTGCAGATCGGCGGCGTGAACGCCGAGGACCAAGACGGCTGCGAAGGGTCCAACGTGAGCGTGGCCACCCTGGGCGACGGCACCAACCCGGTGGCGCCGACGGGCGGTGAGGGCACGAGCATCGCCGCCAAGAGCGGCAACACGAACGGCAGCCGCACCTACACCATGAGCGTGTCGATGGCCTCAGCCGCCCCCGACGGGTGCGCAGGCACGAGCTTCACCTTCAACTTCAGCGGCGCCAGCCTCGTGCAGGCCGGCTAGCTCTACTCATTGTCCGGAACCCGGGGACTTCGGTCCCCGGGCTTCCGCCCGTTCAGGAAGGAGGTGTCCCGTGAAGACCACGCTCTTGTCCCTCGTGACGACCGGCACACTGGCCGCGGCGCTCGTGGGCATCTCCGTCGTCGACGGCGACACGCCCACCAAGGTGTTGGGTGATGTCATCGTCCAGCAAGGAAAGCCCGGCCCTCCCAACAGTGGCGGCAACAACCCCGGTGGTGGCAACAACACCGGCGGCCCCGCCGAGTTCGCCGTCGACGGCGGCATCACCGGGTTGTTCCCCGGCGCCTCCCGGGGAATCGATCTCACCATCTCCAACCCCTACGCCTTTGCCATCAAGGTCACCGACGTGAGCGCCCGGGTGAAGCAGTCGAGCAATGCGGCATGCCCCGTCGGCTCGCTCACCTTCGAGGCGCTGCGCAACGCGCCCGTCGTCGTGCCCGCCCGAGGCACGGCCGCCGCAACCTTGCCGGTGCGCATGCGACCGGAGGCGGCCAACGTGTGCGCAGGCCTGACGTTCACCCTCTCCTACTCGGCCCAGGCGGTGCAGGCGTGAAGCGCGCCCTGGTCGTCGCCGTGATCGCTCTGGTCGTTGCCACCGTGAGCGGCGCCTCTGCGCTGTGGCTGTCGCGAGGCGACGGCTTCGGTACCGCAGGCTCCGACAGCTTGCCCGGCGGCGCCGTTCCCGCTGCCGTGGTGACCAGCCGTTCGGTCGCCCTGTCGTGGAGTGCGGCTGCGTTCAAGGACGGCCAAGCGGCCACGTCGTACACCGTCTCCCGCTACGCAGCCGCGTCAGGCGGTGCGCCGGTTGCCACCTTGTCGTGCGCGCCGACGAGTTGCACCGAGACCGCAGTCGCTCCCGGTACATGGCACTACAGCGTCACCCCCACATACGCAGCATGGACGGGTGCGGAGAGCGCCCGTGGCAGCGCGACCGTGGGCTCGCCGTCGCTGACGCTGTCGCCCTCGACCATCTCTTCGGTGCCCGCCACCCTCACGGGCACGGCGGCGAACCTCATTGCGGGCGAGACGGTGACGTTCCGCCTCGACAACCCCACGAGCGGGACCGTCCTCACCGGCACGCTGGCCGGTGGCGCCACCGTGCCCGCCTCAGGCGGCGGCGCCGTCAGCGTCACCATCCCTGCGGGGACGTCGACGGGGCCGCACACCGTCTACCTGATCGGCAGCGCCGAGGGTGCCGTCCCGCCTGCGTCGGCGACCTTCACCTACACGCCGCCGGTGGTCACGCAGACCCTGACCTTTGCCAACTCGACGGTCGACTCGTTGCCGAAGACGCTGTCGGGCTCCACGACCGGGTTCGGCTCCGACGCGCTGACGTTCCGCTTGGGCAACCCGACGACGGGCACCGTGCTGGCCTCCACCGGCACAAGCTCGGTGACGGTGACGTTCTCGGCGTGCCTCGCCGCAGGCAACCACACGGTCTACGCCGTGGGTGCCGCGGGGCGGCAGGCCAGCGCCACGGTCAACGTGACGGTGAGCTGCATGCTGTCGCTCAACCTGCAGAACCGGGGTTCGACGGCAGGGCTGCTGGAAGCGACCGACCGGGTGATCGTCACCTACAACCGGGCGCTCAACCTGTCGACGGTGTGCTCCGGCTGGAGCGGCAACGCCTTGTCGGTCACGGCGACGCTCGATGTGGACACGGCCAAGAACAACCCGGCCAACTCGAAGCTGGCGACGTCAGCCTCCGGGTGCGGGACCTTCCGGTTCGGCACCATCGACCTCGGGACCCCGGGTTTCGCCGACAAGGACGTCACGTTCGAGAGCTCGACACTGACTTGGGACGCCACCGGCAACACCCTCACCCTGGTGCTGGGCACGCCGTGTACGGCGGGCGGGTCGTGCGGCACCCGGAGCACCGTGTCGGGCTCGTCCACGGCGACGTACACGCCGGCGTCGGGGCTGACCGCGGGCGGCACGGCCGTGACCGGCACGGCGACCCGCACCGGAACCCAGTTCTGAGACCTGCCGCTAGCGGGGCTTGAAGTTCTCGTAGTAGCGGCTGGGGGTGGGGCCCCGCTGGCCCTGGTACTTGGAGCCGACCTGCTTGGAGCCGTAGGGGACGTCGGCCTCGGTGGTCATCGTCAGGAAGCTGATCTGGCCGATCTTCATGCCCGGGTAGAGGGTGATGGGCAGGTTGGCGACGTTGGAGAGCTCCAAGGTGAGGTGGCCGTCCCAGCCCGCGTCGACGAAGCCGGCGGTGGAGTGGATCAGCAGCCCGAGGCGGCCGAGGCTCGACTTGCCCTCCAGGCGGGCCACCAGGTCATGGGCCAGTGCGACCCGCTCGAAGGTGGAGCCGAGCACGAACTCGCCCGGGTGGAGGACGAAGTGGTCCTCCTCGTTGATCTCGACCAGCTCGGTGAGATCCTCCATGGGTTCCTTCACGTCGATGACTCGCATCGTGTGGTTGCGGAACACCCGGAAGTAGCGGTCGATGTGGAGGTCGACGGAGGACGGCTGGATGCATCCCTCGCCCAACGGGTCGATGACGATGCGTCCTGCGTCAAGCTCCTCGCGAATGCTTCGATCAGAGAGGATCATCGGGCGCTCACGCTACAGTGGCAGCCACTCTGCGGGTGTAGTTCAGAGGCAGAACATCAGCTTCCCAAGCTGAGAACGCGGGTTCGATTCCCGTCACCCGCTCTCGATAGATGCTGGTCGCGGGTCCCGGCGCTACCCCCCACGTCGAAGGCCAGCAGGTGACTGGTAGCAGGCATGTATCGCGGGCACCTCTCATGAGGGCTTCCGAATTCGAAGCACGTCCGGGCACCGCCACCCGCTCTCGCAGGCACCGAAGTGCGCATCGATACAGGATATTTGTCTCCTCGCCCAAATTTTTTCGCGACACCGGACCTTCTCGTTCGTGAAATAGGCATGGCGTGTCTCCTATCAGCCGCGGGCCGTCGGCCGAGTGGGGGGCGGCATGAAGCCACACGCCTCTGTACCCGACGCCGAACCCGCTGAGGAACCATGCCCGCGAACGCAGATCCTTCGCAGCACCGCCACGATTACGACCGCATCGACGAGACCGCCCTCGCGTCCGCTTACCTCCAAGGCCAGGACGCCGGGTGGGATACGTTGGCGAAGACCGACACCAGCGACACTCAGCGATGGTTGCGCGCCACCGTCGGCGCCGTCGGGTCATCGCGTTCCGACGGCGGGACCTGGTTCTCGCTGGTTGAAGCCCTGCTCCTTCTCGTTGAGGACAATCAAGCGACCTGGCCGCCTCGGGCCAACGAGCATGAGGACGCGGCCATCCTTATCGCATCGCTGCGCGAGGCGATGGCCGACGCTCGATCGGTGTGGGTGGGGCAGGAAGCAGCAGCGCTCATCATCGACGCCCTCGACCGCTTCTTGGCCGAATACAGCGAGGAGGAACGCCCCGGGATGGCGCTGTGGGCAGCGCAAAGGCTCGCTCACGTCATCGACGAGGAGCGACAGGACACCCTTTCCGATTGGTCCGCTGGGCAGGGTCGATTCGTGATCGAGCCCCGTCGGGCATACCCGGTCGCTCGGCTCGACCCCAGGACATGGCTTGGCGGCTCTGCGAACACCCGCCCCCAGCGCCTTCCCTCGGCAGTTCCTGGTGACGCGGTCCACAACGTTCACATCGGAAACGACCTTCATCACCATTACCGCCTGACGCTGGACTGGACGCTTCAAGGCGTCCTCACAGGATTGAGCGGACTGGACGACCTCAGGATCACGACCCTCCATCCCGACGGCACCGTCGACGACTTCATCATCGAACCGGGGCCCGAGGCCGGGACGGTGGTCAACCGAGGTCCAGTCGATCCGGACGCGCACGCCGAAGTCCTGACAGCGTTGTTGCGCAAGGCGGCAGACCTTGAGGCCCACGTGGTGGTCTTACCCGAGTATGCGGTTCCCGAGGCGACCCGTACGCGCTTGAAAGAGGTGCTCGAGGAACTCCCGAACGCGCCAATGCTCGTCGTTGCTGGCTCCACGATGACCGACGAGGGGTTCAACGAGGGGTCAATCCTGGTCACAGCGGGCGACGTTTGTACGAGTCGAGCTTTCCGGAAGGTTCACCGCGCTGAGTTCCAGGGGCAAGCGGAGGGGATAGCCACCGACCAGCCGCCCTCCGTCACCGTGTGGCGTGCTGGGGACCTGGCCCTCGCAGTGCTGTTGTGCCGAGACGCACAGGACCGGCGCTTGATGGAGCTGCTGTCGGATGCCGGCGTGAATCTCTTGATCGTCCCTTCGTTCACTGACCGGGCCGAATCGATCATCGGCGTTGCCGAGCGCTTGTCGACGACGACGCAGGCGTTCGTGATCGTCGCCATCGGACCGCGCCGATTGGCGCGGTCACCAGGAAAAGCCACTCGCGAGACCGAAGCGTTCTTCCGGGGACCCTACGGGGACGACACACGACCACCGGCTGTGTACGCACCTGACAGCGAACATGCGGACGAACGGGGCGACGGGCCTGGGTTGTGGCTCTTCTCCTCCCGTGGCCGCCACGCCGAGTGGCACGGCCTCGACTGACGCTCAGCGCCGGTTTGCACTTCGCTCATCCGGTTGGATCCAATCCGCCAGCAACGCTTCCATCTCCGGGCGGGAAATCTGCGTGCGAAGTTCATCGAGAGCGGCACGAATCCGCTCGACGCTCCGGTTGTCAGCCGAAGCCTCGGCCAGGCGATAGAACCGTTGACGGCGATTCGAGCCTCGGCGCGGTTGCGATTCAACGATGATCCCGTCCTGAAGCAGATCTGCGAGTGCCTTCGAAACCGTCTCGGCGCTCACCTCGACACCCTTCTCCGTCAGGGCGGTCCTGACTTCCTTTGGCGACACGTCAGCCTGAGTGTTGAGGAGTTCGATGACCGTCTTACGGGCCGTGTCCCGACCCATTCGCTGTGCTCGGCGCTCCCGTTCTGCAGCAATGCTTGCGTTGTAGGCACGAACGATGTCGAAACACGCCCACAGCGCTCCCGCGAGATATGTGTCTGCCTTTCCCTGCCGCAGCACCCCGAGGGGCGATTCGATCCTCGCCCTGTGGTCGGCCGTGAAGCGCGCGGCACCGAGCGCTGTCTCCAGTTCCGTTATCGGCCCGTTCGGTTCTCGCAGCGCTCGTCCGATATCGGGGATCACACCAATTGCAGCCTCGTACTCCGTGCATGGGTGACGAGCGAGGTTGGCGAGGGCTCGCAGGGTTGGCTCGAGGTTCGTCATAACACTCAGTGTGCTCCTCGTGCGTCGATGTGGTCAACTATTGACCTAATCATTCCCCAAAGGTAACGTCGCACAAGCAGGCTCCACGAAAGGGTTGGATTATTGACCCGGTACCTCACGCTCGGGGACTACCTCCGGCACAACGCGCAGCGCCCTGCCCGTTCCGGGGTGGTGGTTTCGCCCGACCTCCCCTCGGTGTGGGCAGCCTTGCTGGCACCGGCGACGCCGCTGGGGAACGGCCATCGGTACCACGGAGTGCTTTCCCAGGCCATGGTGCAAACGGTTCGTCTCATTCGACGCTCGGACGCCGATCCCTCCGACGACCCCGTCACCCTCGCGTGCTTACGCGACTTCATCGCGGCCAACGGTGGTCGCTGGCAATCCGGCCGTGACGACCTCTCGGAGTTCGCTGTTCTCGCCATGGCTATCAGAAGCGGAAAGTGCCGTCGGGCAGCGCTGCTGCAGTGGATGTTGTCGCACGTCCGCCGTCCCACCGAAGAGGAGCCCTGATGACGGTCGAAATCCCAGCCAGCGACATCTTCGACCCAGGCACAGCGCAGCCGCACCTCTACCTGGCGTGCAAGTTGACCGGCCTCTCCGCGAAACGGCGCCAACGCCTTGAACTCGAGTGTCATGTCATCCAACGAGCTGCGGTATCCGCCGCAGTGGACGATGTGCCCGCCTGGGAACTGGTGGTTTATACGCCCCTCATGTACACGGCGCCTTGGCGAAACGAGGATCAACCGATCGACATCTGGAGGCGGAACCTTCACCACGTTGTCCGACTGGCCGACGGATTGATTGTCCACGGAGCAGATGGCGCCAGCTTCGGCGTCGGGAACGAGGGGACCCTTGCCTACCTGCGTGGGATTCCCCTCCTCTATGTCCACCACATCGACGAGCCAGTCAGTCGGCAGACGACTGGCATGAGCCTTGACGGACTCGACATGTCCATCGTGCCCTACAGCAGCGATGGAGAGCTTGAGGCCGCAGTGACGGAATGGGTTCGCACCCGACGTGTGGCGCTGTCGATCGGGCCAACGATGCGAGCCTCCACGGCGCACCTCTGGGCGCCTTTGCAGCGTGAACTGGCGGGGGCGTGGCGAGAGCAGTTCAGGGCGAAGTCACACGCCGAGCTCGCAGAGGTGTGCTTCATTGCGGGCATGGGTTCGGGTGAAATCGAGATCACGGTGGAATACCCGCTGATGCTTGCTGCGCTGCCTGCTGGAAAATTGGTCCGGCTCGGCGCAGCGTTGGGAGTACAGGTCGCACCGTTTCTGGCGTCGATCCGACGTCTACGGGAGCTCGACCCGGCGGAAGAGGTCGCCCTGCGCCAGTGGCAGGAACGCAATCGTTTTGGCGACGAATTGCGCAACGTCGTATCCGTGGCCGCTCGGCAGATGAAGAGCGCGGATGCCGCCAAGGCGGCGCGGCGCCACGCTTCGGGAGCGCCACGTCGAAGCGATCGTTACGACCTCACAACCCAAGAGGCGTGGGAACGCCTCTACCGGGCGTGGCGGGATGGAAAACTTGGCTGAGATCCCCTCAGCCGGTGCGCTTCTCCACCAACTTCGCATCTGTTCCGCGCACGTAAGTACGTCCCCGACCGTCCCCCTGGAAGAAATTGCGGATGACCTTCGAGCCGTAATTCGAAGAGTGCCCGGGCTCGAGGATGCCGGGCGCGTGACGCCGAGGGGCACGGGCTACGTGATCGAGACGTCGTCCGACCTGCCCTTGTACAGGCACCGGTTCACCGTTGCCCACGAACTCGGACACATCATGTTGCAGCGGGCAGGAGTTCCTTTCTCACATCAGGTCGACCATCCAGTCGCCGAGTCGGTGTGCAACAGTTTCGCCTCGTACCTCCTGCTGCCGGTGCAGTGGCTAAAAGCGCGGAGCGACCTGCACCTCGTTTCGCTGAAGACGCTCGACGGAGTGGCGCGTGACGCTGGAGTGTCGCAATCTGCGGCGTTCGTGGCGCTGGCGCGAACCGCCAAATGGCACGCTGCGCTCCTGCACTTCCATTGGGACGAGCCCGATGCAAGGTGGATCCCGCTGTCGGTGAAGACTCGGGTGAGGCCCACAGTGCGGGTGGAGCCGACTTGGGCCACCTCCGACGCCCTGGGTGGGCCCGAGGGCCGGACTTCAAGCACAGTGCGGAACCTCCCTTTGGCATTTGACGGTCGCGAGGCATCTGTGCCGTGTGACGTGCGTTTCAGTTACCGATCCGCGAGCGTCATGGTCGACCTCCGACCGCTCGCCCGATGGTTCGCTCGCCCCTGACAGACGGGGATCCGCCGGGGTCGCCAACTCGACACACCACCAACGACGGGCAGGAGACAGCCGCCTTCAAGCGGCGTACTCAGCCGCCAAGCGAGAGGTCACCCCAACGGTCACCCCTCCGCTTCTTCGGCGAGCTCCAACCAGCACAGTTCTGCGGCGTCGAGCAGCCCTTGCACGTCGGCCAGCTCGGTGCCGAGGCGGGTCAGGGCTTCGTGGTCGGCGCCTGCCGCCACCAGCGCGGCGTTCAACTCATCGCGCCGCGCCGTGAAGTCGGCCACCTCTCGCTCGGCCGTGCGCAACAGCCGGTGCAGCGTGCTGGGCGAACGGCCCGTCCGCTTCGGCCGCTCCCGCGGCGGCGTGGGCGCGGTGGCTCGAACCGGCGTGCCCGCGGCGGCCATCTGCTTGCGCCGGGCGTCCTCCCAGGCGGCGTAGCCGCCGGGCACCCGCGCCGCGCTGCGCTCGCCGTCGAGCAGCAGCGCGTCCTCCACCGTGCGTTCCAGAAATGCCCGGTCGTGGCTGACCACCACCAGCGCGCCGGGCCAGTCCTCCAGAAAGTCCTCCAACACCCGCAGCGTGTCGAGGTCGAAGTCGTTGGTCGGCTCGTCGAGCAGCAACACGTTGGGCCGCGCCGCCAGCACCAACAACAACTGGAGCCGCCGCCGCTCACCACCCGACAACAAGCCGATGGGAGCCCACTGGGCATCGCGGTCGAACCAGAACCGCTCCAGCAACGCCGCGTCTTCCCAACTGGGCTTGCGGGTCGGCCCGGCCACCGCATCGCGTACCCGTTGCTCGGGATCGAGGGTGGCGCCCGCCTGGTCGTAGTAGCCGATGCGCACGGTCGGCCCTCGCTCCACCGTCCCCCGCAACGGCGCCAAGCGCCCGGCGATGACGTCGAGCAACGTCGACTTCCCGGAACCGTTGCGCCCGATGATGCCGAGCCGCTCCCGCGGGTCGAGGTCGAGGTCGACCCCGTCGAACAGCACCCGGTCGAAGGCATGGCCCACGCCGGTGAGCTCGACCACCTTGTCGCCGAGGCGCGGCGTGCCGAAGTGCAGTTGCAGTTCGTCGGGCCGGGCGGCGGCGGCCTGCCTGCCCTCCACCACCGCGGTGGCCGCGGCGATGCGGGCCTTGGGCTTGCGGGTGCGGGCGGGCGCCCCTCGGCGCAGCCACGCCAGCTCGCGGGTCGCCAGGTTGCGCCGCACCGACTCGGCCGTCGCCTCCTGCTCCGCCCTTACCGCTCGGCCTTCGAGGTAGCCCGCGTAGCCGCCCTCGTGCACGTAGCCCCGCCCCCGGTCGAGCTCGAGCACCCGGGTGGTCACCCGGTCGAGCACGTGCCGGTCGTGGGTGACCAGCACCAGCCCGCCCCGGTGGCGGGCCAGTCGGTCCTCCAGCCAGGCGATGGCGTCGATGTCGAGGTGGTTGGTGGGCTCGTCGAGCACCAACAGGTCGGGCTCCTCGACCAGCAGCCGCGCCAGCGCCACCCGCTTGGCCTGGCCGCCCGACAGCGTCGCCACGTCGGCGTCGAGCACGCCGCTCATACCCAAGCGGTCGAGCACGGCGGCGGCCTCCCACCCATCGCCGACCGCCGCCTGCACCGTGCCCGGCGGCAGGTCGGGCCGCTGGGCCAGGAACCCGACGCGGGCGCCACGGCCTCGGCGCACCGCGCCCGACTCCGGTTCGTCGCAGCCGGCGATGACCCGCAGCAACGTGGACTTCCCGGTGCCGTTGAGGCCGATGACCCCCAACCGGTCCCCGTCGGCCACCGTCAGCGAGAGGTCGGTGAACAGCGGGCGGCCGGGCCGCGACGCAGCCGCCCGGTCGAGGTCGACGAGGATCACGCCGCCCATTCTCGGCCGGCACCATGGGCTGCCGTGACCGACGTGCTCGCCTCCATCGAAGCGTCGCCGCGCGATGTGGGGTCGTTGGAGATGATCGTGCGCCGCCCCGCGCCCGCCGAGCGCGAGATCCTCGATGTCGGCGAGCTCACCACCGACGAGGGCTTGGTGGGCGACGGCTGGCGTGCTCGAGGCAGCCGCCACACGCCCGACGGATCGCCCGAGGTGAACCGCCAACTGACGCTGATGAACTCGCGCGCCGTAGCGATCGTGGCCGGCGAACGGGAACGGTGGCCCCTCGCTGGCGACCAGCTCTACATCGACTTCGACCTGTCGCACGAGAACCTCCCGACGGGCACCCGCCTGCGCATCGGCACCGCCGTGGTCGAGGTGACGCCCGAACCGCACAACGGCTGCGCCAAGTTCCGCGCCCGCTACGGCCCGGAGGCAGTCCGTTTGTTCAACTCGCCGGACGGCAAGCGGCTGCGGGCCCGGGGCATCAACGCCCGGGTGGTCGAGCCCGGCACCATCCGGGTGGGCGACGAGGTGGCCAAGCTCAGCTGAAGTACGTCCGTCCCACGGCCAGAAACAAGCGGGTGATCTCGTCCGCCAGGTCGTCGAGGGGCGGACGGTGCTCGCCCAGCACCCACTCCACCACCAACTCGTTGGTGCCTCCCACCAAGGCCATGGCGGCGACGGCGAACGAACCGGTGTCGGGCCGCTCCGTCACCTGCAGTTGCCGCGCCTCGCCCGTGATGAAAGCGGCGAACTCGTGCAGCACCTCGCGCCGTCGCCCTTCCACCGTGGGGCTCACCCCCACCACCTCGACGCACGCCACCCGAGCCCGGCGGGGGTCGTCGAGCAGGGCGTGGAGGAAGGCACCGATGCCCGCCCGCACCCGGCGTTCGGGGTCGACCGGGGCGGCGGCCACCGCAGCCGCAACCGCCTCGCGGGTCCAGCCCACGATCTCTTCGAAGACGGCCAGCAGCAGCGGCTCGCGTCCGGAGAACTCCTCGTAGAAGTGGCGGGGCGTCACCCCCGCGCCGGCGCACAGTCCCTCGATGGTGGTGCGGGCGTAGCCCGCCGTGCCGACCTGGCCAAGGCCCGCGTCGAGCAGCCGGCGGCGGCGCTCGGCCTGCCGTTCGTCGCGTGACATACCTCGATATCGACGGCTGGAACTGCTGCTCACCGTGACAAGAGTAACAGGAAAGACTTCTTTTCAAAATGGGGGTTGCGGCCGTACAATGCACCAATGCTCCTCGCCCACGCCGACGCGCTCGCGGAGATCTCCAGCTTCACGCCCTTCCTCGCCTTGTTGAGCGGCTACGCGGTGATCGTGGCGTTGCTGACCGTCTTCGGGCGCCCGGGCACCAGGGGGCCGGTGCTGGGCCGTTTCCTCCTGCGCATCCCCGACGCCCTCGAACGGGCCACCGGCGTGCCGGGGTGGGCGGCGGCCGCGGTGGGCACCTCGTTGTTCGCCGTGGCCGTGGCGGGCGTCGGCTTCTACGACGACGTGGCCTGGCACATCGCCTTGGGCCGCGACAAGGAACTGTTCACCGCCCCGCACACGGGCATCGTCGTCGGGCTGGCCCTGATCCCCTTTGCAGGCGCCGTGGGCGTGCTGTTCGCCACGCTGCAGCGGGCCGACGTGGGGTTCCGCCTGGGCAAGCTGCGGGTGCCGTGGTCGTGCCTGGCCCTCGGGGTGCTGGGGGTCACCGCGTTGTCGGGCTTCCCCCTCGACGACTTGTGGCACGCCCGCTACGGCATCGACGTCACCATGTGGAGCCCCACCCACATGATCATGATCCTCGGTGCATCCCTGACGCCGTTGGCCGCGTGGTTGGCCTTGGGCGAGGCTGGTGCGCGCCCCGATCGTCGGCGCGCCACGCACGCCGTGCACGTATTCGCCGCGGTGTTGACGGTGCAAGGGCTGTCGGCGTCACAAGGCGAGTTCGTCTTCGGCGTACCCCAGTTCCAGCAGCTCTACCTGCCGGTGCTCGTCAGCATCGCGGCCGCCTTCGCCATGGTGGCATCCCGGTTGGTGCTGGGCCGTGGCGGGGCGCTCGAAGTGGCGGTGATCAACCTCGTCGTCAGCTTCACCATCTTCCAGGACCGCGGGCCGCTCGACATCAAGGAGACGGGGCTTTATGTGGCCTCAGCGTTGGCCGTGGAGGCGGCGGCGCTGTCGGTGGGGACGGCCTCGCGGCTGCGCTTCGCCGCCGTGGCCGGCATCGGGGTGGGCACGATCGGCCTGGCGGGCGAGTGGGCCTTGAACACCCGGGCCTTCCAGCCGTGGACCACCGACCTCCTGCCCGAAGCGGTGATCCTGGCGACGTTGGCGGGCATCGGCGCCGCCGTCCTGGCGGCGGCCTTCGCCGGAGGCGTGGTGACGACGGCGCCCCGCATGTCGGGTCGACTGGCCGCCGTCGGTGCCGTCGCCGTGCTCGTGGCGCTGGCCGTGCCGTTCCCCCGCAACGTGGGCGACGTGACCGCTGACATCCGCTTCGTCCCCCGGGGCGACCGCGCCGACCTCGAGGTGGTGCTCGACCCGCCCGACGCGGCCGACGACGTGCGCTGGTTCCAGGTCATGACGTGGCAGGGCGGTGGCCACGAAGCCCTCGACCTGCAGGAAGCGGGCGCGGGCCGCTGGGTGCTGGCCAGTGCCGTCCCGTTGACGGGGCCGGGCAAGACCGTGCTGCGCCTGCACCGCGGCGACGAGCTCATGGCCGTGCCGCTGCGGTTCCCGGCCGACCCCGAGATCGGCGAGCCCGCCATCGAGCCGGTGTCGCGGCGGGCCGCCTTCGAGCCCGAGACCCGGTACCTGCTGCGCGAGCAGCGGCCCGGCGCGCAAGGGTTCGCCTACGTGGTGTACGGCCTCGACGTGCTAATCCTGTTGTCGTGGTCGGCCGCGCTGGTGCTCGCGGTGCGACGGCCCGCGACGGCCGTCACTGACCGTGCGGGCGCCTCCCCCGATAGGGCCATCGTCTCCTAGCCCGGAGAAATGGCCCTCGCATCCTGGGCCGGGGAAGCGCACTATGGGTCTCGCAAGGTGCTCGGCGGCGCCGAGGACGATCAGGGGCTTCCTTCATCCGGGGGGGCGAAGGGAGCCCCTGCCTTGCCCGGTCGCAACATCCCGCGCTCGGCGGCATCGGCCAGCAGCGACCGCACCGTCTCGCCCAGCGCAGGTGCCGCCTCGGCGATCTGCGCATTGCGCGCCGTCACCGCGTCCAGCGACACGCCGTGCTCGACCCAGGCGCCCCCACCGGCGGCGTGGTTGAGCAGCATCGGTTGCAACCGGTCGACGGCGGCGGCCAAACGGGCCTCGGCGGTGCGCCCCGCCTCGAACTCCTCCCACGCCTCTCGGAACGCGCTCGCCTGGTCGTCGGGCAACAGCCCGAAGATGCGTTCGGCCGCGGCACGCTCGCCCTCGACGGCGGCCGCCCGGGCCACCTCGTCGTAGACCAACACGTCACCGGTGTCGATCTCCACCAAGTCGTGCACCAGGACCATGGTCAGCACCCGCACCACGTCGACGGCCTCCGCTGCGTGTTCGGCCAGCACCAGCACGGCAAGGGCCAAGTGCCACATATGCTCGGCGTCGTTCTCCCGGCGCGACCCGTCGGCCAGTGGGTTCTGCCGCACCACCTGCTTCACCCGGTCGGCCTCCAGCAGGAACTGGAGCTGGCGCTGCAAGCGGTCCACCGGCGGTCTCAGCCGGCGATCAGCGAGGCCAAGGCCCACAGGGCAGCGACGAGGCCGACGGCGGCCATGGCCATGCTGCGGCCGATCGGGGCCCGCTCCAACTCCCCTTCGCGTGTGCGCTCGGGCGGGCGCACGACGGCCAGCGTGCTGCCCACGAACATGGCGCCGCCCAAGGCAAGCACGAGGTAGGGCAGCAGGTCGTCACCGAGGAACACCGGTGGGCACCTCCAAAGCGGGCGGGGCAGCGGTCAGCACCACGATGCCGGCCGCCACGATCAACAACCCACCCGCGGCGGTGGCGAGGGTCGGCCGCTGCCCCAGCACCGCCCAGCCGAGCACCACGGCCGATGCCGGCTCCAGGTAGCCGAACACGCCGGCCCGGGCCGTCGGCAGCACGGCGACGGCAGCGAGGTAGGCAGCAGTGGCGGCCGCCGTGTGCACCAGGCCGAGCACGACCAACCACCCCCACGCCCACCTCGGCTCGCCCCAGTCGGCGGCGAGGGCGAGGGGCGCCAGCAGCGCCGCGGCACCGGCCATCTCCACAAACGTGGCCGACACCGCCCCCGCCTGTTGGGCCAACGGCTTGCCCACCACGATCACGAGTGCATAGGTGGCCGCTGCGAACACGGCCAGCGCCAGGCCGACGGGGTCGCCCGGGCCTTCCACCTCGGGGGCGGCGATGACGACGAAGCCGACGAGGGCGATGCCGAGGGCTCCGGCGGTGCGCCGTTCCACCCGCTCGCCGAGCAGGCGCCGGGCCAGCACGGCCATGCCTACCGGCGACAGGTAGATGACGAGGATGACCACGGCCACGGGCAGGCGTCGGTAGGCGGCGAACTGGGCCGACCAGTGCACGGCCAGGAGGGCGGCGGCCAGGGCGCTTCGGCCCGCGGGCAGGCCGGTGAGGCGCCGACGGCGCACGGCGAGCAGGACGCCGAGCCCCACGGCAGCGATGCCGACCCGGGAGAACACCAGGGCCACGGTGGGCACTTCGACCTTTCGGACCAGCAACGGGATCGTGCCCCACAGCACACAGGCGGCCACGGCGACGAACGAAGCCCGGCGGGCGTCCACGCCCGGAGACTACCTTTTGCCACTCTGTGTGGTGATTTTGCTCAACTCGGCGGTGCGGCGGGCCGACAGATTCGGGCAGCGGAGTTACCCAGCAAGCTCCGCTGGAGGCAGGCGCGGGGGTCGAGGACCCTCCAAACCGATGCGGTGTCCCGCCGTGACGGCTCCCTTCTCTCGGCTCCCGCCCTGCCTCCCTGAGACTCAGCCGATCGAGCCGTAGACCGCCGTGCGCACCGCCCGCACCAAGGCGTCCGGGTCGAAGGGTTTCGTCATGTAGTCGCATGCGCCGGCGGCGAACGCCCGGGTGATGTCGGCGTCGTCCGTCTTGCACGTGAGCATGATCACCGCGGTCTCCGGCGCGAGGTGGCGTCGCCTCCGTTCGGCCAGGACGTCGTGGCCGGAGAGCCCCGGCATCATGATGTCGAGCACGACGGCGTCGGCGGGCTCGGCGGCCAGCCGTTCCAAGGCGAGGCTGCCGTCGGGCGCCTCGTCGACGTCCATGCCCGCCAGTTCCAAGGCCATCACGGCCACGCACCGGGCGACGGGGTTGTCGTCGACGACGAGCACGCGCGTCATGCGCGCCTATCGGCAGCTTGCCGCCTCGGCGTGAACAAACGGCCGAAGCGGACATTTCTGCGGTCAACCAGGAGGCGGTGCGCTCCGACAGGAAGGTGTGGCCTCCGACCCGCCCGCCCTCACCGGCACGCTTGTCGACTTCCGCCCCCGCACGCTGCTGCACTTCCTGGGGCTGACCGGCAAGAGCGGGGTGCTGCGCGTCGACGACATCGCCGTGTCGTTCCGCAACGGCCGGGTGCTGGGTGACGACGCGGTCGACGAGGTCGTGCGCATGCTGCGCACGCCGCAAGGTCGGTTCCGCTTCGAGGAGTCGGCCACCGTCGGCGGCGACGTCTTCGGCCGGCACATCGCCGAGGTCTTGGCCGAGGCAGGCGAGGCGGTCATGGACTGGGAAGAGGTCGCCCAGGTGGTGCCGTCGATGGCGGTGGTGGTGACCCTGTCCCACGGCGACGACGACGTGCACCTGTCGGCCGACGCCTGGACGTTGAGCACGGCCGTGGCCGCCGGGCACACCACGCCCGCGCAGTTGATGACGCAACTCGGCTGGCCCGCCCTGCGGGTGTGCCGGGCCGTAAGCGAGTTGGTCACCGGGGGGCGCGCCGCGGTGGCACCGCCGGTGCGGGAGCGGCGAGCCAGCCTGCGGGGCCGGGCCGAGACCATCCTCACGGCGACGACAGAACGCCCACTGTGGCCTGGCCACGGCCAGAGCGAGTCGCGTTGGCGCACCCCGTGGCACGACGCCGGCTACTAGTCGAGCGCTAGACCCGGGCCATGTTGGCGAACTTGGTGTAGTGGTCGAGGAAGGCCAGCTGGGTGGTGCCGGTCGGTCCCGAGCGGTGCTTGGAGACGATGACCTCGGCCGTGCCCCGGTCGGGTGACTCGCTGTTGTAGACCTCGTCGCGGTAGAGGAACATCACCACGTCGGCGTCCTGTTCGAGGGCGCCCGACTCTCGCAGGTCGGCCAGCTGGGGGCGCTTGTCGGCCCGCATCTCCAACTGCCGGGACAGCTGGGAGAGGGCGATGACGGGCACGCTTAGCTCGCGGGCGAGGATCTTGAGCCCTCGGCTGATCTCGGAGATCTCCACCTGGCGGTTCTCGGCGTTGGAGCGGCCCGACATCAGCTGGAGGTAGTCGATGATGACGAGGCCCAGGCCCTCGCGGCTCTTGAGGCGCCGGGCCTTGGCCCGGATGTCCATGACCGTGATCATGGGGTTGTCGTCGATGTAGATGGGGGCCTCGCCCAGGCGGCCCACGGCGTGGCTGATCTTGCCCCAGTCGGAGTCGTGCAGGCGGCCGTTGCGCATGCGGCTGGCCTCCACCCGGGCCTCGGCGCAGATGAGGCGCTGGGTGATCTCCAGGTGGCTCATCTCCAAGGAGAAGATGAGGGTCGGGGTGTTGCCCTCCATGGCCGCGTGCGCTGCGATGTTGAGAGCGAAGGAGGTCTTTCCCATGGCGGGGCGGGCGCCCACGATCAGCAGGTTGGAGGGCTGCAGGCCGCTCAGGCGGTCGTCGAGGTCGGTGAAGCCGGTGGGCACGCCGGTGATCGACTCGCCCCGGTCGTAGAGGGCTTCGAGGCGGTCGAGGCTGGCGGCCAGCAGGTCGCGCAGCGGCTTGGTGGTATCGGTGACCCGGCGCTGGGCCACCTCGAAGACCATCGACTCGGCCCGGTCGACGGCGGCCTCGACGTCGTCGGGCACGTCGTAGCCGAGCTCGGCGATCTCGCCCGCCACGCCGATGAGCCGGCGCAGGAGGGCGTGCTCCTCGACGATGCGGGCGTAGCGCGCCGCGTTGGAGATGGCCGGGGTGTTGGCCTGGAGCGAGACCAGCGTGGCCGAGCCGCCGATGTGGTCGAGCAGGTCGGCCCGGCGCAGTTCGTCGGACACGGTGACCGGGTCGACGGGCTCGCCCTGGCCGTAGAGGGAGGTGATGGCCTCGAACACGTGGCCGTGGGCCGGCTTGTAGAAGTCGTCGGCGCCGACGATCTGGACCGCGTCGACGATGGCGTCGCGCGACAGGAGCATGGCGCCGAGCAGGGACTCCTCGGCTTGGAGGTTGTGGGGCGGGACACGGGGCTTGGAGGACGCCTGTTGTTGCCGCCGACGAGCTTCTTCGATCGATTGGACCATGGGTGACCCTCAGTAGACAGGGCCGAGCCTGTGGGGAGGAAGAGGACGACGTTGGGGATTTGCCGCCAAGTTGTGCACACCCCTGAGGATGACGAGCGGGTGTGACAATTTTCCCGCCGCCCGACCCCGGACGCGACGTTGCACCGGTTTCGTTGCGGATTCCGCAACGAAACCGGTGCAACTTCAGCAGGAGTTCAGCTGGCGACGACCTCCACGGTCACCGGGAACTGCACATCGCTGTGCAGCTTCACGGGGACGTGGTGGGTGCCCAGCGTCTTGATGGGCTCGTCGAGCTGCAGCTTGCGCCGGTCGAGCTCCACGCCCGCCTGCTCGGTCACCGCGGCGATGATGTCGGCCGCCGTCACCGAGCCGAAGAGCTTGCCCTCGGCCCCGGCCTTGGCCGGGATGCGGATTGTCTTGGGGACGAGCGTGCGGGCCACCACCTCGGCCGACTCCCGGTCCTTGGCGTCCTTGAGGTCGCGGGACCGGCGCATGGCCTCGGCCTGGGCCTGCACCCCGGGGGTGGCCTTGATGGCCCGCCCCTTGGGGATGAGGAAGTTGCGGGCGTAGCCGTCGGCGACCTCGAGGATGTCGCCCTTCTTGCCGACGCCGTCGACATCGGTGCGCAGGACGATCCGCATCACTCGGCCGCCTCGTCGTCACCGCCGCCGGCCGCCACCAGCGCATCGCCGATCGGCTCGGCGACGATGTCGTCGCCGTCGAGCGTCACGTCGTCGGGCAGGTCCTCGGCCACCACGTCGGCCGCCGCCTCGTCACGACGGTCGGGGCGAGGCCCGCGGTCGCCACGATCCCCGCGGCCACCGCGGCCACCGGAACGCTCGGCCACCGTGCGCTGCAGGTACGGCAGCAAGGCCAGCTCACGCGACGTCTTGATGGCCACGGCCACGTCACGCTGGTGCTGCGAGCAGTTGCCGGTGACCCGACGGGCGCGGATCTTGCCCCGGTCCGACATGAACCGGCGCAGCAGGTTCACGTCCTTGTAGTCGACCCAGTCGATCTTGTCCTTGCAGAAGACGCAGACCTTCTTCTTGCCGCCGCGGCGGCGGTCGTCCTTGGGGGCCCGCTTGGTGCCCCGGTCGCGATCGTTGCTTCGTGCCACTAGAAAGGCTCCTCGTCGTACCCGTAGCCGCCGGCAGGCGGCTCGTTGGCTCCGGCAGGACGGCCGCCGCCGCCCTGGCCGCCGCCGCCACCTTGGCCGCCGCCACCGCCGCCGCCCTCACCGGGGCCGCGGCGCTCGTTCTTGGTCACGGTGGCCGTTGCCCACCGGAGGCTGGGGCCGATCTCGTCGGCCACCACCTCGATCTTCGAGCGCTTCTCGCCGTCCTGCGTCTCCCACGACCGCTGCTCGAGGCGGCCGGTCACGATGACTCGCGACCCTCGGGTGATCGACTCGCTGGCGTTCTCTGCCATCTCCCGCCAGCAGACGACGTCGAAGAACGAAACTGCTTCCTCCCACTCGCCCGACTGCCGGTTCTGCCAGCGGCGGTTCACGGCCAGCCCGAAGGACGCCGTGGCCTGCCCGCTGGGGGTGAACCGCAACTCGGGGTCGCGGGTGACGTTGCCCACCAGGGTCACACTGTTGCCGTTGCTCATGTGCTCACGCTCCGTTCGCTGGGGCGCCCGCCTCGGCGGGGGCCTCACCTGCTGAAGGGGCCGGCGGGGGCGCCGTGCGGCGGCCGGCCACGTGCTCCGGCAGGCGGATGATCTTGTGGCGGATCACCTCGTCTGCGAGGGAGAGCATGCGGTCGAGCTCGGCCATGGCCGCAGGCTCGCCCGTCGTCTCCATGAGGACGTAGTAGCCCTCGGTGCGGTGGTTGAGCTCGTACGCCAGCCGACGCTTCCCCCAGGTCTCGACACGACCGGGGTTGGCATCACGCGACCGGAGGAGCTCAGTGGCCCGGTCGACAACGCTGCGGATGACGTCCTCTTCGAGGGCGGCATCGAGGATGACCATGACTTCGTAGGGCCGCAAAGGCCTGGTACCTCCCTGTGGACCCGGCACCGAGTGCTCGGGGCCCCCGGCGGTCGGGGGCAGGGTGTTCAGTTGAACCGGGCCATGGTACCGGTCAGGCGCAGGCGGACGCCACGGCTGCTTTCGACCCCGGCCCGATGCCCAGCGCGCCGGCCCGGCCCTTGGGCACTTCGACGGCGATGCGGTAGGCGCCCGCCGGCTTGTACGGCGGGCACGAGACGACGGCCTGCGGGCACGGGTCCATGTCGGCCGACGACACGAACGACCCGTCGGCCCGGTACCACGCCACCGTCAACGGCAGCGGGGTGTTCTTCATGTGGAAGCCGTGGTCGACGTCGCTCTGGTAGACGAACGCCATGCCCGCGTACGGGCCGAGGTCGGTGCGCTCCATCAGGCCCCGGGCCCGCTCCTCGGCGTCGTCGGCCACCAGCACGCAGTGCACCTGCTCGCGCCCGTCGGCGGCGGTGACCCGCAGGGCCACGGACTCCTCGCCTGCGAAGGTCGGGTCGGCCGGCCCGTTGGCGCCCACGGCGAGGAAGCCGAGGAAGGTCAGGGCCAGGAGGACGCCGATGATCCACCACAGGGCGCGCCGCCCTGTCTCGGTGCTGAACCAGGCCAACGTGCGCCGGAGGCCGGGCGGGAGGGACTCGGGGAGCTCGACTGGGCTGCTCGTCACGCGGTCATGCTGACACGGCGTCGGCGCCGCTGCCGTAGAGGCCGAGCACCCGGGCCGTCTCGTCGGAGAGGTGGTAGCTCTCGGCGTCCGACGGGAAGGCGCCGGTGCGCACGTCGTCGGCATAGGCCGCCACCGCCGCCACCGCGTCGGCCTTCAAGCCGGCGTAGCGGCGCACGAACTTCGGCAGCACCCGGTCTTCGAGGCCGAGCACGTCGTGGAAGACGAGCACCTGGCCGTCGCACCACGGGCCTGCGCCGATGCCGATGGTGGGGATGTCGACGGCCTCGGTCACCATGCGGGCCACGGCGTCGGGCACGCCTTCGAGCACGAGGGCGAAGCAGCCCGCCTCGGCCAGGGCCAAGGCGTCGTCGACCAGGGCAGCGGCGGCGTCGGCGTCCTTGCCCTGCACCTTGAAGCCGCCCATGGCGTGCACCGACTGCGGGGTCAGGCCGATGTGGCCCATGACCGGGATCTCGGCGTCGACCAGGGCGGCCACATGGGCGACCCGCTTGCGACCGCCTTCCAGCTTCACCGACTGGGCGCCCGCCCGGATGAGGGTCGCGGCGTTGCGCACGGTGTCCTCGATGCTCACGTGGTAGCTCAGCCAGGGCAGGTCGGCCACGATCAGCGGCCGGGGCTTGGCCCGGGCCACCGCCGCGGTGTGGTGCGCCATGTCGGCCACCGTCACCTGGAGGGTGTCGTCGTAGCCGAGCACCACCATGGCGAGGGAGTCGCCCACCAGGATGAGGTCGACGCCTGCTTCATCGGCGATGCGGGCACCGGGGGCGTCGTAAGCGGTGACCATGACGAGCGGCTCGCCGCCCTTGCGGGCGCGGACTGCGGGGACGGTGATGGGCGACGTGCGTGCAGCGGCCATGTCGCTTGGCCTCCTTTTCCCGTCCAGTGCCCCTCGGCTACCGGCGGTACCTCCAGTGTGAGCCTGCGGGGCTACCGTTCGCAACATGGAGCGGGTCTGCGAGAACTGTGCCCGGGAGGACGACGACCTGGTGCTGGTCAGCCGGGTCTACGTGGTGCCCGAGAGTTGGGACACAGCGGGCTCGTCGACCACCGTGCCGGGCGGTGAGCTGTGGTGCTTCTCGTGCCGCTCGATGTACCCCCACGAGGTCGTCGACTGAGGGCTGCACCCGACGCCGCGCCCGCCGACTGGGTGGTCGAGCGGCTGATCACCTTCGCCGTCGACGTGACGTCGGTGGTGCCGTCGGGCTTCGCCCGCTACGCCCGCGTCTTCCACCCCCACGACGGACGGCGGTGGGCCGAGGTGGCGGCCGCCAACGGGCGGGTGGTGCACCGGGAGATGCAGTGGCACGCCATCGGCGGCGACCCCAACGACGCGCCCTACGACGGCACCGTGCCCGTCGAATTGCAGGCGCCGTTGGTGGCGACGCTGCGGGCGCACACGACCACGCCCGACCGGTGCTGGTTCGCCGTGTGGGAGGGCTTCGGCGGCATTGCACCCGAGGTACACGCGGCGCCGTCGCTCGAGATCCCCGGGCGGCGGCTGCACCTGTTCACCGGGCCGATCGAGGCGGTGGGCGAGTCGTTCTGCGAACCGCCGTGGCGGCAGTCGGCCAACCTGTGGTGGCCCGACGACCGGGCGTGGTGCGTGGCCACCGAGATCGACTTCTGCTGGACCTACGTGGGCGGCTCGGCCGACTGCATCGACGCCGTGCTGGCCCGCCCGGAGCTCGAAGCGTTGGAGGCGAAGCCGAGCGACGGCATCACAATCGACGCCGACACCGTCAACCGCTGAGGGTTGCCTTCGGCGCGAAGTCGTTCCACGTGTCGTCGATGTTCGGCGTGGACGAGCTCGACGCGGAAGCCTCCCACTCGAAGGAGTCGGGCAGCTTGGGCAGCGGCAGGCGCACCTCGACGGAAGACGCCGACTGGGCGATGGTCGCGTCCTCCACGCGCTCGGTGCAGAACCGGTCGTGGTCGCACAACAGCACGTTGCTGTCGCTTGCGTAGAGCATGGCGAGCAGGGTGCCGTCCGTCTCGCGAAGTCGCACCACCCACACTCGCGTCCGCTCGTCCCCGGGGTCGGCCACGGTGGCGGTGAACGACAAGGTGCCGTCGGCCCGCGTCAGTTCGGCCGTCGCGAGGTCGATGCCCGGAGGCTGGGGTGCGTCGGCGGCCGGGCCTCGGGCCACGTCGCCGACCGCGTCGGTGACGCGGCTGGTGGCGTCGGGAGGGCCGTCGCCGCCGAAGCACGCGCCGAAAAGGACGGCCAGCGCCGTTAGCGCGCTAACCGCCTTCATCGCGTTTCTTTTCCGTGGTCGTGGTGGTCGGCGCCGTGGTCGTGGTGGTGGTGGAACTGGTCGGCGGCGGCGGGCCGCCGCCCTTCTTCGTCGTGGTGCTCGTGGTGGTGGCGGCCGCGGCCGGTGCCGTGGTCGAGGTGGACGACGACGACGAGGTGGTCGTCGTCTCGATCACGCCACGGGTCGAGGGCTTGAGCGTCTTGCCCGGAAAGCTCGTCACCGCCGGGAACGAACCGGTGTCGACGCCCTTGGTGGCCTCGGTCATGAAGCGCTTGAAGATGGCCGTGGGGAACGACCCGCCGTTCACCCGGCGGCCCCGCACGTTGAGCATCTTGCGGGAGTTGCCTTCGGGGTAGCCCATCCACACGGCGGCGGTGAGCTTGGGCGTGTAGCCCACGAACCAGGCGTCGCCGAAGTCGTTGGTGGTGCCGGTCTTGCCCGCCAGCGGCTTGCCGAACTGCGCGCCCGTGCCCGACCCGCTCTGCACCACCTGCTGCAGGCAGTAGGTGACGACGTCGGCATGGCGCCGCTCCAGCACCTTGGTGCGCGACGGCCGCACCCGCTCCAGCACGGTGCCGTCGGCGGTGGCCACTTCCACGATCACCGTGGGGTCGATCCGTTCGCCCCGGTTGGCGAGGGTGGTGTAGCCCGCGGCCATCTCCAGCACCGACACCTCAGAGGTCCCCAGGGTGAGCGACAGGCGGGGGACCAGGTCGGACTGGATGCCCATGTGATGGGCCGTGTCGGCCACCTTGGCCGGGCCGATGACGTCGATGAGCTGGGCGTAGACGGTGTTCACCGAGTTCTTGGTGGCGTCGACGAGGTTGAGGGAGTTGCCGAAGTCCTCGTTCTCGTAGTTCTCGACGGGGTAGTCGGAGCCTTGGTTGGCCTTGGGGAAGACGATCTTGGCGGGCGCCGGGAATGTCGACTGCACCGTGTAGCCCTGCTTCACCGTCTCGGCCAGCACGAAGGGCTTGAAGGTGGATCCCGGCTGGCGTCCCGAGCCCCCGCCGTCGCGGCCGGTGGCCAGGTTCAATTGCGACGCCGCCCAGTCCTTGCCGCCCACCATGGCCTTGACGTGGCCGTTGTCGTCGATGGCCACCAGGGCGCCGGCGGGGTCGTCGTTGCGGTTGAGGAAGCCGTACACCGCGTCGTAGGCGTGCGACTGCATGGCCAGGTCGAGGGTGGTCTTCACCCGCAGGCCGCGGCCGTAGACGGTGGCCTCGCCGTACTTGGCCACCAACTGCCGGCGCACGTGCTCCACGAAGTACTGCGTGCCCTTGTCGGGCATGGCGAAGGCGGGGTCGGCTTGTTCCTTGGCCACCACGTACGACTCGACGGGCACGGCCTCGGCCGCTTGCCGGTCGGCCTCGCTGATGTGGCCCGCCCGGGCCATGAGGCGCAGCGCGCTGTCGCGTCGCGACTTGGCCAGTGTGGGGTTCTTGAGGGCGTCGGCTCCGACCGGAGCGCGGATGAGGCCCGCCAGGTAGGAGGACTCGCGCAGGTCGACGTCCTTGACGTCCTTGCCGAAGTAAGCCCGCGACGCCGCCTGCACGCCGTAGGCGCCCCGCCCGAAGTAGATGGTGTTGAGGTAGCGCTCGAGGATCTCCCGCTTGTCGAGCTTGCGCTCGACCTTGACGGCCAGCGCCGCCTCCTTGAGCTTGCGGCCGAGCGTGCGGTCGCTGCCCAGGTAGGTGTTCTTCACGTACTGCTGGGTGATGGTCGACCCGCCCTGCAGTGCGCCCTTGCCCCGGATGTCGGAGATGGTGGCCCGGGCCAGGCCCACGGGGTCGAGGCCGCCGTGTTCGAAGAACGACTTGTCCTCGCTGGCCAGCACGGCGTCGACCAGCACCTCGGGCACGTCGTCGAGCTTCACGTTCACCCGGTTGGTGTCGGTGGCGATGGCCGCCAGGCGGTTGCCGTTGATGTCGGTGAGGAAGCTGGTCTCGGCCTGGATGCGCTCGGGCGGCAGGGGAACGCGCACCAAGAGGTAGGTCGCTCCGGCCACGCCGGTGAAGGCGAGGAGGCCGAAGAGGAAGAGCAGGCGCCGGTAGCGCCAGGCGAAGCTGCGGCGCTTCTTCGGGGCCGGCCGTCGCGGGCGGGGGCGGGGCTCGGGCATCAGGGAAGCTCGGGGTCCGAGGGTACCGGGCCGGGCCGGATACGTCGCACGACCTCGGCGCCGACGACGACGGCCGCGGCGATCGCCACGCCTCGGTCGTAGTGGCCCAGGCGGGTGTCGCCCGCCCACGTCCAGGTGGCGGGGGCGACGACCAACCAGGCTGCGAGGGCGGCGGCAGGGGCGGTCGGGAGCGCGAGCGTGCGGGCGGGGGCGTGCGTGGTGGCCAGGTAGGCGACGGCGGCGAGGGCGACGGTGGCCGCCACCCGTTCGGCGGAGACGGGGCCGGCGGCGATGGCTGCGGCGGCGGCGATGGCACCAGGCAAGGCGAGGACGGCGACGGCCCCGCCTTGGTCGTCGTCGGCTGCGGCGAGGGCAGCGGCGGCGGCCAGGAGGAGGGCGCCGACGGGGGCCACGGGCGCGGCGGCCACGGCCACGAGGGCGAGGGGCAGGGCGAAGGCGCCCGACCACATGGCGACGAGGACTGCGCCTGCTGCGGCTGCTGCGGCCACGGTGGCGCCGGTGGCCGCAGGCACGGCGAGGGCGACGCCCACCACCAGCAGCGGACGGGCCAGCCGGGGGGCGACTGGGAACCCGCCGGCCACCACGGCGGCCAGGCCGAGCAGGCTGCCTCCGGGGTAGCGGTCGACGACGAGCGCGGCAGCGGTGGGCAGGAGGACGAGGGCGAGTCCCGAGGCGAACAGCCACTCCACCGCGTCGGTACGGGGTGCCCACGTCGCCGTCACCACCGCAGCGGTGGCGGTGGCGACCACGAGGGCGCGAGTGTCGAGCTCCGCGGGCACGACACCCACGAGCCATACGAGGGTGACGACGGCTCCCGCCAGCGTCCACCAGCCCCCGACGCCGAAGTTGCGTACGAATCGCGCTGCAAAACGGCGCGATCCGTACACAGCCTTCATGCCGCCACCGCCAGGGCGGCCGCGGCCACCGCCAGGCCGGGGGCCAGGCGGGGCACCCACGTCAGAGCCAGGCGGGGGGCGACGAACCAGGCGAGGGCGGCGCCTGCGGCCAAGGCGGCCAGGCGGACCAGCGCGTCGAGGGGCGAGGTCACGCCCGGGCCTGCCGCCACCAGGCCCGCGGTGGCGCCGAACAGCGGGGCCAACCAACCGACGGGCGCCACCAACAGCAAGGCCGCGGCCGCCAGCCACGTCGAGGCCATCGACGGCACGGGCAACAAGAGGAAGGCGGGGCCGAGCACCGCCTGGGCGCCCGCGGCGGCGGCCAGCGACGAACTCCCCCACCGGGCCAACAAGGCCACCGCTACCGCCGTCGTGGTGGCGCCCACCAGGCGCGAACGGGCGGCGAAGCCCAGGAGCAGCGCGAGCAGGAAGGCGTCCCCCGTCGAGGTCAAGACGAGCGCCGCGGCTGCTACGCCCGCCGCCTCCCGGCCGGATAGGCGCGGACCAAGTGGTTCCAGTTGCAGTCGGGGCACACCTCAACGACATAGCACGCCACCTGCCCGGCGCGGCGCGTCAGTCGTCCGAGCTCTGTGGCGTCGATGAACGTCTGGCCGCTCGGAGGCAGGCGCGCACCGAAGGCGTAGGAGACGTGCACGAGCGCCGGCGTCTCGCAGATCGGGCAGTCCTCGGTGGCTGGGGCGCCGATGTTGCGGGCCGCCCGCAGCAGCTCGGGGTGGGCATCGCAAACGTCGAGCCGGGAGAGGCGGCCGCGCCGGAACTCCTTGACGATGGAGTTGCGCGCCAGCCGGTAGTCGATCTGCCCGGGGAGGTTGGCCCCACCCGAGGCGCCTAACGACTGCGGCCCGAACTGCACCCCGCCAGGGTACCCGTGCCCTCGCTTGACTTCGACGGCCGATGTCGTCACACTCGTTCTCGATATATCGGACCGATACATCGGGGCACACACTTGCTGGAACTCGCCATCCTGGGCCTGCTGAAGGAACAGGAGCTGCACGGCTACGAACTGAAGAAGCGGCTGACGGAAACGCTCGGCCCGTTCTCCAGCGTGTCGTTCGGCTCCCTGTATCCGTGCTTGGCGCGCCTGGAGTCGGCGGGAGCGGTCAAGGCGGTGGAGGCCAACGGGGAACCGGGGCCTGCCATCCCCATGACGGGAGCCCTCACGGGCGAGCTCGCTGCCTTCCGGGCCAGGTCCCGGGCGGTGCGGGGGACCCGGGGCAAGAAGGTGTACGGCATCACCGACCGGGGTGAGCACCTCTTCGAGGAGCTGCTGCTGGCCGAGTCGCAGTCGGGGGACGACGACCGAGCGTTCAACTTGAAGCTGGCCTTCGCCCGCTACCTGCCCTCGGAGGCCCGCTTGGGGCTCCTGGAGCGGCGGCGGGCCTATCTGGTCGAGCGGTTGGCCCGAGCCCGGGGTGCCGTCCGGGTCCGGCGCGACCGCCTCGATGCGTACACGCAGTCGCTGTTGGATCACGGCACGGAAACGACCGAGCGCGACATCTCGTGGCTCGACGGACTGATCGAACTGGAAAAGCAGGAGGACCGCAACCGATGAGCAAGGTCAAAGTCGCAATCGCAGGCGTGGGCAACTGCGCGAGTTCGCTGGTGCAGGGTGTCGAGTACTACCGCGACGCCGACCCGAGCGAGCGGGTGCCGGGCCTCATGCACGTGGTGCTGGGCGGCTACCACGTGGGAGACGTCGAGTTCGTCGCCGCCTTCGACGTCGACGCCACCAAGGTCGGCATCGACCTGGGCAAGGCCATCTACTCGGGCCTCAACAACACCATCCGCTTCGCCGACGTGAGCGACCTGGGCGTGACCGTGCAGCGGGGGCCGACCTTCGACGGCTTCGGCGAGTTCTACCGGGAGGTGGCCGAGGAATCGCCCGCCGAGCCGGTCGACGTGGCCGCCGCCCTGCGGGAATCGGGCGCCGACGTGCTGGTGTCGTACCTGCCGGTCGGCTCCGAGGAGGCGCAGCGTTACTACGCGCAGGCCTGCCTCGACGCCGGTGTCGGGTTCGTCAACGCCATCCCCGTGTTCATCGCCTCCGACCCCGAGTGGGCGGCCAAGTTCACCGCGGCCGGCGTGCCGATCGTGGGCGACGACATCAAGTCGCAGGTGGGCGCCACCATCGTGCACCGCACCCTGGCCCGGCTGTTCGAGGACCGTGGCACGACGATCGACCACACGTACCAGCTGAACTTCGGCGGGAACATGGACTTCATGAACATGCTGGAGCGCAAGCGGCTGAAGTCGAAGAAGCTCTCCAAGACGCAGTCGGTCACCTCGCAGATCGACGCCGGCATCTCCGACCGCGACGTGCACATCGGCCCGTCCGACCACGTGCCGTGGCTCGAGGACCGCAAGTGGGCGATGATCCGCCTTGAGGGCCGCAACTTCGGTGACGTGCCGCTGACGGTGGAGCTCAAGCTCGAGGTCCACGACTCGCCCAACTCGGCGGGCGTGATCATCGACGCCGTGCGCTGCGCCAAGGTGGCCAAGGACCGCGGCATCGGCGGACCGGTCATGGGTGCGTGCGCCTACTTCATGAAGTCGCCCCCCGTGCAGTACCGCGACGAAGTGGCCCGCCAGATGGTTGACGACTTCGCCGACGGCAAGTAGTTCCCGCCCGTTGAGATCGCAGTAGTTACGAGCCGGCTTGTAACTACTGCGAAATCAACGTGGCGGCGAGGGGGCGGTGGTCGCTGACCGGTTGCCGGGGCAGCACCTCCACCGACTCGATGCGCAGGCCCACGACGGCGATGTGGTCGATGCGGGCTCGGGGCGCGTCGGCGGGAAAGGTCGGCTCAGCGGTGTCGGCCAGGTCGAAGCCTGCCAGCGCGTCGAGCTGGTCGGGGAAGCGGTTGAGGTCGCCCAGCAACACCCACGGCTGCGGCCGCTCCCGCACCAGCTCCACCAGCGCGGTGAGTTGGGCCGCGCTCTCCCCTTGGTGGATCGACAGGTGGGTGGCCGCCACCGTCACGCCGTCGACCGACGCCAGCACCGCACCGCGCCGCTCAGTGCGGCCGACGCGAGGCAGTCGCACCACCTCGACGTCGGCCATCGGTGCCCGCGTCAACAGGGCGTTGCCGTAGCGCCCCACCCCGCCGACGCGGCACGTCTGCGCGAACACCGAGTGCATGCCGGTGGCCCGGGCGACCACTGCCACCTCGTCGACGAAGCGCGATCGGGGCACTCGCACGTCGACCTCCTGGAGCGCCAGCACGTCGGCCTGCAACCCCGCGCAGGCGCGCCCCAAGGCGGCCGCATCGCCGCCCGCACCGTGCTGAATGTTGAAGGTCACGACTCTCATGGGTCCCCGTGGGGCAACATCTTCCCAATGCCGACCGACAATGCTGCCGCCTGGGATCGTCACGCCGCTGCCTACCAGGCGGGCGCCCAACTCCCCACCGACGTGGTGCACTACGGCCCCGACATCGGCACCGAGGTCGACTTCCGCCTCCTCGGTGACGTCAAGGGCAAGCGGGTGCTCGAGCTCGGGTGCGGCGGCGCCCAGTGCTCCATCGCCTTCGCCAAGCAGGGCGCAACGGCCATCGGCATCGACTTCTCGGCCGAGCAACTGGCCTTTGCCAAGCGCCTGTGCGAGCGGGAGGAAGTGCGGGTCGAGCTGCGCCAGGGCGACCTGGCCGACCTCGCCTTCCTGCGGGCCGACTCCATCGACTTGGTGTTCAGCGCCTATTCGTTCGGCTACGTCGAGGACCTCAACCGGGTCTTCCGCCAGGTGCACCGGGTGCTCAAGGTCGGCGCGCCCTTGGTGTTCAGCCTCCCCCACCCGGCCTACGACCTCATCGACGACGACTCCGACCAGCCGCTGCTGGTGCGCCGCTCGTACTTCGACCGCTCCCCCATCGACTACGAGTGGAACGGGATCCCGTTCACCGATTACCACCACACCATCGGTGAGATCTACATGAGCCTGGTGCGGGCCAGCTATCGGGTCGACACCATCCTCGAGCCCGCACCCACCCACACCGGGCCGCGCAGCCAGCAGTGGCGCGAGACGTTCCGCTACGTGCCCCGCACGCTGATCGTCCGGGCCCGCAAGGAAGGCAGCTGACCGCCCGCCTGCTCGCCCTCGGGCTTGTCGCCGTGCTCGCCCTCGGCGCGTGCCAGGACGACGCCACGGACGCGCCGGTGACGGCACCGAGCAGTGACGCGTGCCCCGACATCGGCTTCGAGCCGGGCACCGACCGTGTCGCCTTCAACGTGCGGTCGCAGACAAGCCTCGGCCCCGACCCCGCCACACCTGACTGCGCCAGAGCCGAAGCGGTCGTGCGCCGCGTCGCCGACTCGCACAACTTCGTCACCGGCCCGCGTCAGTTCGACGCGGGCGAGGGGTGGCACTGCACCGTGGCCACCGACGACGAGGCGATGCCGGTCGGGCACTACCAGTGCTACGAGGGCTCCCGTCGCGTCACGTGGGACCGGACCTGACCCACTCGGCGTAGGCGAAGAGGGCGGGCAGCCCGCCGGTGTGGAGGAACACGGTGCGGGTGTGGCGCTCGATGCGCCCGGCGCGGCGGGCGGCAACCAGGCCGGCCATGGCCTTGCCCGTGTAGACGGGGTCGAGCAGCAGCGCTTCGGTGCGGGCGGCGAGGTCGACGGCTTCCCGGCCCTCTGCCGTCGGCACTGCGTACCCCGGCCCCACCTGGGTGAAGTCCACCTGCGGCGTGCCCACGGGCGTGCGCAACCCGGCGTACTCGGCGGCGGCGGCCGCGCCATGGGCCACCGCCTCGGCCGGGTCGGTGCGGGCCCCGACGTCGACGCCGAGCACCTTGGCGTGGTCGCCAAGCCCCGCCACCAGTCCCGCTTGGGTCCCCCCCGAGCCGATGGCGGTGACGACCAGGTCGACGTCGTCGGGCAGTTCGGCCGCGCAGGCCACGTAACCCTGTTCCCCGATGACGGAGGCGCCACCGATGGGCATGGCGTACGGACGCTTGCCGGCGGCCCGCAGGCGTTCGGCGGCGTCGTCGATGGCCGCCTCCAGGGAGACGTAGTCGAGACGGCCCGCCCACTCGATGGTCGGCCGCAGCACCAGGTCGAGTACGACGTTGCCCGTCGGTGTGGCAGGCGGGTCGCTCGACAGGACGATGGTGCAGTCGAGGCCGAGCTTGTTGGCCGCGGCGGCGGTCATGCGCACGTGGTTGCTCTGCCGGCCGCCGCCCGTCACCAAGGTGTCGCAGCCCTGCGCCAGCGCGTCGGCGCACAGGTACTCAAGCTTGCGGGCCTTGTTGCCGCCGCCGCCCAACCCGGTGCAGTCGTCGCGTTTGATCCAGAGGGCGTCGTCGTCCATGTGCAAGGCGGCGGCCAGCCGAGGCGCCGGTTCCAGGGGCGTCGGCAGGTGCGCCAGTTGGATGCGGGCGACCATGGCCACGGACGCTACCGTCGCCCGCCATGGGTCGCCTCGTGCTCTGGGACATCGACGGCACGTTGGTGCGGGCGGGGCAGGTGGCGGCCGACGTGTTCTCGCTGGCCGTCGAGCATGCCGTGGGCCGTCACCCCGGGGCGCACGGCGTGCGCATGGGCGGCAAGACCGACCCGCAGATCGCCCTGGAGATCCTCGCTTCCATGGGCATCGACACAGGCGACGACCACCTGCCCCTCGTGCTCGGCCGGTTGGAGGCGGAGTTGGCGAAGGCCGTCGAGCTCATGCGCGAGGCGGGCACCGTGCTGCCGGGGGTGCGCGACGTGCTGGCCCGCCTGCACGACGAGCCCGGCCTGGTGCAGACGGTGCTGACCGGCAACACCGCGGCCAACGCGGCGACCAAGCTGGCCGCCTTCGACCTCGACCGGTGGCTCGACCTGGAGATCGGCGCCTTCGGCAGCGACAACCCCGATCGGCTGGCCCTGGTGCCGGTGGCGTTGGCGCGGGCGGGCGGGCGGTTCCGGCCCGACGAGGTGTGGGTGGTGGGCGACACCGTGCACGACCTGGCCTGCGCCCGGGCGGGCGGGGGGCGCTGTGCGCTGGTGCGCACGGGTGCCCGTCCCTACGAGCTCGACGGCGTGGATGCCGACGCCGTGCTCGACGACCTGTCCGACGTCGAGTCGGTGGTCAAGCTGCTCACGTCGTAGTTGCGGAGGAACCGTGCCGTTTTTCGGCGCGATTCCTACGCAACTTCGGATGGGGCGAGGCACGATGGCGCGGTGAGGACTGCCGCAATCGATTCATTGGTGGACGCCGTGGACGCCGCGCTGGCCAACGGTGACGGGTCGGATCGGGCGCGGTGCGACGGCATGCGGCCGGCCATGGCGGCGCTGCTGGCGGCGGCCGATCCCATCCCGGCCTGGGCGTACGAGCCCTACGAAGGCGAGGCGGTCGGCAACCTCTTGCACGCCGATCCCGACGGGCGCTTCCACGTGCTCGCCGTGGTGTTCCCCGAGGGGACGTCGAGTGGCGTGCACCACCACGGCTGCTGGGGCGTGATCGGCTACCTCCAGGGTGGCGACGAAGAGACCCGCTACGACGACGAGCGGGCCGAGACGTCACGCCACGTTTGGCACCAGGGCGACATCACCTACCTGCTGCCCGACGAAGGCGAAGGCTGGCACCGGGTGCGCAACCCCGGCCCTGGCACCGGCGTGAGCGTGCACGTCCTGTGCCGCCTGCCCGCCGACCACCCCCACGCCTTCTACGACCGCTCGACCGGCAAGGTCGTGCCCTTCCCGTTCGTCGAGGTAGCACCAAACCGCTGGCGGGCCATGCTTTCCCAAGGGAAACGGCTGTTTGGGTCTTCGCGCACTTGAATCCCATCAATGGCATTTGTGCACAATGTATTGACCGGTGTGGTCAATACATTGCACGAAGGGCGCAGAACCGATGGAGGACGCCGAACAAGCCGCTGCGGTGATGCCGACGGCCTTTCAGAATGTGCTTCGCACCCGGCGCGCCGAGCGCAGCCTCCGCGGCCTCGCCAAGGCGGCCGGCGTGGCACCCGGCACCCTCCTGCATCTCGAATCCCACGGTGGCGATCCTCGGCTTACGACCTTCATCGCTCTCGCCACTGCGCTCGGCGTGCCGCCGCCGGACCTCCTCGCCGAGCTGCTCTCGACCTCGTCGCCCGACATGCCCGTGGAGGCCTCGCCCAATTGGCGCGATGAGGCAACGTGGCGCGCCGTCGCCGAAAGCCTGTTGCGGGAACTCGACCGCCGCAAGGACGACGACGCCTTGTCCTTCCTCGACCACGCCGTGCTGGCGGACGTGACGCGCCTGTGCGTTAAGCGGATGAGCCCGGCGACGACAGTGCTTTTGGAGACGGCGGGCGACGATGCGCTGAAGCTGATGCTCTACGACAACGACACGGTCGTGGAGATAACCCCGGCCGTGCTCCCGAGCTCGCCGTCGACAGCGGATCTCGATGCACTGCAGACGGCGCTGCGATCGGTGGACTGGGGAGCGCCGCCGGGGCGGGCGTTCGTCACGTTCATCACGTGGGCGCCGATTGCATCGGTCCGCTTGGCCGAGCATCAACTCGGCGAACTGATCGCCGCAAAGCCGGGCGATCCTCTCGGGCCGCCTTCGGTCGCGGCGTCGGGAGACGAGCCGCCGGCCTACTGCGCGGTACACCTCCAGCGCGGCGATCTGCGCGTGCTCGTGGCCTCCGTGGGGCTCGACCTGACAGCACCGCTCGGTCAAGTCCACCATCTCGTCCCGCCGTCCCACAGCCCATGAGCCGACTGCGCGCGGCTGCCTGGGGGGCGACCAAAATGGTGGTCGGAGAGACGCTCGCAGATGTGCTCGGGCGAGCAGCCGTAGCGGTGCTGGTGATGGCACTCATCGCCGTCGGGGTCCACGATCCCAACGATGCGCACTTCGCGTACGACACCGGGCAGCCGGTGCAGGAGCCCGACATCCTCTACACCCAGCCCGGGCCCCACCACGTGTGGATCCTCCCAGTCGTAGCCACGAACATTGGCGAACGTACCGCCACGCCGGCGCCCAGGGTTCTCTTGCGAGCGCGCGACGGCACCGAGTTCCCGGCCGACGAGGTCGTATGGCCCAGCGTGTTTCCCGGTCGCAGTACCGCTGTCGTGGCGGTCCCCGTGCGCGTCCCCGTCCAAGTGCGACCTCACGTAGCGGTGTTGATCAACGAGGACGGCAAGAGTCAGACCATGCCTGTCACCTCGGGCCTTGTCGCGGAGCGTCGACCGACGCACCTGAAGTGACGAACCAAGTCTCAGGCAGCACCGCCTCAGTCGGTGGCCCGCGAGCGTGACGCCCACCACTGGTCCAAGCGGCGGTAGGCCTCTTCTTCGCCCAGCGGGCCTTCTTCCAGGCGGAGCTCCAGCAGCATGGCTAGCGCTTCGCCCACCACGCGGCCCGGGCGCACGCCGAGGTGCTCCATGACCTGGCGGCCGTCGAGGTCGGGGCGCAACGAGTCGAGCGACTCCTGCTCCCGCAGCCGCTCGATGCGCTCCTCCAACTGGTCCATGCGCGTCGCCAGCTCGGCCGCCTTGCGCTTGTTGCGGGTGGTGCAGTCGCAGCGGGTGAGCTCGTTCAGCCGGTCGAGCAACGGCCCGGCATCACGGGCGTAACGGCGCACGGCGGCGTCGGTCCAGCCGCCGTCGCCTTCCCGGTAGCCGTGGAAGCGCAGGTGCAGTTCGACCAGGCGCGACACCGCCTCGACGTCGTCGGTCGAGTACCGCAGCGCCTTCATCCGGTCGCGCGTCATGCGCGCACCCACCACCTCGTGGTGGTGGAACGACACGCCCGCGGGCCCGATCGAGCGGGTCTTGGGCTTGCCCACGTCGTGGAACAGCGCCGCCAGCCGCAGCCACCGGTCCGATGTGGTGTTCTCCACCACGGCGATGGTGTGGGCCAGCACGTCCTTGTGCCGATGAATCGGGTCCTGCTCCAACCGCATGGCCGCCAACTCGGGCAGGAACTCGTCGGCCAGCCCCGTCTCCACCAGGAACCACAGCCCCGGCCCCGGGCGCGGCACGACGATCAGCTTGTCGAACTCGTCGCGCACCCGCTCGGCCGACACGATCTCCAACCGGGCATGCATGGCCTCGACGGCGGCCACCAACGCAGGCTCCGGCGTCAGCCCGTACCCGGCCAGGAAGCGGGCGGCGCGCAGCATGCGCAGCGGGTCGTCGGCGAAGGACTCCTCGGGCGACAACGGCGTGCGCAGCCGGGCCGCAGCCAGGTCGGCAATCCCCCCGAACGGGTCGATGAGCTCGAAGTCGGGCAGCCGCAACGCCATGGCGTTGACCGTGAAGTCGCGCCGGCTGAGGTCGGCGTCGACAACGTCGGAGAACGCCACCTCGGGCTTGCGCGAGTCGGGCGTGTAGGCCTCGGCCCGGTGCGTGGTGATCTCGCACCGGCGCCCCTGCCACACGCACCCGATGGTCCCGAACCGCTTGCCCTGCAGCCACACCGCCTCGGCCTCGCCTGCGATCAACGCCTCGATCTCGTCGGGCAGGGCGTCGGTGGTGAAGTCGAGGTCGTCCTCCTCGCGCACCCGGTCGAGCAGGGCGTCGCGCACCACGCCGCCCACCAGGTACAGCGCCTTTCCCGCCCGCGCGAACCGCTCGGCCAGGTCGGCCGTCTGGTCGCGAAGAGGAAGGAAGCGCTGGGGGATCACGGCAACCGAGGCTACCGGTAGGCCGCGAACCGCCCAGCGGGCCGGCCTGATCGGGCTATTGACGTCAATGACTTGTCACCCACCCGGAGCACCGGCAGTAGCCCGGTCGGGCGGTTTCGTAAACCACGCTCCACTCACGGAGGGTGACGGGCCGAAGCTTTCCTTCGTACTGCAAGGGCGAACAAGGGAGAGGCATCACACATGAAGACGACCCGCAAGATCCTGCTTTCCATCGGTGCAGTCGGGGCCGCAGCGAGCATCGCCGGGCTGGGGACCTTTGCGACCTTCACCGACACCGACAGCGCCAGCGCCACCATCACAGCGGGAACCGTCACGATCGACCTGGCCGACGTCGGGGCCAACAACCGCCTCAACGTGGGGGCCAGCGGCATGGTGCCGGGCGACTCCCTGCAGCGCCGGGTCGTGCTCAGCAACGACGGCAACCAGAACCTGGCCTCCGTCACCCTGAGCACCACGGCTGCGGCCAGCACCCTGCTGACCAGCGACACCACCGACGGCTTGCAGATGAAGATCGAGAAGTGCTCGGTGGCCTGGGTGGAATCCCTCACCACGCCGTACACCTACACGTGCGCCGGCACCGTCTCCACAGTGCTCGCTCGGCGGGCCATCCTCGGCAGCACGATCGCCCTCTCGGGCATGGCGTCGCTGACCGCAGGCTCCAGTGACGACATGGTGGTCACCGTCGACCTGCCCAGCACGGCGGGCAACAACTTCCAGGGCCTCGAGTCGGTCATCACCTACACCTTCAACGCCACCCAGCGGGCGGGCGGCAGCAAGTAACCACTGACTGAAGGAACGGCCGGGCCGCACCCCCCCGTGCGGCCCGGCCGGACCTCGTTCGGGGAGGAACATCGATGCGTCGACTCGCCACACTCGCCCTCACTGCAGGCCGGCTCCTCGGGCCGGTCTTCGTCGCGTGCTCGGCCCTCGTCTTCTGCGCCCTCGCCCTGGGGCCGCGCACCGGCGCCTACCGCACCTACACCGTGCTCACCGCCAGCATGCGCCCCGACATGCCGGAGGGCACGATCGTGGTGTCGACGCCGGTCGCCATTCCTCAGGTCAAGGTCGGCGACGTCATCACCTATCGCATCCCCGTCGAGGACCGGCGCGTCGTCACCCATCGGGTCGTCGAGGTGGTCAAGCCCGGCACCGTGGTGACCAAGGGCGACGCCAACAACGCCCCCGACGCGTGGGTGGCCGAGCTCCAAGGCCAAAAGGTGTGGAAGGTGCGAGCCGCCATTCCCGGCGTGGGCTACGCCTTCGAGAAGCTGCGCGCGCCCCTGGCCCGCCAGCTCGTGCTCTTCGCCGTCCCCCTCCTCCTCGCCGTGTTGTGGCTCAAGGACATCTGGCGGGACGACGACGAACTTCCGGTGACGACACTGCGGCCGCACCCGCAACCCCTCGACGCCCGCGGGGCACTGGCCGTCGTCGCCCTCCTGTCCGTCGGCGCCCTGGCATCGCGGCAGCGTGCGTGACCGAGCGGCATCCGTCCTCGCCGTGCTCACGGCGTTGCTGCTGACCGCCTCGGTGGCGTCGGCGTCGTTCCTCGACGGCGCGTCCGTGTCGGCCACGGTGTCGACCGACACCCTGCAGCCCCCCACCAACCTGGCGGCGGGCCACGGGCCGTGCACCGCAGCCGTGATGGCGTCGATCACCCTGACGTGGACGGCGACGGCGTCGACGTGGGCCGACGGCTACGAGGTGCGGGCCTCGCTGCTCTCGGGCGGCCCCTACACCGCCATCGGCACCGTCGGCGGACGAAGCACCACGACGTTCACCGCCACCGGCCTGTCGTTCGCCACCACCTACCACTACGTGGTGCAGGCAACCAAGGGGAACTGGCGCAGCGCGCCGACGGCGCAGGTGTCGCGCACCACGCTCAGCCCCCTGTGTAACTAGTTCGAACGGGGACGGTGAAACCGTCACATCGGGCCATGGAGTCAACCACTGCGCGTGCCGAAACTTCTCTCAGCACCCAGTCGGAAGGAAACCCCCGTGACCGTTCGCAAGCCGTTCATCCTCCTCACCGCCGCAGCCGCAACCCTCTCGCTGGCACCCGCGGCCCTTGCTGCGGACGACTCCACCACCGTCTCGGTGACCCTTCAAGCAGGCAGCCTGACGATCGCCGCCCCTGACGCCGCCTCGCTGGGCACCATCTCCGTCGCTCCCGGCTCGGTGGCCACAGCCGCCATGGGTGAGACCACGGTGACCGACGCCCGTGGGACCCTTCTCGGATGGTCGGTGACCGCCCTGACGACGACGGCGTCGATGTCGACGGCCGGCGCCACGCCCAAGACGATCCCCCTGACCGCCGCAGCCCCGCTCGGCTTGGTGACGGGCACCGTCACCGCCGGCACGGGCAGCCTGCTCAGCGGCGTGAGCGCAGGCGCAGGCGGCTTCCTCAACAACACCACGCCGGTCCCCGTGGCCGTGTCGTTGCTGGGCGCCGGTGGTGGTACCTACACCTACAACCCGACGCTGACCTTCACCGTCCCGCCCAACACCGAGGCCGGCACCTACAGCGTCGTCGTCACGCAAACGGTCAGCTGAGGCCCGGCGTGCGGCGCAACCTGTGGGGCGCCCTGGCGGTGGCGCTCGCACTGGTTGCGCCGCCACCGGCGTCGGCCGCCGAGAACGCCGAGTTCTCGTTGCGGCCCGACCGTCCTGCCACCGCCGAAGCCCGTGACCGGTCCTACGTGGTCCGCACCGTGGAGCCGGGCGCCGAGTTCAGCGACCGCCTGCTGGCCGTGAACCTCACCGACAAGCCCATCGAGCTCGACGTTGCCCCCGTCGACGCCACCATCACCGGCGACGGGCAGTTCGCCCCGGGGACAGCCACCCAGGCCGACGGCCGATGGCTGACCGTCACCCCCGCTCGGGTGCGGGTCCCCGCCCGGGGCACCACGCCCGTGAGCGTGCGGGTGAAGGTGCCCGCCGATGCCGCCGAAGGCGACCACATCGCCGCCGTGGTGGCGCAGAAGGCGGGGCCGCCGACAGGGTCGGGCAACGTGCAGCTCGTGCAGCGTGTGGGGGTCCGGGTGTACCTCACCGTGCAGTCCGCGGCGGGCGAGAGCGGCCGCACAGGCGGGTTGGCTCGGACGTTCGAGTTCAAGGACCTGCGCTGGGCGGGCGACGCCTTCGAAGTCGACGTGCAGAACACCGGCGACCTGCTGGTCGAGCCCCTCGGCACACTCACGATCAGCCGCGGCGGGCTCGACGGGTCGACGGACCTCCCGGTACTGGGAACGGTGCCGCCCCGCGAGCAGCGCACGTTCAAGGTGCCACCGCCGAAGCCGCTGGAGCCAGGCACCTACGACGCCCGCATGAAGCTGCGCTTGGTGCAGGGCGGGGCCGACCAGGAGCGCTCGCTCACCTTCACCTTCGACGGGGCGCTCAAGGCAGCCGACGACGCCGACGACGACAAGAAGCGCGACGGCTTGCCGTGGTGGCTGATCCTGCTGTCGATGGTCGCCTTGGCCGCCGTGGCCGTCGAAGCCCGCCGCCGCATGGCTGCCTAGTGACCTGAGTCGGAAGTCAGTGAGCAGTTCGGCGAGCCAGGGTCGTCGGTCGCAAGGCCGCAGGATCGACGCGCTGGCCTTGCCCCACCGCTAGATCCGAGAACGCCGCGAGCGGCGACCCTGGCCGTCGAGATGCCGGTGGATTTCCGACTCAGGTCACTACTAGGTGGGGAGCAGGCCCGCCTGCTGCAAGGCGATGCGGAAGTCATGCGGGTTCGACGCCGCCGCCATGGCCGAGCGCATGTCGACCAAGCCGTTCTTGTAGAGGCCGAACAGGCTCTGGTCGAACGTCTGCATGCCGTAGTACTCGCCCTCGGCGATGATGTCCTCGATTGACTCGTTGCCGCCCGCGTTGGGGTCGACGATGCGGTCGAAGATGCGCCCGGTCATGACCAGCACCTCCACCGAGGGCACCCGGCCCTTGCCGTCGGCCCGCTCGAGCAGGCGTTGGCTGACCACGCCTCGCATCGACGACGCCATGGTCAGGCGGATCTGCTTCTGCTGATGGGGCGGGAAGAAGTCGACGATGCGGTTGACCGTCTCCACTGCGTTGGTGGTGTGCAGGGTCGACAGCACGAGGTGGCCGGTCTCGGCCGCGGCCAGCGCGGCCCACACCGTCTCGGGATCGCGCATCTCGCCGATGAAGATGACGTCGGGGTCCTGGCGCAGCACCCGCTTCATGGCCATGGCGTAGTCGCGGGTGTCGGTGCCGATCTCGCGCTGGTTGACGATGGCCTTCTTGTCGACGTGCAGGACCTCGATGGGGTCCTCGATGGTGACGACGTTGACCGCGCTTGTCTCGTTGATGTGGTCGATCATCGCTGCGATGGTCGTGGTCTTCCCCGAGCCGGTGGGGCCGGTGACGAGCACCAGGCCGCGGGGCTCTTCGGCCAGCCGACGCACCACCGAGGGCAGGCCCAGCGACTCGAAGCTGGGGATGCCGGGCAGCACCCGGCGGAACACCAGGCCCACCGAGCCGCGCTGGCGGAAGACGTTGACCCGGAAGCGGCCCAGACCCGACAGGCTCAGGGCGAAGTCGGCCTCGGCCGAGTCGACGAACTCGTCGGCCCGGTCCTTGGGCATGATCTGGAAGGCCATGCGCTCGGCGTCGGCGGGGGTGACCCGGTCGAAGGGCGCGGGCATGAGGTGTCCGTCGACGCGCACGTGGGGCGGCGAGCCGACCTTGACGTGCAGGTCGGACCCCCGCTGCTCCACGGTGTAACGAAGGAGTTCGTTGAGATCGAGCACCGCCTTAGGGATCGGCGCGATCGACCACCCGCTTGACGGCCTCCACCACCGAGCGTCCGATGCCGCCCGAGGTGGGCGGTTCGGGCCGATATGCCGCACCTGCCAACGCAGCCACGCAGGCACCGGCCGACGCCGCCAGCGCGTCGAGGTCGTAGCCGCCTTCCAAGAAGGCGATGCGCCTGCCCGCGGGCACGAGCGCGGCCACCCGTTCGGCCAGCAGGGCGAAGTCGCCCGCCGACAACCCGAGCGACGTGAGCGGGTCGGCCCGGTGGGCGTCGAAGCCCGCCGACATGAGGCACCACGTGGGGCGGAACCGCTCCGCCAGCGGGGCGATCACCTCGTCGAAGGCGGCCAGGTAGGTGTCACCGGTGGTGCCCGGCGGAAGCGGCAGGTTGACCGTGGTGCCCGCGCCCTCGCCCGCCCCTGTCTCGTCGAGGCGGCCGGTGCCGGGATAGAGCGGGAACTGGTGGAGCGAGAGGTAGGCCACCCGGCCGTCGGCGTAGAAGGCGTCCTGGGTGCCGTTGCCGTGGTGGGCGTCCCAGTCGACGACCAACACGCGCTCGCCCCGGTCGGCCAAGGCCGCCGCCGTCACCGCCACGTTGTTGATCAGGCAGAAGCCCATGGGCGTGCGGGGCGTGGCGTGGTGGCCGGGCGGTCGGAGGGCCAGGAAGGCGGCGTCGGCCTCGCCCCGGTCGAGGCGCTCCACGGCGTCGAGCCCGGCGCCTGCGGCCAGCACGGCGGCGTCCCACGACTCGGCGCTCACCGTCGTGTCGGCGTCGATCCGGCCCCCGCCCGCCGCGCAGAAGCCCTCGACGGCGTCGAGGTAGCCGGCGGGATGCACCCGTTCGAGCTCGGCCCGGGTGGCAGCGCGGGGCGCCACCCGCACCAGGGCGTCGGCCACGCCCGCGGCATCGATGCCGCGCAACACGGCGTCGAGCCGGGTTGGGCGCTCGGGATGGCCGGAGCCGGTGTCGTGGTCGAGGAACCGGGGCGACGTGCCGAGCAGGACAGCCACCCTTCGAGGCTAGGCCTTCGGTCGTACGCTGGCTGCACCATGACGACGAGGCGATTCACCTGGGTGGCCCTCGCCGTCTTCGTCGGGCTGGGCGCCGCCGCCGTGGTGGTCCTGCGCGACGGTCGACCCGCGGCGCCTGCCTCGGTGAAGGCTCGCAACGACGCCTTGGCGGCGCAGCTCCGTGAGGTGAACGGCGCCCGCGCCGTGGCCGTCACCCAAGACCATGCGATCGACTCCGAGGGCGAGGTCATTCCCGAAGGGAAGACGGGGAGCGGTCGTCGCGTGGGCTACGTGACCTCGTGGGACTACGTCCCCGTCGACGCACCTCGGCAGGTGGTGGCCACGGTCGAAGCCGAGCTGCGAGCGCTGGGATTCGCCGTCTCTCGCTTCGACGCCACAGAGGGCGGCCAGCTTTCCATCGTCCACCTCACCGGCACGTCGGGAGGAGACATGGCCCGGTTCAGCTTCTGGGTCGACCCCACGAGCTCGCTCGACACGGCGACGTGGCACCGCGACCATCGTCCGACAGCAATCGTCACCTCCGTCCGCGCCGCCTGAACCCGGGTCGGTAACCTCGCCTTGCCGTGGGCGCCGAGATCGACGTCATCCGCTGGGGGGCCGAACGCGCCAGGACCGGGCCTTGGCGCGGTGATCGTCGCGTCGCCTTTCTCACCCCGGTGCCCGATGCCCCCGCGCCATCGGCGAGCTTCGTGCGGCGCTGTTGCGAGCAACTGGCCGCTCGGGGGTTCACACGGGTGGTCACGGGCGCCTTGGCACCGGGCGAACAGGCGGGCTTCCTGGCCGCGGGCTTCGAGGTGGAAGAAGAGCTCCACCTGCTCGCCCACGAGGTGCGCGACCTGCCGCCCGCCACCGAGTCGGAACGCGCCCTGCGCCGGGCCCGGCCCAGTGACCGCACTGCTGTGCTGGCCGTGGACGGCGTCGCCTTCCCGCCCTTCTGGCGGCTCGACGAACGAGGCCTGGAGGAAGCAGTCAGAGCCACCCCGCACGCCCGCTTCCGGCTGGCCGCCGACCCCGACGTCTTCGGCTACGCGGTGACGGGACGAGCCGGTCGCCGCGGCTTCCTCCAGCGCTTGGCCGTCGCCCCCGACCGGCAGAGCGCGGGCGTGGGCCGGGCGCTTGTCCTCGACGGGCTGCGGTGGTTGCGCCGGTGGCGCGTGGAGCGCGCCGTGGTCAACACCCAGTTGCAGAACGAGCGAGCACTCGCCCTCTACGAAAGCCTCGGCTTCCGGCGCGAGCCGAGCGGGCTGACCGTGCTCAGCGCGGGCCTGGCTCCTTGAAGCGCGCCCTGCTGGCGGCGGCGGTCCTGGCCGCCACGCTGGCCACTGCGGCTGCGGCCCAGCAGCAGCCGCCCCCTCCGGCGCTGCGGCTGGCCTCGCAGACGTCATGGGTAACGCCCGGCGGCGACTTCGTGCTGCGCCTGGTGGTCCTGGGCGACGTCGACCTGGCCGACACCGAACTGGCCGTGTCGGTCTTCCGTGCGGTGGCCAGCCGCTCGGAGTACGCCCTCACCCTCGAGGACCGCATCCGGGGCTCGGCCATCACCGTCACCCCCGCCACGCCGTTGGCGCAGCTTCCCCCCGACGCAGGCGGCGCCCGCAACGTGCACATTCCCGTGCAGGACCCGGCCCAGCCCGCCGACAACGGCCGCCTGCGCCTGCGCGAGCCCGGCGTCTACCCGGTGCGCGCCGAGTTGCGGCGCACAGGCGGCGGTCCCGTCCTGGCCCGGCTGGTGACGCACCTCGTCTACGCCACGCCCCCGGCCGACGGCGGCCAGAAGCTGCGCTTCGGCCTGGTGGTGCCCTTTCACGCCCCGCCCGCCCTGCGCCCCGACGGCGTCCGCCAACTGCCCGACCGCGACCGAGACCGCCTGGTGGGGCTGGCCGCCGCGGTCGACGCCCACCGGGAGGTGCCCCTCACCCTCAAGCCCACCCCGGAGACGCTGCAGGCGCTGGCGTCGTCCCCCGACGACGCCGCCCGCAACGCAGTGGCCACCCTGGCCCGGGCCACCACCGGCCGCCAAGTGGTGGGCGCCACCTACGTGCCCGTCCCGCCCACCGCCTTCGCCAGCCTGCGCTCGGAGGCGACCAGCCAGGTGCAGCGCGGCAGCCAGGTGCTCGACCAGTTGCTCGCGGCCGAGCCCGACCCCAACCTGGCGGTGGTCGAGGAGCACCTCGACGAAACGGCCCTCCAGCAGTTCCGCGACCAGCAGGTCGACCACCTCGTCGTCCCCGACCCCCTGCTCACCCCGGTCGACCTCGACGTCACCCTGGCCCAGCCCTTCGAGCTGGAGAACCGGGAGGTGCGCCGCCCGGTGGCCTTGGCCGCCGACGCCGGGCTGGCCGCCCACTTCAGCCGAGGCGACGACCCCGCCCTGGCCGCCCATCACCTGCTGGCCGACCTCGCCGTCCTCTACTTCGACCGGCCCGGCCGCTCGCGGGGCGTGGTGGCCTTGCCGCCCCGGTCGTGGTCGGGCGACCGCTCCTTCCTCGACACGGTGCTGGCGGGCGTCGCCTCCAGCCCCATCGTGGCGGGCGCCACGGTCGAGGCCATCTTCAAGGACGTGCCGCCCATCACCACCGGCCGCCGCAACGACGTGTTGCGCCGTTCCCCCGTCCCGCCACCGGCCAACGTGGGCCCCGGCGCCCTCCCGGCCGAGCGCATCCAGAACACCCGCCGCCGCATCCGCTCGTTCGCCGCCATGCTCGACACCGACAACCCGCGCGACGACACCGTGGACGAGATCCTGTTGGTGGGACAGTCGGTCGACCTCGACCCCCGGCGGCGGGCCGCCTACCTCGACGGCGTCGACTCGCTCATCGCCAAGGAACTGACCCTCGTGCGGGTGCCCCAGGACCGCTCCATCACCCTCACGGCCCGCCGCGGGGAAATCCCCATCACCGTGCTCAACGAGGCCGACTACCCGGTCCGGCTGGTGGTCGACGTCGACAGTGACAAGCTCGCCTTCCCCGCCGGGTCGACCCGGTCCGTGGAACTGGCCCGGCGCAACACCACCGAGCAGTTCGTGGTCGAGGCCCGCACCTCGGGCGCCTTCCCCCTGCGGGTGCGGCTGACGTCGCCCGACGGCGGCCTGGTGGTGGGCGAGACCCGCTTCACCGTGCGCTCGACGGCCATCTCCGGCGTGGGCCTCGTCCTCTCGGCGGGCGCCCTGTTGGTGCTCGCCGCGTGGTGGGCCCGTCACCTGGTCCGCGGCCGCCGCAACCGCCGCCTCGTCCCCGCGTGACCACCCTCGCCCGCAACACGGCGGTGATGGCGGCGGGCACCATGCTGTCGCGCCTCACCGGCTTCGGCCGCCTGGTCGCCTTGGCCTACGCCTTCAACTTCACCCGGCTCACCGACACCTACACGCTGGCCAACACCACCCCCAACATCGTCTACGAACTGGTGCTGGGCGGCATCCTGTCGGCCACGCTCATCCCCGTCTTCGTCGACCTCTTGGCCACCAAGTCCGACGAAGAAGCGTGGGAAGGCATCTCGGCCATCGCCACCGCGGCTGCCGTTGTCATGGTGGCGGTCAGCGCCCTGTTCGCCCTGGCTGCCCCCCTTCTCATCCGCCTCTACACGGTGGGGCGTACCGGCCCCGAAGCGGCCGACCAGCGCGCCGTGGCCACCACCCTGCTCGTCCTCTTCGCCCCCCAAGTGGCGCTCTACGGCGTGATCACCATGGCCACCGCCCTGGCCAACGCCCGCCGCCGCTTCGGGGCGCCCATGTTCTCGCCGGTGGTCAACAACCTCGTCGTGATCGCCACCCTGCTGGCCGTGCCCCGCATCGCCGACGACCTCTCGCTGGCCGCCATGCGCAACGACACCGGCGCCTTGATGCTGCTCGGCCTCGGCACCACCGCGGGCGTGGCCGCCCAAGCCGTGGTGATGGTGCTGTCGTTGCGGGGGGCGGGCATCCGCCTGCGCCCCCGGTGGGACCTGCGCCACCCTGCCGTCAGCCGGGTCGTGCGGCTGTCGGGCTGGACGTTCGGCTTCGCCGCGGCCAACCAGGTCAGCCTCTACATCGTCTTGGTGCTGGCCAACCAGGGCGAGCCCGGCGACGTGACCGCGTACCAAGCCGGGCTCGTGTTCTTCCTCCTCCCCCACGGCGTGTTCAGCGTCTCGGTCATGACCGCGCTGCTGCCCGACCTCGCCTCCCGCTGGAGCACCGGCGACGTCGACGGCTTCCGCACCCGGGTGTCGCTCGGCTTCCGCACCATCGCCCTGGTGCTGGTGCCCGCGGCCGTGGGCTACCTGGTGCTGGCGCACCCCATCGTGCGGGTGGCCCTGGAACACGGCGCCTTCGGGGCCGCCAGCGCCGAGACCACCGCCGACGTGTTGGCGCTCTTGGCCGTCGGCCTGCCCGGCTTCAGTGCGTACCTGTTGCTCATGCGGGCGTACCAGGCCATGCAGGACACCCGGTCGATGTTCGTCCTCTACGCCGTCGAGAACGCCCTCAACATCGCCTTGGCCCTCGCCCTCTACCCCGCCCTCGGCGTGCAAGGCCTGGCCCTCGCCTACGCCGTCGCCTACACGGTGGGCACCGCCGTCGCCCTCGCCCACCTCCGCCGCCGGCTCGACGGCATCGACGGCCCCCGCCTGGCCACGACCGTGGCCCGCGTCGGTGCGGCCGCCGCAGTGATGGCCGTGGCCGTGGCCGGCGTCAACGCGTTGGTCGACGACCCCCTCCCCCGGGTCGCCATCGCGGTGCCGCTGGGCGTGGCGGTGTACGTTCTCGTCGCCCGAGCCGTCGGAGTGGCAGAGCTCCACACCGTTCTTCGCATTCGGAGGCGCACCACGTGATCGCCGGTTGGCTGGTGAAACTTGTGCTGGGGATTGCCTTGTTCGGCTTCGCGGCCCTGGAGCTCGGCAGCCCGGTGATCGTGCGCATCCAGCTCGACGGCGTGGCCCACGACGCGGCCGACGACGCGGCGTTTATCATCCGCGACCGCGGCAACCCCGAGGCCGCCCAGCAGGCGGCCGCCGACCGGGCGGCGAAGGACAGTGCCGAGATAACGGCCTTCGCCGTCGACCAGCAGGGACGAGTTCGCTTGACCGTCCGCAAGCAGGCGACGTCCTACCTCCTCAAGGAGTGGGACCGGACCAAGAGCTGGTACGACGTCACAGTGTCGGCCACCAGCGAGGAGAAACGATGAGCCCCGTCAAAGTGGTGACCGACAGTGCCTGCGACCTCCCCCAGGAGCTGGCCGACGAGCTGGGCATCGAGATCGTCCCTCTGACGATCCGCTTCGGCGAGGAGACCCTCGTCGACCGGCTCGACCTCACGCCCACACAGTTCTGGCAGCGGATGCACGGCTCGCCCGTGCTGCCCGAGACCGCAGCACCCTCGCCCGGCGCCTTCGAGGCGGCCTTCCGCCGCGCTGCGGACGAGGGCAACGACGGCGTGGTGTGCGTGTGCCTGGCCGCGGGCCTCTCCGCCACCTTCCAGTCGGCCCAGTTGGCGGCCCGCGCCGTGGAGGGCACGATCCCGGTGCGGGTGCTCGACTCCCGCACGGTGAGCTTGGGCGAAGGGCTCATGGCCGTGGCCGCGGCGCGCATGAGCCGCCAGGGCAAGGGCCTCGACGACTGCCTGGGCGCGGCCGAGGACCTGGTGCCCCGCACCCGCACCTTCGCCGCCCTCGACACCCTGGAGAACCTCAAGAAGGGCGGGCGCATCGGCGCCGCCCAGGCCGCGCTGGGGTCGGTGTTGTCGATCAAGCCGATCATCGAGATCGCCGACGGCAAGGTCGAGCCCGAGTCGAAGCAGCGCACCCGGTCGAAGTCGCTGCGCTACCTGGTCGACAAGGTGCGCCAGTACCCCCGCGTCGAGGACTTGGCGGTCATGCACGGCGATGCTCCCGACATCGAGGAGATGCTCGACCTGCTGGGCGCCGTCTACCCCCGCGACGAGATCATCGTCGGCCAAATCGGCGCCGTCATCGGGGCCCACGGCGGGCCCCGCGTGCTCGGCGTCACCTTCCACGTCCCCCGCTGACACAGCGCGACCGCGCTGCGTGGGTACGGTGAAGGGGTCGTGTCGGACCGCACCTATCCCCTCACCACCGATCGCACGTTGGCCGGCCGCTACCGCCTCGTCTCCCCCGTCGCCCGCGGGGGCATGGCCGAGGTGTGGGAAGCCGTCGACGACGTGCTGGCCCGGCCGGTGGCCGTCAAGATCCTGCACTCCCACCTGGCCGACGACGACGGCTTCGTCGAGCGCTTCCGCCGTGAGGCTGTCGCCGCCGCCCGGCTGACCCACCCCGGCATCGTCGCCACCTACGACGCAGGGGCCGACGACGGCGTGGCCTTCATCGTCATGGAACTGGTGCGGGGGCGCACGCTGCGCCAGTCGATGGAACAGTCGCCGCTGCCGCCGCGGGAAGCGGTGCGCATCGCCGCCGACGTCGCCGATGCCTTGGAGCACGCGCACCGGGCGGGCCTGGTGCACCGCGACGTGAAGCCCGCCAACATCCTGCTGTGCGAAGCCCCGGCGGGGGGCGTGCGGGTCAAGGTGGCCGACTTCGGCATCGCCAAGCTGCAGTCGGGGGGCGGCGACCTCACCGCCACCGGTGCACTGGTGGGCACGGCCAAGTACCTGTCGCCCGAACAGGTCGAGGGCCGCTCCCCCGATGCCCGCTCCGACGTCTACGCACTGGGCGTCGTGCTCTACGAGATGCTGTGCGGACGGCCGCCGTTCAGCGGCGACACCGAGCTGGCCACCGCCATGCAGCACGTGCAGGCCGAGCCGCCGCGGCCTCGCCAGGTGTGCGCGGGCATCCCGCGCCCTCTCGAACAGGTCGTGCTGCGGGCCATGGCCAAGGAGCCCGACCAGCGCTACCAGAGCGCGGCCGACCTGCGCGGGGCGCTGCTGGCCGTCGACCTGGCCGACGACGACGCCGAGCCCTTCGTGGTCCGCGACCCCACGCCCCCCGACGGCATCGTGCCGGTGGCCCGCCGTTCGCGCCGCGCCTGGGCGCCCGCCCTGCTCGTCGTGCTGCTGGTCGTCGCCGCCGGGATGGTGGCCGTGTCGTTCCTGCCCGACGACGACACCGAGCCCGCCGCGGCCCGGCCTCGGCCCCAGGCGGCACGCGTGGTGACGCCCACGGCAGCCGAGGCCTTCGACCCCCAGGGCGACCGCAGCGAGAACGACGACGACGCCCCCAACGTGCTCGACGGCAACCCCGAGACCATGTGGAGCACGCTCACCTACGAGAGCCGCCAGTTCGGCAGGCTCAAGGAGGGGCTGGGGCTGGTCCTCACCGTGCCCGGCGATTCGCCGCTGCGGCGACTGGAGGTGCAGTCGCCGACGTCGGGGTGGGCGGCGGCGGTGTACGTCGCCGACCGGCCCAGCAGCACGCTGGCCGACTGGGGCGAGCCGGTCGACACCAAGACGGCCATCGACGGCAACACCACCTTCGACCTCCAAGGCCGACGCGGCGCCGCCGTGCTGCTGTGGATCACCGACCCCGGCGAGGGCAACAAGGCCCGCATCGCCGAGGTCAGCCTGCGGGCCTGAGTACCCTGCGGCTCGTGTCCGACGAGCTCGCCTTGGCCCGCCGCGCGGCGGCGGGCGACCGTGCCGCCCTCGACACAATGCTGCGTTCCCAGTACGACCGCGTGTACGCCGTGTGCCGGCGCATGACCGGCAACGACGCCGATGCCGCCGATGCCGCCCAGGACGCGCTCATCGCCATGGCCCGCGGCATCGGCCGCTTCGACGGGCGCAGCCGGTTCTCCACGTGGGCCTACCGGGTGGCGGTCAACGCCTGCCTCGACGAACTGCGTCGGCGCAAGCGCCGGCCCGAGCCGACTGACGACCTGTCGCTGGCCCGGGTGGCCGACACCGGGCCGTCGGTGGAGAGCCGGGTGGGAGACCGCATCGACGTAGACGCCGCCCTGCGCCGCCTCCCGCCCGACTACCGCGCCGCGGTGGTGCTGCGCGACCTGTGCGCGCTCGACTACGCCGAGATCGCCGAGGTGCTCGACATCCCGCCCGGCACGGTTCGCTCCCGTATCGCCCGGGGCAGGGCCGCTTTGGCCGCCGACCTGGGGAACCCGTCCATGCCCGCCGACCGTCCAACGGAACGATCATGAGCTCCCCCCACCCCGACGACGAGCGCCTGAGCGCGGCCCTCGACGGCCACGACGCCGAAGCCTTGGCCCACGCCGCGGGCTGCCGCGAGTGCGCCGCCCGCCTCGACCAGTTCCGGGCCGTCGCCGCCTCGGTGGCCGCTCCGCTGGCGGTGCCGTCCGCCGACATCGCGGTGGCGGCCGCCCTGCGGGCTGCCAACGTGACCCCGCTGCACCGCGACCGGCGGGGGCCGTTCGCCTTGGCCGCCGCCGCCTTGGTCGTGGTGGTGATGGTGGCGGTGTCGCTGGTCAACGGGGGCGACGACGACGGCCGCAGCCAGATGGCGGCGAGCGCACCGGAGGCCGCCGACATGCGTGCCGAAGCCGACATCGGCGACCAGTCCGACCCCACCGCCTTGGCCGAGCGCTTGCGCGGCGTGGTGGAGCCCCAGGCCATGGCCGACATGGCGCCCACGGCAGGCGGGGGCGACGCGTCGTCGGGGGCGGCGGGGGCCACCGTCGAGAGCTCGCCCCAAGCCTTGTCCGCCCGCCGAGCCGGCGCGGGCTCGTCGCCGCCGGGCACCCCGTGTGGACCGACAGCGGCCTCGGAGTACGGCAACGGGCTCGGCCCGCTCGTCTACAGCGCCACCCTGCGCTGGGAGGGCACGGCGTCCGTCGCCCTCGTCTACCGGATCGAGGGCGCCACCGGAGCACTCGACCACCGGGTGCTGGTCATGGCGACGGCGGACTGTCGCTTGCTGGTGGCCCAGACGTTCTGACCGCGGCGCGGGCGGTGCGCACGCCCGCGCACGCCACGCCCAAGCCGACCGCCACCCACGCCAGGGTGGGCACGTAGTCCCAGTCGCGGCCCGAGGAGATCCACGCCGCCCACACCAGGCCGCCGCCCGCCAGCGCCGCGGCCACGACGGCAAGGGCCAGGCCGCCGCGGCGGGCCACCGTCACCATCGCCTCGGCCACCACCAGGCCGAACAGCACCCCGGCCACGTACGGCGTGGTGCCCACGAACTCGTACTCGCCCAGCACGAGGGCGCTGAAGGTGGCGGTGGCGGCACCGGCGAGGACGGCGAGGGCGAGGCGCATCGACGGGCGAGGGTAGTGTGCCGCCATGCCGGAAGCCGCTGGGCAGGACTGGACTGTGCAAGCCGCCGACACCGTCGAGCGGGTCGTCGGCTCGGTGCGCAACAAGACCACCACGCCGCTGGTGATCGTGGCGCGGGCCATGGTGTTCGGCCTGTTGGCCGCCATCGTGGGCGGCGCCGCGGCCGTCTTCCTCGTCGTCGGGCTCGTGCGCCTGGTCGACGTCTACACGGGCGAAGGCCGGGTGTGGATCGCCTACGCCCTCCTCGGCGGAATCTTCACGCTGGCAGGCCTGTTCCTGCTGCGCAGAGCCACCGCCATCAGGAAGGGGTAGTTCGTTGCCCGACGTCCGCGACGTCATCATCATCGGTTCGGGGCCCGCGGGCCTGACCGCCGCCATCTACACGGCCCGGGCCAACCTGCACCCGCTGGTCATCGAGGGCGAGCCGTCGTCGACCAGCGACCAGCCGGGCGGCCAGCTCATGCTGACCACCGAGGTCGAGAACTACCCCGGCTTCGTCGACGGCATCATGGGCCCCGAGCTCATGGCCAACTTCCGAGGCCAGGCCGCCCGCTTCGGCGCCGAGTTCCTGACCGAGAAGGTCACCCGCGTCGACTTCTCCGCCCAGCCCTTCCGGGTGTGGGTGCGCGACGACGAGTTCCAGGCCCGGTCGATCATCGTCTCCACCGGGGCCCGTTCGCTGATGCTGGGCATACCCCGCGAGACCGAGCTGGTCGGCTACGGGGTGTCGACGTGCGCCACCTGCGACGGCTTCTTCTTCCGGGGCCACGACATCGCCGTGGTCGGCGGCGGCGACTCGGCCTTGGAGGAGGCGCTGTTCCTCACCAAGTTCGCCGCCAAGGTGACGATCATCCACCGCCGGGGCGAGCTGCGGGCGTCGAAGATCATGCAGGAGCGGGCCTTCAAGAACGACAAGATCGAGTTCCTCTGGGACACGGTGGTCACCGAGCTGCTGGGCGACACCAAGCTGGCGGGCGTGCGGGTGCGCAACCTCGACACCGGCGAGGAGTCGCAGCTCGATGTCACCGGGCTGTTCGTGGCCATCGGCCACGTGCCCAACACCGACATCTTCAAGGGTCAGCTCGATATGGAGGACAACGGCTACCTCATCACCCTGGGCAAGTCGTCGCGCACCAACGTGCCCGGCGTGTTCGCCTGCGGCGACGTGCAGGACCACACCTACCGCCAGGCCATCACCGCCGCGGGCTCGGGCTGCACGGCCGCCATCGACGCCGAGCGCTGGCTGGAGTCCGTCGAGACCGACAACGAGATCGTGGAGACGCCCCGCAACTGGTAGCCCCCACCGAGGGCGGAATCGGCACTATGCCCTCGGTGTTGCACCCCCGTGTCCGGGTAGATTCCCGGCGACGCACCTGAGGAGGTCGAGCCACCGTGGCCGCCAACATCGCAACGCTCACCGACAGCACGTTCGACGAGGAGATCAAGGGGTCCGACGAACCTGTCCTGGTCGACTTCTGGGCGGAGTGGTGCGGCCCGTGCAAGATGATCGCCCCCGTTCTGGAAGAGATTGCCAACGAACACGAGGGCAAGATCAGGGTGGCCAAGGTCAACGTCGACGAGGCCCTCGAGGTCTCCCGGCGCTTCGAGGTCATGAGCATCCCCACGCTCATCCTGTTCAAGGAAGGCGAGCCGCAGCTCCGCCTCATCGGCGCCAAGGGCAAGGGCCAGCTGCTTCAGGAGCTGCAGGCATTCCTGTAGAGGGCCTGCCGCTCCGGGCCGGAGACACAGGCGAAGCTGTCCGGGATCTCCAGCAACGGCTCGTCGCTGTGGGCCACGACGCCCCCGGCGACGAGCCGGGCCGTTTCGGGCCGGGCACCGAAGCCGCCGTGCGCAGCTTCCAGACAGCGCGGGGCCTGCGGGTCGACGGCATCTGCGGCCGCTACACCTGGTCGGCGTTGGTGGAGGCGGGCTATCGGCTGGGCGACCGGCTGCTGTTCCTGCGCCAACCCATGTTGCGGGGCGACGACGTGGCCACCCTGCAGCGGCGCTTGGGCTCGCTGGGCTTCGACCCCGGCAAGGTCGACGGGCTGTTCGGGCCCCTGACCGGCGTCGCCCTGGCCGAGTTCCAGCGCAACGTGGGCATGAACGCCGACGGCATCTGCGGCCCCACCACCGTGCAGGCCCTGGAGCGGCTCGGTGCCAAGTGCGAGGGGCCGTTGTCGGTGGCGGCGGTGCGGGAGATTGAGAAGCTGCGCTCGGCGCCGCGCACCCTGGCCGACCGGCGCATCGTGGTGGGCGACGGCGGCGGGCTCAACGCTCTGGTGACCACCGTGGCCAAGGTGCTCGCCGATCGAGGGGCGCTGGTGGCGGTGACCCAGCACCCCGACCAGTCGGAGCAGGCGGCCGAGGCCAACGCCGTCAACGCCGAGGTCTACCTCGGCTTCACGGTGAGCCCCGACATCGACGGTTGCTCCACTGCCTATTACGCCGGGCACCGCTACGAGTCGCCTGGCGGCCGTCGGCTGGCAGAGTTCGTGCAGGAGCTGGTGCCCGAAACCCTCGACCTCAAGGACGGGGGCGTGCACGGCATGGCCCTGCCGGTGTTGCTGGAGACCCGCATGCCCGCCGTGTTGTGCGAACTGGGCCCGCCGTCGCTGGTGGTGGAGCGTACGGCGGAACTGGCTGTGGCCTTCGGTGAGGTGCTAGCCGCCTGGGCCGCTGCCGGCGGCGAATAATCAGGCGTCCACAGCTTTCTGCACAGACTGTGGACGGTTGAGCAGAGGTTGAGGGTTGAACCCTAGGCCTGGGCGGTGGGCGGCTCTGTCATCACCTTGTAGATGCGCTCGAGGTCTTCCAGGCCGCCGAACTCGACCACGATGCGGCCCCGTTTGCTGCCCATGTCAACCTTCACGCGCGTGTCGAGGTGGTGCGACAGCAACTCGGCCAGGTCGTCGAGGCCGGCGCGGGGCAGGCGTCGTTTGGCCATGGCCCCCGGCGTGGCCGAGGCGCCGCCCAACTGCTCGCCGAGGTCGTTGCGGAGGCGTACGGCCTCTTCCACGGCCCGCACCGACAGGCTCTCGGCCACCGCCCGCTTGGCCAGCGACTCTTGGAAGGCACGGTCGGGGGTACCGAGCAGCGCCCGGGCGTGCCCGCCTGACAGTTGGTTCTCGGCTACCAGTTTCTGGATAGCGGGAGGGAGTTGGAACAAACGCAGCGTGTTGGTAATGGCCGTACGGCTCTTGCCCACCCGGCCCGCCACCTCGTCGTGGGTGAGGTTGAACTCCTCGATGAGCTGCTGGTAGCCCGCCGCCTCTTCCAAGGCGTTGAGGTCCTCACGGTGGAGGTTCTCGACCAGCGCCTGCTCCAGGCTGGCCACGTCGCCCGCTTCCCGCACGATGGCGGGGATCGAGGTGAGGCCTGCCCGCTTGGCTGCCCGCCACCGGCGCTCGCCGGCGATGAGCTCGTAGCTGCCCTCCCCTGCGGGGCGCACGAGAACGGGCTGCAAGACCCCCAACTCCCGCACCGACGCGGTCAACGAGGCCAGCGCCTCCTCGTCGAAGTGGCGCCGGGGCTGGTAGTTGTTGGGGCGTACATCACCGATGGGGATCTCGACGAGGGCCGAGCCTCGTTCGCCGGTGACCTCCGTCGGGATGAGGGCGCCGAGGCCCTTACCCAACCCGCTGCGGCGCGCCACCACTCACCTCCTTGGCCAGCTCCCGATAGGCGATGGCGCCCCGAGAGGTTGGATCGAACACGATGATGGGTTGGCCGAAGGACGGGGCCTCCGACAGCCGCACGGTGCGCGGCACGATGTTGCGGCACACCTTGGGGCCGAAGTGCGTACGTACTTCGGTGGCCACCTGGTCGGCCAGCTTGGTGCGAGCGTCGTACATGGTGAGGATGATGGCGCTGACCTCCAAGCCCGGGTTGAGGTTGCCCTGCACGAGGTTGACGTTGCGAAGGAGCTGGCCCAAACCCTCAAGTGCGTAGTACTCGCACTGGATGGGGACGACCACCTCGGTGGCGGCGGCCAGGCCGTTCACGGTGATGAGCCCGAGCGACGGGGGACAGTCGATGAGGGCGAAGTCGAAGTCGTCCATCACCGTGGCCAGCGCCTTGCGCAGCTTGAGCTCACGGCTGAAGGCAGGCACCAGCTCGATCTCGGCGCCCGCCAGGTCGATGGTGGCGGGCACCACGAAGAGGTTGCGCAACGACGTTGGCTCGATGCAGTCCTCGAGCGGGGTGTCGTGCATGATCACGTCGTAGACCGACGACTCCAGGTTGCGAGGGTTCACGCCCAGGCCGGTGGTGGCGTTGCCCTGGGGGTCGAGGTCGACCACCAGCACGCGATAGCCCAGCTCAGCGAGGGCGGCACCCAGGTTGACGGCCGTGGTGGTCTTGCCCACGCCACCCTTTTGGTTGGCGATGGCCAGGATGCGGGGGAGCGGCCGCACGAACGGGTTGGCCGGGGGAGGAGTCTCGTCGTCCAGGGTGGGGGCGCCCTCGGCGCCCCATGTGGGTGCCGAACCCAGGCCGTGACCGGTGCCCGCAGTCTCGGGAGGCGCAGCCACCACTTCCGGTTCGGGGAGCACCTCGACGGGCGTGCTCGCAGCTGGCTCCTCCCCAGGCGCCTCCTCATCCTGAAGCAACTCGGCCTCGGCTGCCGGCACCACGTCTTCGGGGGCGGCCTGCGGCCCCGGCTCGCTGGCGTCTTCCTCCGGATCGGCCGGCCCCGCTGCTTCGGGTCCGGAGTCATGCGGAGCGGCCTCAGGCCCAGGCTCGTCGGTGACCTCCGGCTCGGTGGCAAACTCCACGCCAACCTCAACATCGGGCTCAGGGACGCCGTCGTCATCAACACGCGGCGAATCGGGGCCAACCTCGCCTTCAGACAAAGATTCGTCCGCCGGAGCCTCCCCCTGCGGCGAGGGAAGCTCGGCCTCGGCCTCCGGTTCGTCGGGGGCGCCCGTGATCTCCGGCTCCGCCGTGACTTCCGGCTCCGCCATGAACTCCGGCTCCGGGTTCTCGGTCGCACCACGGAGGCGCTCGAAGATTGCCCGCCCACGTTCGGCCAACTCGTCCTCAGCGCTCACGGGCACACTCTGCTCGTTCCGGGTCTACCGGTCAAGGACCCTCATGTTTCACGTGAAACCTGGCGGTCGCCGTTTCACGTGAAACATCACCACAACGGCCGTTTTCCCGGGATGCCTTCTCGGCGTGGGTAGCGCTCCGGACACGCCTCGTGCTGCGTAAGCAGGACATACCCAGCCCCACGCGCCTCCGCCCGAGCACTCAGGCGAAGCCCCAACAGCGCCAAGCCGTCCTCGGGCCACCGGGGTTGTTCCTCACTCGGCGGCTCCGACACCACAAACCGGCCACCGACCCGCAGCAGGGGAGCGGCACACTCCGCCGCCACCGGGGGAGCCCCGAAGCTGCGGGCCACCACGAGCGGGAACCGACCCCGCAGGACGTCCTCCCGACCCGCTACCTCGGCCCGCAGGCGCATCACGTCCACCCGACCCTCCCAACCAAGGTCGGTGACCGCCTCCCGCAGGAACCCAGTACGTCGTTCGTTGCTGTCGAGCAGCACGAACGACGCCCGGGGCCACAGCGCCGCCAGCACCAGCCCGGGCACACCTCCCCCGCTGCCCAGGTCAACGATCGCCTCGGGCGCCTCCCCCACCACGTCGGCGAACCCCAGGGCGTGCTCGATATGGTCGTCAACCGGCCCCGGGCCGAGGAACCCGTACTCCCGAGACTGTTCCAGCCACTTCCGCACCTCTTGCACCCGCCTACCCTGCCCGCCTGCGCCCGGACGCGCAACGACCCGCCCTGGAGGCGGGTCGTCAGCACAGCACGTACAGCGGGAAAGCGCCTAGTCGTTCTCCGGCAACAGCACCACCCGGCGGCGGGGCTCTTCGCCCTCGGAGATCGTGCGCACGCCGTCGATGGTGTTGACGGTGTCGTGTACGACCTTGCGATCGGCAGGGTGCATGGGCTCGAGCGCCTTGCGCTCCCCCGTCTCCAGCACGCTGGCGGCCACGCTGTGGGTGAACTTCTCCAGCGCCTCACGGCGCTTCTGGCGGTAGCCCGACACATCGACCAGCAGTCGACCGTTGCGGCCACCCGTACGCCGCTGCACCACGGTGCGGGTGAGCTCCTGCAGCGCTGTCAACGTCGTCCCCTTGGGGCCGATGAGTGTGCCGAGGTCGTCTCCCTCCACCACCAGCTCGATGGTGTCCTCGTCGACATCTCGCACGGCCACCTCGGCGGTCGCCCCCAGCTCGGTCATCAAGCCGGTCAGGAACTGGCGGGCCACTTCCCCCTGCTCGGCCAACGGCACGTCCTCGTCCACCTCGGCTCCTTCCTGTCGGGGCCGATTCGACCCGCTCCGCTGCTGCTGTTGCTTCGGTTCCTGCCGGGGCCGCCGTTCGGCGCGCTCGGGCCGAGGCACAGGCTTCGGCGCGGCCGCCGCCTCGCCGTCGGCCGAGGGCGCCGCAGCCGCCTGACCTGCACCGTTGCTCCCGTTGCCGGTCTTCTTGCGACGCCGGTCGCGTCGGTCTTCCTTGGGGCGCGGCGCCGTGGGGCGCACCCGGGCCCGCACGCGAGCTTCGTTGCGCAGCCGTCCGAAGAGCCCGACCTTGGGCTCCTCCAGCACTTCGAACTCGGCGTCCTGCTCGTCGACCCCGAGTTCGTCGAGGGCGGCGTCCTTCGCTTCTTCCACCGAGCGGCCGGTGGTTTCGACCCACTCCATGATCAACGACCCTTCTTGGCGCGGTTGCCGCCCTTGCGGTTTCCGTTTCCAGACTTTGCCTGTCCGCCGCCCTTGGTGTTCTTGGCGCTCTTGGTGCCCGGCTTGCCGTTGGCCAGCGCCTTGGGCTCGTTCCGCGGCTTCTCGAAAGCCTTTGCCTCCACTTCACGCACCTGCTGGGCCACGTGCGACTTCAACACGGGGTCGAACTGGTACATGAGGGTCTGCTGGGTGATGCGGAACAGCGAGCTGATCAAGAAGTAGATGTTGACGCCCGCGGCGATGGTGAAGGAGATGAAGCCGAAGAAGATCGGCATGACCCGCTGCATCATCACCATCTGCGGGTTGGGCGGCGCCCCGCTGCGACCTTGCATCTGCTTGGTCTGGATGTACTGGGTGATCACCACCAGGGCAATGAGCACGAAGTAGGGGAGCGCCTTGCCGAACGACGGGTGGGCGTCGGCGGCCCGGCGGGCCAGGTCGATGCCGAAGTCCATCATCTTGCCGCCATCTGCTACCAGATCCTGGTAGAGCTTGGTGTCCTCACCGATGTACTTGGGCTTGGGCACGCCGTTGCTTGTCCGGCTCAACCCCTGGATGACCTGGTACATCACGAAGAAGACGGGCATCTGCAGGAGCATGGGCAGGCACCCGGCTACCGGGTTGACCTTGTGCTCCTTGTAGAACGCCATCATCTCTTCGTTGAGCTTCTGGCGGTCGCCCTTGTGCTTCGCCTGCAGCTTCTTGATCTCGGGCTGGAGCCGCTGCATCTCCAGCATGGAACGGGTGCTCTTCCACGTCAGCGGCGTCAGCACGAGCATCACCGACAAGGTGAGCAAGGCGATGGCCGCCGCGTAGGACGGCACCAACTCGTAGAAGAAGGCCAGCAAGCCGGCCAGGGCCTGGAACACGTCGAATTACCTCATTCCGGGACGGGGTCGACGCCGTGGCCGCCCCATGGATGGCACCGTCCGAGCCGGCGAGTGGCCAACCACCCGCCTCGCAGCGCCCCATGGCGCTCGAAAGCCTCGACGGCGTACACAGAACACGTCGGCCAGTACCGACACGGAGAAGGACGGCCCGCCCGGGCCCACTGGTAGGCCCGCACAAAGGCGATGGCAGCGCGCGCCGCAGGCGTCATCGCCGCTGCTCGCTCGAGATCGCCTGCACCGCTTCGGCCACGACTGTCCTCAACTCCTGAAACGACAACCTGGTTGCCTCTGCGGTCGCACCCAGCAGGTACGCACCTGGGCGGAGCGCAGGGGCGAGCTCGGCCACAATGGCCCGCAATCGACGGCGAAGTCGATTGCGCACAACCGCACCGCCGACCTTGCGGCCGATGGCATAGGCGACCTGCGGGGGACCGGGAGGCTCGCCTGGCGCAAAGGTTACCGTGATCGGTCCCCGTCGCACCCGTTGGCGCGAGCGCCGCAAGGCAAGGAACGTGTCGCGGCTGCGAACCCGCCACACGGGGCCGGTCATCGACGCCCGGGCCGGGGGGAACTACGCAGACAGCTTGTGGCGGCCCTTGAGGCGCCGGGCCTTGAGGATGGCGCGACCGGCGCGCGTGGACATCCGGTGGCGGAAGCCATGGTTCTTCGCCCGTTTCCGGTTGTTCGGCTGGTAGGTGCGCTTCACCCGTCACTCCTGGCAATGGCCGAGCCGTCGTCGACCGGCGTTCCAGGGTAGAGGCGCGGCACCCCTCTGGGCAACCGAGGGCACAAAACCGCAGGCCGGCGCCTTTTCCACAGCGCCACTCGCCTCGGGCCGAGGGCGGTGCTACCGTCCATCGCTCCACCGCACATCGGTGGCAGACGGGCGGTCTACTCCTTCCCCGAGGCCGCCCCGGATCGAGTGGACGCGGACTGGCTCAGACGGCCGGCCACGTCGTCCACAGGTGTGGAACAGATTGTGGACGACTCGGCGGTCGGGGAGACGGAAACGCTGGTGACAGACGCAGAGCAGCTGTGGATTCTGTGCTCCGACGCCCTTCGGAGCCAGGTGTCCGAGGCGACCTGGAAAACGTGGTTCGACGGCGTTCGTCCCGTGTCGGCCGACGACGGCCACCTCGTGCTCAGCGTGCCCAGCTCGTTGGTGAAGGAGCGGTTGGAGAACCGCTACCTGCCCATGGTGCGCGACGTGCTCGCCGATGCCACCGGTGCCGACCGGTCCATCACCCTCGACGTGCGCACCGACGCGGTGACCGGCGACGACAACGGATCGTCGGGCCTCCTAGGCGGCAACGACTGGACCACAGCCCTGCCCACAACGCCCGCCGTGCCGCCGCCCCCGGCGGCCGCCGCCCGGGCCGAGGACAGCCCGCTCAACCCCCGCTACACGTTCGAGGCCTTCGTCATCGGGTCGTCCAACCGCTTCGCCCACGCGGCCGCCCTGTCGGTGGCCGAGACCCCGGCCAAGAGCTACAACCCGCTGTTCATCCACGGGTTCGCCGGGCTGGGCAAGACCCACCTGCTGCATGCCATCGGCAACTACGTGCGCCAGAACTTCCCGGCCCGCCACGTGCGATACGTCTCCACCGAGACGTTCATGAACGAGTTCGTCGACGCCATCCGCACCAACACCACCACCGCGTTCAAGCGGCGCTACCGCGAGTGCGACGTCCTGCTCGTCGACGACATCCAGTTCATGGAGAACAAGGAAGGGCTCCAAGAAGAGTTCTTTCACACGTTCAACAGCCTCTACGGCGCCTCCAAGCAGATCGTCATCACCTCCGACCGGCCGCCCAAGTCGATCGCCACCTTGGAAGACCGCCTGCGCAGCCGGTTCCTGTCGGGCCTCATCACCGACGTGCAACCCCCCGAGCTCGAGACCCGCCTGGCCATCCTGCGCAAGAAGGCGGGGGGCGAGCAGCACCACGTGCCCGACGAGGTGCTGGAGTTCATCGCCACCCACGTGAAGGACAACATCCGCGAGCTCGAAGGCGCCCTCATCCGGGTCTCGGCCTTCGCCTCGCTGAACCGGGAGCCGCTGAACCGGGTGCTGGCCGAGAAGGTGCTGTCCGACCTCATCGCCAACGACCAGCCCCGCCAGATCACCCCGAAGCACATCCTCGACGCCACCTCCGAGACCTTCGGGTTCAGCATCGAGGAGATCTGCGGCACCAGCCGCCGGCGCCCTCTCGTCACCGCTCGCCAGGTGGGCATGTACGTGTTCCGGGAGGTCACCGATTTCAGCTACCCGGCCATCGCCCGGGAGTTCGGCGGCCGCGACCACACCACGGTCATCCACGCCGTAGAGAAGATTTCCGCCCTCATGAAGGAACGGCGCCAGATCTACGACCAGGTAACCGAGCTGATCCATCGCATCAAAAGCGGTGGATGACCTCGTGTCGGACCGTTGTAATTACGGGGACAGCGCACCGGTTGTCCCCCGGCATCCCGGCTCGGCTCGGCCTGCCTGTGCGATCCTGGGGACAGGCGACGGACAACGAAACCCCGTCCCACCTGGGGGAACGGCGCTCCGTCCACAGTCCACAGCCCTTATTACCTCCTCTCTTATTTCTCTCTCTTTGAAGAACATGAAAGGCGTGTGGTGAAGCTCCGCTGCGAACGTGATGTCTTGGTGGAGGCTCTGAGCACTGCAGGGCGCGCCGTTGCCGGACGGGGCGGGGCGCTCCCTGTGCTTTCGGGCGTGCGGATGGAGGTGGCGGGCGACCGGTTGCACGTCGCCGGGTCCGACCTCGACCTCACCATCCAGGTCGACGTGTCGGTGTCGGGCAGCGCCGACGGTGTATGCGTGGTCCCGGCTCGGCTGGCCGCCGACATCGTGCGGGCCATGGACCCCGGTGCGGTCACCATCGAGGCGGGCGACGACGAGGTGCGCATCGCGTCGGGTCGTTCGCACTTCGCCGTGCGCATGTTGCCCGCCGCCGAGTTCCCCCGGCTGCCGGCACCCGCGGCGGAAGACGGCGTGACCCTCGACGCCGCCGAGTTGGCCGAAGCGCTGCGCCAGGTGGTGCGGGCCGCTTCGGGCGACGATGCCCGGCCCATCCTCACCGGTGTGCTCATGACCGCCGAGGAGTCCAACCTGCGGCTGGTGGCCACCGACTCGTACCGGCTGGCCGTGCGTGACCTGGCGGGCAACACGGTGCTGCGGGAGGGCCAGAAGGTCCTGGTGCCTTCCAAGGCGCTCACGGAACTGCAACGGCTGCTGGCCAGCGCCGAGCAGGTGACGTTGCACCTGGGCGAGCACGACGCGGGCTTCGAGGTGGGCAACGTCCGGTTGACGACGCGGCTCATCGAGGGCGAGTTCCCGAACTACCGCCAGCTCATCCCCTCGACGCACCCCAACCGGCTCATCGTGGGCAAGGACGCCCTGCTCGACGCCGTGCGCCGGGTGAAGCTGCTGGTGCGCGACGCCACCACCCCGGTACGCATCGCCCTGCGCCCCGACGGCATCGAGCTCACGGTCATCACCCAGGAAGTGGGCCAGGCCACCGAGGACGTCGACGCCAAGTACGAGGGCACCGAGATCACCGTGGCCTTCAACCCCGCGTACCTCATCGACGGCGTCGAGGCCATCAACGGCGACGAGGTGCTGCTCGAGACCATCGACGCCCTGCGCCCGGCGGTCATTCGCCCCACCGAAGGCAACGACTACCTGTACCTGCTGATGCCGGTGCGGGTCTCGTGAGGGCGCGTTGCGCGTTGACCGGCTGTGGCTGACCGACTTTCGTAGTTACACGTCGGCCGAGCTGGCTCCGGCCCCCGACGGGCTCACCGTGGTGGTCGGCTCCAACGGCGAGGGCAAGACCAACCTGCTCGAAGCCATCGCCTACCTGGCCACTTTGTCGTCGTTCCGAGGCGCCCCGGACGACGCCCTGGTGCGCGCGGGCGCCAGCCAGGCGGTCGTGCGGGCCGAGGGCGAGCGCGAGGGCCGGAACTTGTTGTTGGAAGCCGAGATCAACACGGTCGGCCGCAACCGGGTGTTCGTGAACCGCCAGCCCTTGAAGCGAGGCCGCGACCTGCTGGGCGCCCTGCGGGTGACGGTGTTCTCGCCCGACGACCTCGCCTTGATCAAGGGCGGGCCGTCGGAGCGGCGCCGCTACCTCGACGACACCTTGGTGGCCCTGCACCCCCGCTTCGACGCCCTGCGCTCCGATGTGGAACGGGTGCTGCGCCAGCGCACCACCCTGCTCAAGCAGGCAGGCGGGCGGCTCACCCCCGAGGTCGAGGCCACCCTCGACGTATGGGACGCCAAGCTGGCCTCGGCGGGCACGGCATTGACCGAGGCCCGGGAGGACCTGGTGCGACGCCTGGAGCCGGTGGTGAGCAAGTCCTACGACCAGGTGGCCCACGCCTCGGCCGACGTGACGATGTCGCTGGAGCGGTCGTGGGACGGCCTGCTCACCGAGGCGCTGGCCGCGGCCCGCCCCGACGACCTGCGCCGGGGCGTGACCACCGTGGGCCCGCACCGCGACGAACTGGCATTGGCCATCGGCGGCCTGCCCGCTCGCACCCACGGCTCGCAGGGGGAGCAGCGGTCCCTGGCGCTCGCCCTGCAGTTGGCCGCCCACGCCGTGGTCACCGACACCACAGGGGCCACGCCGGTGCTGCTGCTCGACGACGTGTTCTCCGAGCTCGACCCGGCCCGCAGCGAGGCCCTGTTGGCCCACCTGCCCGCGGGCCAGGCCATCTTGACCACGGCCAGCCCGGTGCCGACCACCGCGGTGGTGGCCGCCACCGTGCGGGTGGCTGCGGGCACCCTGTCGTGAGCCGCTGGCGCCCGTTGCCCGACCCGGCGGGCGAGCAACCCCGCCGCTTGAGCGAGTCGCTGGGGCGCTACCGCACCACGCTGTCGCTGGTGCTCGGCGTCTGGCGCGACGTGGTGGGGGAGTCGGTGGCGGGCCACGCCAAGCCGGTGGCGGTGCGCCAGGGCGCGCTGATCGTCGAGGTCGACGACCCGGTGTGGGCCACCCAGCTCCGGTGGCTGGGTGACGACCTGCTCGGCAAGCTCGGCGAGGCCGTCGGGGCCCCCGTGGCAGAGCGGCTGGAAATCCGCGTCGGCAGGCGCTGAAACGCCGGGTTCTGTCTCACCCCTCTGGTAAACTGCCATCATTGCAATTCGGGCTGCTGACCTGGGATTTCGCGCCGGAATTGCCTCGACTCTGCACCCGTTGAAAGGTCGCGCCCCGTGGCGATGAAGGCACCGTCCGAGCCGAAGGCCGCCAGCTACAACGCTGACGCCATCACCGTGCTCGAAGGACTTGATCCGGTCCGCAAACGACCGGGCATGTACATCGGCTCCACCGGCCCCTCGGGGCTCCACCACCTCATCTGGGAGGTGGTCGACAACGCCGTCGACGAGGCCATGGCGGGCTACTGCGACCGCATCGAGGTCACCCTGCTGGCCGACAACGGCTGCCGGGTGTCCGACAACGGCCGCGGCATCCCCGTCGACCCCCACCCGCAGTACAAGAACAAGTCGGCCGCCGAGGTCGTGCTCACAGTGCTCCACGCGGGCGGCAAGTTCGGCGGGGGCGGCTACAAGGTCTCGGGCGGCCTGCACGGGGTGGGCGTGTCGGTCGTCAACGCCCTGTCGTCCCGGCTGATCCTCGAGATCGACCGCAACGGCGACCACCACCGCATGGAGTTCGCCAAGGGCGGCAAGCCCCAGGGCAAGCTCGAAGTGGTCGGCAAGGCGCCCCGCGACCGCACCGGCACCACCGTTACCTTCTGGCCCGACGGCACCATCTTCGAAGAGGTCGAGTTCCGGGCCCAGACCGTGCTCGAGCGGCTCCAGATGATGGCCTTCCTCAACAAGGGCCTGGAGATCTGCTTCACGGACGAGCGCCCGGGCCACCAGCAGGAGATGGCCTACAAGTACAGCGGCGGCATCATCGACTTCTGCCGTCACCTCAACGCCTCCAAGGAGGCGCTGTTCAAGAAGGTCGCCTACTTCGACGTGGCCGAGGAGACCCAAGAGGTCGAGATCGCCCTGCAGTGGAACACCGGGTTCTACGAGGGCATCCACTCCTTCGCCAACGGCATCGCCACCCGCGAGGGCGGCATGCACGAAGAGGGCTTCAAGAAGTCGCTCACCAACGTCTTGAACAAGTACGCCCGTGGCAAGGGGCTGCTCAAGGAGAAGGACGACAACCTCACCGGCGAAGACATCCGCGAGGGCCTGACCGCCATCATCGCCGTGCGGCTGCAGGACCCCCAGTTCGAGGGCCAGACGAAGGGCAAGCTGGGCAACGTGCCCATGCGCTCGCTGGTCGAGCGGGCCACCAACGAGAAGCTGTCGGAGTGGTTCGAGGAACACCCCACCGAGGCTCGCCAGGTGGTGCAGAAGGGCATCCAGGCGGCCCGGGCGCGCACGGCCGCTCGCCAGGCCCGCGACCTCATCCGGCGCAAGTCGGCCCTGGAAGGCGCGGGCATGCCGGGCAAGCTGGCCGACTGCTCGTCGAAGAACGCCCGGGAGTCTGAGCTGTTCATCGTCGAGGGCGACTCAGCCGGCGGCTCGGCCATCCAGGCCCGCAACCCCGAGAACCAGGCCATCCTGCCGATCCGGGGCAAGATCCTGAACGTCGAGCGAGCCCGCGTCGACAAGATGCTGAAGAACACCGAGATCCAGGCCCTGGTCGCTGCCATCGGCGCCGGCGTGGGCGAGGAGTTCGACGTCAGCAAGATCCGCTACCACAAGGTGATCCTGCTGTGCGACGCCGACGTCGACGGCAGCCACATCCGCACCTTGCTGCTCACGTTCTTCTTCCGCCAGATGAACGAACTGGTCGAGGGCGGCCACGTCTACGTGGCCCAGCCGCCGCTGTTCTCCACCCTGGTGGGCAAGGAGAAGGTGTACTTGAAGGACGAGCACGCCCGGGTGGCGTTCCTGGCCGAGCACCCCAACCACAAGGCCGACTTCAACCGGCTGAAGGGCTTGGGCGAGATGGACTACCACGAGCTGGGCGAGACCACCATGGACGCCGGCCGCCGCACCCTGCTGCAGATCAACGTCGAGCAGGCGGCGATCGCCGACGAAGTGTTCTCGATCCTCATGGGCGATGACGTCGAGCTGCGGAAGCACTTCATCGTGACGAACGCCAAAGACGTGCGGTTTCTTGATATTTGAGCCTCGGGGCCTGTCCGCCAGGGCACCCTCCCACCGGTGCTCCGCACCGGCGGGCCCCTCCCTTCCGGCCACCCGAGGCTGGCGCACCGACTCGGCCGCTGTTGCGTGAGCACGCAGCGCGACGCCGTTCCCATGACTTGGACTCGAAGTGAGAGTGAAAACCGGAAGTGAGTTGCTGTGAGTGACGTGATGATCCCGGGCGGGCCTGGCGATGACGATGGGGCTGGGTCGGGGACGACGTTTGGGTCGATCGAGCCGATTGAGATCCAGGAGGAGATGGAGCGGTCGTTCCTCGACTACTCCATGTCCGTCATCATGTCGCGGGCCCTGCCCGACGCCCGCGACGGGCTCAAGCCGGTGCACCGCCGGATCCTGTGGGGCATGCACGACCAGGGCGTCCGGCCCGACCGGCCCCACACCAAGTGCGCCCGCGTCACCGGCGACGTCATGGGCAAATACCACCCCCACGGCGACTCGGCCATCTACGACGCCCTGGTGCGCATGGCCCAGCCGTTCTCCCTGCGCCACCCGCTGATCGACTTCCACGGCAACTACGGCGCCCCCGACTACCCGGCCGCCGCCGCCCGCTACACCGAGTGCCGCCTGGCCCCGCTGGCCACACACCTGCTGGCCGGCATCGACGAAGACACCGTCGACTTCACCGGGAACTACGACGGGCGCGAGCAAGAGCCGGTGGTGCTGCCCGCCCGCTTCCCCAACCTGCTGGTCAACGGCAGCCAGGGCATCGCCGTGGGCATGGCCACCAACATCCCGCCCCACAACCTGGGCGAGATCATCGACGCCACCGTCCACCTCATCGAGAACCCCGAGGCCACGCCCGACGACCTCATGGCCTTCGTCAAGGGCCCCGACTTCCCGACCGGCGGCCTCATCCTGGGCCGGGCAGGCATCCTCGACGCCTACCGGACCGGCCGGGGCTCCATCAAGATGCGGGCCAAGGCCGAGATCGAAGACGGCAAGCGGGGCACGATGATCGTGGTCACCGCCATCCCGTACCAGACCTCGATCGGCTCCATCGCCACCAAGATCAAGGACCTGGTCGACGCCCGGGAGCTCGACGGCATCCGCGACATCGAGAACCTGTCGGCTCAGAACCAGACCAAGCTCGTCATCTACCTCAAGCGCGACGCCAACGCCCACGTCGTGCTCAACAACCTCTACAAGCACACCCCGCTGCAGACCAGCTTCGGCGTCAACATGGTCGCCTTGGTCGACGGCGTGCCCCGCACCCTCAACCTGGTGCAGGCCCTGCAGGCCTACGTCGACCACCAGGTCGAAGTCGTCACCCGGCGCTCCGAGTTCCGCCTGAAGAAGGCCCGCGACCGGGCACACATCGTCGAGGGCCTGCTCAAGGCGCTCGACATGATCGACGCCATCATCGAGGCCATCCGCAACTCCGACGACCGGGGCGCGGCTCGCGAGCGGCTCATGGCGACGCCCTTCGAGTTCACCGAGGTGCAGGCCAACCACATCCTCGACATGACGCTCGGCCGCCTCACCCGGCTGGGCCGCTCCGAGCTCGAGGAGGAGATGACCAAGCTGCGCCAGACCATCGCCGAGCTCGAAGCCATCCTCAACGACCGCGGCCGCCTGCTGACGGTGATCAAGGACGAGCTGGCCGAGGTGCGCAGCGGCTTCGCCACCCCGCGGGTGGCCGAAATCACCTTCGACCCGGGCAGCGAATCCCCCGAGGACTTCATCGACGACGCGCCGCTGGTGGTCACCATGACCAAGACGGGCTACATCAAGACGGTCAACGCCTCGGCGTTCAAGACGCAGGGCCGCGGCGGGCGCGGGGTGGCGGGCACCAAGCTCAAGGAAGAAGATTTCGTCACCCGCATCATCCACACCTCGGCGCACGCCTTCCTGTTGTTCTTCTCGAACCGCGGCAAGGTGTACCGGCTCAAGGCCCACGAGGTGCCGATGAAGGAGCGCACGGCCCGGGGCACGGCCATCGTCAACCTCCTGCCGCTGGCCCCCGACGAGCACATCCAGGCCATCATCGACACCCGCGACTACCCGTCCGACCGCTACCTGTTCTTCGCCACCCGCAAGGGCACGGTCAAGAAGACCCCGTTCAGCGAGTACGACAAGTCGCGCCGGGAAGGCTTCATCGCCATCAACCTCTCCGAGGGCGACGAACTTGTCCGGGTCATCCAGACCAACGGCGGCGACGACATCTTCATGGTGTCGCGCAACGGCATGACGATTCGTTTCTCCGAAGACGACGTGCGTCCCATGGGCCGGTCGTCCACCGGTGTGCGGGGCATGCGCATGAAGGAGGGCGACGAGGTCGTCTCCTGCGACGTGGCCCGCGACGACACGGCCATCCTCATCGTCACCGAGTCGGGCTTCGGCAAGCGTACGCAGCTCGACCGCTTCAACCGCCAGGCCCGTGGCGGCCAAGGCGTGCGGGGCATCAAGCTGACGGCCAAGCGGGGCTACGTGGTGGCCGCCTTCATGGTCGCCCTCGACGACGAGATCTTCATGGTGTCGTCCGGCGGGGTTACCATCCGCATGCCCGTCCGGGAGATCTCGTCCCAGGGCCGCGATGCCACCGGCGTGCGGGTCATGAACCTCGACGACGGCCAGACCGTCGCCTCGGTGGCCCCCATCCTCTCGCCCGACGAGGACGAGTAGGCCGCACCAAACCAACTTCCCCCTCCGTAAGCCCGCAGTCCTTTCGGAGGTGAACCATGCCGCGCTGTCGCGGTCAATCGGGGCAGACCCTGCCCTTCGTCGCGCTTGTGCTCGTTGCCCTGGGCGCAGCGTCGTTGTTGGTGGGCAAGCTGGGCGGGGCCGCCGTGCTGCGGGCCCGGGCGGTGGCGGCGGCCGACACCGCGGCGTTGGCGGGCGCCGTCGGTGACCGCGCCGACGCGGAGGCGGTCGCCCGGTCCAACGGCGGGTCGGTGCTCGGCTTCGACCGGGTGGGCGACGACGCCCGGGTGCGGGTAAGCGTGGGGCCGGCCGTCGCCACCGCCCGGGCACGGCCGGTGCAGCCGGAGGGCGCCGCAGGGTTGGCTCCCGCCTTGCGGGCGGCGCTGGCCCGGGCCGAGCAGCTGCTCGGCCGCCCCATCCCCATCACCTCGGGCCGGCGGTCGACGGCGGAGCAGGCAGCGCTGTGGGCCAACCGCTTCCGCAACCCGTTCCCGGTGGCGCCCCCGGGGCGCTCCAAGCACGAGCTGGGGCTGGCCGTCGACGTGCCCTCGGCCTTTTTGCCCACGCTGGTGCCCGTGGCCCGCCAGGCCGGGCTGTGCCGTCCGTACCCCGACGACCCCGTCCACTTCGAGCTCTGCCCACCCTGACTTCGGCGTCCCCGGGGGGGCGGTCGCCAGCGGGTAGCCTCCGATCCGTGGCGCAGGGGAGACGTGTACGGCGGGTCATCCGCAAGATCGACCCGTGGACGGTCCTGCGCTTCTCGGCCCTCTTCTACGCCAGCATGCTTGTGGTGGTGCTGGTGGCGGGCACGCTGCTGTGGGTGGCGGCCTCGTCGGTCGGGGTGATCGACAACGTCGAGAAGTTCATCAAGGAGCTGTTCGCCCTCGAGTCGTTCCGCATCTCCGGGGTCAAGCTGTTCACCTCGTCGGCGGTGGGCGGCCTCGTCCTGGTGCTGCTGGGCACGGGCATGAACGTGCTGATGGCCGTCGTCTACAACCTCACCGCCGACATCGTGGGCGGCGTGGAGGTGACGATGCTGGAGGAAGACACCGCCGGCGCGTCCCGCCGCTCGGTCGTCTGAGCGCGTGTATCGTCTTGCACTCGGCTTGGGGCTATAGCTCAGTCGGTTAGAGCGCAGCACTGATAATGCTGAGGTCGGTGGTTCGATTCCACCTAGCCCCACTCCTATGCAAGCCCTTCGCCGTCTCGCGCTCGCTGTTGGTGCCGCCGGGCTGCTGGCCGGGCTGCTTCGCCTCCGCGGCACCGGTGGCACGCCGCCCCAACGTGGGGGCTGGCGCGAGTTGTCAGGCCCCGACCTCCGCTAGTGCGCATCGCGTTGGTGGGTGCGGGTGCGGTCGGCGCCCGGGTGGCTCGCCAGTTGGTGCCGTCCGACGACGTCGAATCGCTTCTCGTCTTCGACACTGATGCCCGCCGCATCGCCGCGGTGGTGGCGTCGATCGGCGTCCCGGCCAGGATCGGGTCGTGGCCCGTCGACGCCGACGTGGTGGTGCTGGCCCATCCGGGTGACCACCGGGCTGCGGCCGAGACAGCCCTCGAACGGGGCGCCTCGGTGGTCTCCGTGTCCGACGACATGGCCGATGTGCGGGGCCTCCTCCTGCTCGACGCCGAGGCCCGGGAGCGCAACCGCTACGTCGTGGTCGGGGCGGGTTTCGCGCCGGGGCTCACGTGCCTGCTGGCCAAGCACGCGGCGGCCGACCTCGACGAGCTCGACGAGCTGCACGTGGCCAAGACCGGCACCGCGGGGCCTGCGTGCGCCCGTCGCCACCATCGAGCGCTGTCGGAGCGGGCGATCGACTGGCGTGAGGGGGCGTGGCAGTCGCGGCCGGGCGGGTCAGGGCGTGAACTGTGCTGGTTCCCCGACCCCATCGGCCCCCAGGACTGCTACCGGGCCGGGCTGCCCGACGCCCTGCTCTTGGCGCCGGCGTTCCCCGGCGTCGAACGGATCACCGCCCGAGTGGGGGCCACCCGCCGCGACCGGCTGACGGCACGGCTGCCGATGCTGCGCCCGCCGCACCCCGAAGGCCTGCTCGGTGCCGTACGGGTGGAGGCCCGAGGGCGCCGCGCGGGCGTGCGCGACGTGCGCATCTTCGGCGCTGTCGACCGCCCCGGGGTGGCCGCCGGTGCCGTGGCCGCCTTGGCGGCGCTGGCTGCCGGCCGGGGCGAACTGGCCCGGCCCGGGGCAGCCAGCTTGTCGGAATTGGTGGCCGACCCGGTGCCGTTCCTGGCTGAACTGGCGCGCCGAGGCGTGCGGGCGGCCGCCTTCGAGGGCGCCGGCGCGTAATCCGCCGCTTTTCCACAGAATGCGACGCCTGGTTCGGGAGTTCTCCCCCGCATCCTGTGGAAAACGGCGAATCGCTGTGGACTAGGAGGCGGGGTCGACCGGCTGGCCGTACGTCGTCGGCCCTTCCATGGTGTCGAGCGACGGCGCGTCGTCGGTGGGCGGGTCTTCCATCGGGCCCTCGCCCAGAGGCGGGTCCTGGCCCGGCGGGACATCGGTGGGGCCGACATCGCCCACGATGTTGGGGTCGTTGGTGCCTACGGGGGCGTCACGCATGCGGTCGAGGACGCCGTCGTCGGTGTGGTCGGTGGTCATGGTCGCCACGTACCCGATTCCGGCACATGGCAAATAGTGGTTTGAGCGCATGTGAAGAACGGGTAAGACGGCGGCACCATGTCACCTCGAACCCCCGCATGGCTGACGGCTGACGAGGTGGCTGACCGACTCGGTTTCTCCCTCGCCGCCGTGTACGAGGAGATCCACGCCGATCGCCTCCCGGCGCAGCGTTACGGCCGCAGCTACCTCGTCCGCCGATCCGACGTCGAAGCCCGCCTCACCGAAACCGCCGTCGCCACCGGCTAGCCCGCCCGATACCATGTCCCCCGTACGGGGACGTAGCTCAGTTGGCTAGAGCACCTGCTTTGCAAGCAGGAAGTCGTGGGTTCGAGTCCCATCGTCTCCACAACCTGTCATTGCTCGAACCGGCGGAACCAAGGCGGTGGAAGTCAGCCGGTTTTGGAGGCGGCTTCGAGCGTGAGTCCCGGTACCTCACGGAAGATCTGGTCGTCGGAGACGAGAGGCACGCCGAGGCGCAGTGCGCTTGCTGCGATCCAGCGGTCTGCCTCGTGTGCGCGCTGGGCGAGTGCATGGCCGATTCGGAGACAAGCGACCCGAAGACGTGCATGCACCAGCACGAGTTCTGGACCCGAGTGCACAACCTCGACACGGGCGAGCTTCGCCTCCATTCTCAGCATGCGCGACGGGCCCCACCCACGCTGGATGGCTCCGAAGTACAACTCGGCAACGGTTTGGAAGGAGATGAAGGCGGGCCGCCCCACGATCACCGGCTCGTACCGGTCGGCAAGTGGCGAGCCTGGCACGAGGTCGGCGCCAAAGACGTTCGTGTCGATGACGATCGGACCGCGCGCTCGGGCGGTCACGCTTCGAGAGCAGCCAGGAAGGCTTCGCCTTCCTCCTCGGTGAGGTCTTCGATCACCATTTCCTCGTGCGACGGCAGCGGGCGAGCGCGTTGCAGCAACTCTTCGACGGAGAGTTCGAGGCTCTCGCCTGGGCTCGGTTGAGGTGCACGGGTCGACATCGCACCACCGAGTTTACGCCTGCACCACACTCGAAAGGCGCGTAGTCCACTCACCTGCCGTTCGGAGAGCCGATCCGCAACGGCGCTCCTAGGATCACCTGGCAGCGGTCGTCCGATGACAACCCGGGTCCACCACTCGCCGTGTTGAGAACTGTTGCAGATTGCTACAGTAGAGCCATGGCGACGACCTCTCCGGCCCGGATCGACGACGACCTGTACGCCTCGGCGAAGCTCGCCGGGAGCGTGCAGAGCCGGAGCGCATCCCAGCAGGTTGCCCACTGGGCGCGGATCGGTCGGGAGATCGAGGCGTCTTCCAGCATCTCGCATAAGCAGATCGCCGCAGTCCTCGCCGGCAGCCGCTCCTACGACAGCCTCGATCCCAAGGAGCAGGCGGTCGTGCGGGCCGAGTGGTCGGCGCGCATCGACGAAGCCCGGGCCGGGCTCGACCTCGCAGAGGACTTCGCTCGCGCAGGCCGCACCTGGGTCGAGCTCGACGAAAAGGGCAGCGTCGTCGAACGCAGCGGGCCGGCCGAGCCACGAGCAGTGAAGAAGCCGGCCAGCGGTCCCACGGCAAAGACGGGGAAGTCGAAGGTGCGCGCCGCCGACTGATGGCGGACCCGGTTCTCCATCTCATCGCCGGCCCCAACGGTGCTGGGAAGTCGACGCTGTACGACCGGGTGATCGGACCGGTCACCAAGCTCGAGTTTGTCAACGCCGATGTCATCGCCGCGAGCCAGTGGCCCCACGATGTTGCCGCCCACGCCTACGACGCGTCTCGCCTGGCAACCGAACGCCGGAACGAGCTCATCGCGGGGCGGACATCGTTCGTCACGGAGACGGTCTTTTCCCACGAGTCGAAGGTCGACCTCGTCAGGGCAGCCGCTCAAGCGGGCTACCTCGTCATGCTGCACGTCGTGCTCGTCCCCGAGGATCTCGCCGTGGCGCGTGTGGCGAACCGAGTCGAGAACGACGGCCACGATGTACCCGAGGAGAAGGTGCGGTCCCGCTACGCGCGCCTGTGGTCGCTCGTGGCTGAGGCGATCCCACTCGTCGACGAGGCAACGGTCTACGACAACTCTTCGGCGTCCGAGCCCTTCCGCGTCGTGGCATCCTTCGATCGCGGTGTCGCCCTGTCGAAGCCGGCTTGGCCCCGGTGGACGCCGAAGGAGCTGCGCGCCGTGACCTGAGTTCCAGAACGACTCTGCCTGCGGCCGGCACGTCACCGAGGTATGGTGATCGGTATGGCGACCAAGAAGGTCACGATCACGCTGGAGGAAGCCCAGCTCGAGCGCATCCGGGCATTGGTCGACGCAGGCCGGGCGTCGAGTGTGTCCGGCTTCGTGCAGCACGCCGTGGGAATCGCGCTCGACGACGTGGCCGGGTGGGGAGCGATGCTCGCTGAAGCATTGACCCAGAGCGGTGGCGAACTCTCGGCCGACGAGAAAGCGTGGGCCGATCAAATCATCGGGACGGCAAAGCGCAACAAGCGCCCGGCCGCGTGACTCCCGGCATCACCCTCGACGCCGGGGGGCTTATCGCCCTCGACCGGGGTGCCAGGCAGGTGATCGTGCTTCTGGCCCGAGCGGCTGAAAGAGGTGCGGAGGTCATTGTCCCGGCCACTGCGCTGGCGCAAGCCATTCGACGCCCAGAACGCCAGGCGCGAATCGCCCGGCTCATCCGTCAGCCGACGACCCGTGTCATGCCACTCGACCGCGTCGACGCCACGAGCGCGGGCCGTTTGCTGGCGGCGAGCGGCACCAGCGACATTGTCGATGCGCACGTGGTGATCTGTGCCCGCCGCAGCGGGCAACGAGTGGTCACGTCCGACCCGGATGACCTTCTCCGCCTCGATCCCGCGCTCGAATTGGTTGTCGTCTGAAGGTTCGTAGGACGCTTCGACCCGTAATCGTTGGATGTGGGTGATTTTCGGCGGACGTGCTTCATCATGAAAGGAGGAAGATCGCCGACTCACGGGGAAGAAATATCTTCATGCGTATTCGACGTCTTGCGGTGAGCGCCGCCCTTGTAGCCGGTGTGGTCGCTCCCGCCTTTGCTGCCACATCCACCGGTTCCGGCGACCTCGCCGCTTCCTCGAGTGCCACCGGCAAGGGCGGGTCGAAGGGCCAAACCGATCTGGTCGGTGCGGCCAAGAAGCCGACGACCACCACCTCGTCGTCCACCACCACGACGACCACGGCCCCGCCGCCCACGCAGGCGTGCACCGACGCCGCCGACACCGCCATCCGCTTCGACCTCCCCGTCGCAGGCGAGACGGCCACCGGGTTCTACGCCCTCCCCGACACGACGCCCACAGGCCTGGTCGTCTTCTCCCACGGCTACGGCCACAGCTCCTACTCGTGGCAGGCCCACCTGCGCCGGGTGGCCCAGGACCTCGACGTCATCACCATCGCCATGGACTACCGGGGCCTCACCTTCCTCACCACCGAGAAGGCGCCCGGCATCCCCGACACCCGGGGCTGGAACGTGACCAAGGGCGCCGAGGACGGCATCGCCGCCGCCGAGTACTTCCAGGCCGAGTGCGACGTCACCGGCACCATCGTGAACTACGGCGTCAGCATGGGTGGCAACACCTCCGGCCTCATGGCCGCCGCCGGCGCCAAGCGCGAGGACAACACGACGCCGCTGTTCGACTACTGGGTCGACATCGAGGGCGCCAACGCCGTGGCCGAGACCTACACAGGCGCTCGCATCCTCGCCCCCGTCAACGCCTTCGCCCGCAACGCCCAGACAGACATCGAAGCGGAGATGGGCGGCACCTTCGAGCAGCAGACAGCCACCTATCTCAACCGCTCCAACATCACCAGGGCCGCCGACATGAAGGCCGCCGGCCTCAAGGGCGTCGTGCTCGTCCACGGCGTCGACGACGGGCTCGTCACATACGACCAGTCGGCCACCATGCGGGCCGTGCTCAACGCCAACGGCGTGCCCACGCAGACCTACACGGTCACCTTCAAGAGCCCGCAGTCCGAGCGGGAGACCACCGCCACCGGCTACATCGGCGGCCAGCTCGACCCGACATACCGCTCGCCCCTGGCCGGCCACGCCAGCGAGATGAGCACCACCCACATCGTCAGCGTGCTCGGCTTCGAGCGCCTCACCGCCATCTACAACGGCGCCGGCCCCGACTGCACCCGGGAGTACGTGGTCGACGGCGAGCGGGGCCAACTGCCCGGCGAAACAAGCTGCTGAACGCTGGGTAGCGTCGTCGGGCATGAACTGCCCACTTGACGGCGAACTGCTGCAGATGTCGGAGCGCAGCGGGGTGGAGATCGACTACTGCCCCCGCTGCCGCGGCGTGTGGCTCGACCGCGGCGAGCTCGACAAGATCCTCGAGCGGGCCGAGCGCGAGCTGCCCTCGATCCCTTACAAGGACGACGACGACCGCCGCCGCTACGACGAACGCGACCGCGAGGACAAGCAGCAGCACCCCTACAAGAAAAAGAAGAAGAACTTCCTCTCGGAGATGCTGGAGTTCGGCGACTGACCAAGGAGCCGAGCCGATAGGCGAGGCGACCAATGAGCACAGCGCCTGTCTCGGCGGCCGCGCAACTCCTACGAGGTGACGGTGTAGTACTGCGCCGCGTAGGTGAACCCGCCGCCCGCGGGGATGTTGCACGTGGCCACGACCTTGTAGCGGCCCGGCCCCTCGTCGGGCGGCACCGAGATGGGTGTCGACCACGTGCCGTCGGGCTCGGCCATGCCGCCGTCGCCGCCGACCCGCTTCCCGCTGGGTGCATGCGAGTACACCGTCGCTGTGGCGTCGGTGCCGCGGCAGCCCGTGCCTCGGGCGTCGAGGCGCTGGTAGCCCGGGCCTGATGTGGGCGAGATGGTGAAGGTGCCCCGGGCCGTGGTGGTCGTCGTCGGCCGCTTGGTGGTCGAGGTGGTCGGCGCCGCCGTCGTAGCCACGGCAGCGGCCCCCGTCGTGGTCGTGGTGGACGTCGAGGCGGTGGTCGTGGTCGTCACCTCTTCGGTGGTCGACGTCGTGGCATCCGTCGCCACGTGCTGGTCGCCGTCGCCGTCGTCGCGGACGACCAACGCACCGGCCACGCCCGCCACCAGCAACAGCGCGGCCGCCGCCGCCACGACGCGTTGGTTCACGATGCGCCGACGAGGTCGGCCCGCCGCTGGGCCAAGCGCTTGGCGGCAATGCCCACGCGGGAGATGTACTTCAGCACCCGCGCCCGGGCCGCCTCGGCTTCGTCGCTCAGCCCCGTCAGCTCTTCGAGTTTCCAGTGCCGCAGGATGACCGGTACGAGGATGTGATCGTGGTGGGCGGCGAAGTCGTAGATGCCTGCCTTGGCAATGGCCATGGCGTGCGTGCCGAAGTCGGGGATGCCGGTGCCGGGCATCTCGAACTCCCGCACCTGCCGCTCGATGGCCAGCACCAGTGCCGAGGGGTCGAGCTCGATGGCCGCGGTGGTCACGTCGCGGTAGAACAGGTAGTGGAGGTTCTCGTCGGCCGCCACCCGGGCCATGACCTCGTAGCCCACCCGGTCGGGGATCATCTTGCCGGTGTTGCGGTGGGAGATGCGGGTGGCCAGCTCCTGCAGGGTGACGTAGACGATGCCGTCGGCCACCGAGGCGGGCTGGGGCACGACCCCGCCCGACACCTGCATCATGCGCCCCCGCTCCAGCGCCACCGGGTCGATGGCCCGGGTCACCAACAGGTAGTCGCGCATCACCGTGGCATGGCGCATCTCCTCGGCCGTCCAGCGCCGGGCCCACACGCCCCACGCCTCGGCCCCGAAGACCCGCTCGATCGTCTCGAAGTAGTACGGCAGGTTGTCCTCGGTGAGCAGGTTGACGAACAGCGCCGAGCGCACGGCATCGGGCAGCTCGTACTCGCACTCCTCAGGCGACCAATCGACGCCGGGCTCGAAGTCGCGGCCGCGGCTCCACGGCACCAACTCGTGGGGGAACCATTCCTTGGAGGCCGCCAGGTGTCGGTCGAGGAGCTGCTCGACGGTGGGCACCAGGGCGGCGAGAAGGGCGGCGTCGTCCATATACCGACTCTACCTACCTACCAGTCGGTAGGGTAAAACTCAGACTTCCGCTGGTGTCCGTCGGGCTCGGCCGATGATCACGGTGGCGGTGAGGATGGCCGCCCCGCCCACTGCCTGCAGCGGCCGCAGCCCCTCGTTGAGGAACACGGCGGCCAGCACGATGGCGAAGAAGGCCTCCAGCGTCATGACCACCGCCGTCGGCCCGGCGCCGATGCGTCGCAGGGCGGCGAACATCAGCCCGAAGGCGAACGAGGTGGCCAAGCCGTTGCCGACCAACTCCGGCCAATGACCCGGGGCAGGCGCCACGCCGTTCGACAGCGCCCCACGCACCAGCATGAAGGCCGCAGCCCCCAGCCCCACCCACGCCCCGGTGGTCAGGGCGTCGGTCTCGCGGACGAGGTGTTCGCTGCTCAGCAGGTAGGCGGCGAACGACGCCGAGGCCAACAGGGCGATGGCGATGCCGGTCGTGGAGATCGACACGCCGCCCGCCGCGGCGATGACCAGCACGGTGCCCCCTGACGACAGCACCAACGCCCCCACTCGCCGCCGGTCGGCGGGTGCCCGGCCCAGCACCCACTCGGCCACGGTCACGATGGCCGGATACGTGTAGAAGAGCAACGACACCGCGGCGGTCGTGCCTCGCTCCAAGGCGGCGAAGAAGAACGCCGCTTCGATGCCGTAGCCGAACACGCCGATGAGCAGGACCCGCCACCGCTCGCCCGGCGCAGGGAGCAGCGAACGGCGTTGCGCGGCGAGCACCAACAACAGGGCGCCGCCTGCCACCGAGAAGCGAACGCTCAAGACGGCCGACGCATCGAGCCCGTCGGCCGCCATCGAGCGGTTCAACACCACGGTTACGGCGTACGAGAAGGCCGCGGCAACGGCCAGCCCGACGCCGAGGCGCTCAAGTCGAATAGAGCGCCTCGATCTCCGCCGCGTACTTCTGGTTCACGCCCCGCCGCTTGAGCTTCATGGTCGGGGTCAGTTCCTCGGAATCGGGCTGCCACTCCTCCGACAGCACCGTGAACTTCTTGACCCGCTCCACCTGGCTGAACCGGGCGTTGGCGTCGTCGACGCCCCGCTGCACCTCGGCCACCACCTCGGGGTGGACGGCGAGCGCCGCCATGGTGTCGGCCTCGATGCCCCGCTCCTTGGCCCACGAGGGCGCAACCTCGGGGTCGAGCACGACGAGGGCGGAGATGAACGGCCGGTTGTCGCCGATCACCGCGGCCTGGCCGATCAGCGGGTGGGCCTTGAGGGCCGCTTCGATGTTGGCGGGCGAGATGTTCTTGCCGCCCGCGGTGATGATGAGCTCCTTCTTGCGGTCGACGATCTTGAGGTAGCCGTCGTCGTCGAACTGCCCGATGTCGCCGGTGTGCAGCCAGCCGTCGTCGTCGAGCGCCTCGGCCGTCTTCTCCGGGTCGTTGAGGTAGCCCGGGAAGATGAGCCCGCCGCGGCCCAGCACCTCGCCGTCGTCGGCCAGCTTCACCTCGACGCCGGGCAGCGCCCGGCCCACGTAGCCCGGCTTGACGTAGATGGGGTCCCAGGTGAGCGGGCCGGTGTTCTCCGACATGCCGTAGATCTCCGACAGGGGCACGCCGATCGCCCGGTACCAGACGATGAGCTCGGGCGGGATGGGCGCCGCCCCGGTGATGGCGAACTCCACGGCGTCGAGGCCGACCAGGCCGCGCACCGTTGTGAAGGCCACGGCGTCGAGGAAGTCCCAGGTGCCCTGCTCCTCTTCGGTGAGCTCTTGGCCTGCGTCGCGCTTCTGCACGATCGGCGTGGATGCGGCGACGGCCTCTTCGAACTTCTGCTTCTTCTCGGGGTCGGCGGCCAGGGCCGAGGTGACGCCCGAGTGCAGCTTCTCCCAGATGCGGGGCACGCCGAAGAACACCTGCGGCCGCACCTCGCGCAGGTACAGGGCCAGCATGCTGGGGTCGGGGCAGGTGGTGACCTCGTAGCCGAAGAGGGCGCCCTGGTAGTGCGAGGTCATGCGCTCGGCGATGTGGGCCATGGGCAGGTACGACACCATGCGCATGCCCGCGGTGTCGTCGCGCTGGAAGCAGGCGAACAAGGTCTGGGCGGTCCACACGATGTTGCGGTGGGTGAGCATGACGCCCTTAGGCGGCCCCGTGGTGCCCGAGGTGTAGATGACGGTGGCCAGGTCGTCGGGCTTGGCGATCTGCGACGCCTCGTCGAGCGACACCGGCGACGCCTCCAGCAGCTTGGCGTAGGGCACGACGTCGTCGGGCGCCAAGCGGTCGGGGTCGTCGAGCACCACGATGGTGCGGATAGCGGGCAGTTCGTCGCGCACCTTGAGGAAGCGCTCGAGGAACCCGATGTCCTCCACGATGGCCAGTGCCGCCTCGCTGTGGCCCGCCAGGTACTGCACCTGCTCGGGCGCCGAGGAGTTGTAGATGGAGATGGGCGTGGCGCCCGCCAGCATCACGGCCATGTCGATGATGTGGAACTCGGGCCGGTTGCGCATCATGAGCACGACCCGTTGGCCGGGCTCGACGCCCAGCTCACGCAGGCCGGCGGCCACGCGGCAGGCCTGCTCGGCGTAGTCGCGGAACGTGAGCTCGCCCCACGACTCGTCGGCCTTGCGCCAACGGAGGGCGACGAGGTCGCCGTGCTCGGCGACGGTCTTGGCGAACTGGGTGGGGACGGTCTCCCCCTCCGCCATCCTGTCGAGGTCTTCGGCGGTGACTGTGGCCATGGTGCAAGTTCCCCCTGCGGGCTCAGTGAACCCCGTTATTCAATCGCGTTACCCGGCGCTTCGCGTGAGGGGGGAATTCCTGACCGAAGGGGTCGGTTATCGTGAACCGCGATTGCACGCGACCGGATCCCAGGAGAGACACCACATGGCTCTGCAACTCGGCGACGAAGCGCCTGATTTCACAGCGGACACCACCGAAGGGACAATCAGCTTCCACGAGTACCTCGGGGACGGCTGGGGCATCCTCTTTTCCCACCCCAAGGACTTCACCCCCGTCTGCACCACCGAGCTGGGCGCGGTGGCCCGGCTGAAGGACGACTTCGAGAAGCGCAACACCAAGGTGCTCGCGGTGAGCGTCGACCCGGTCGACTCGCACCACGACTGGAGCAAGGACATCGCCGATGTCACCGGCACCGCCCCCAACTACCCGATCATCGGCGACCCCGACCGCACCGTGGCCGACCTCTACGGGATGATCCACCCCAACGCCAACGACACCCTCACGGTGCGTTCGGTGTTCGTCGTGGGCCCCGACAAGAAGGTCAAGCTGACGCTCACCTACCCGGCGGCCACCGGGCGCAACTTCCAGGAGATCCTGCGGGCCCTCGACTCGCTGCAGCTCACGGCCAAGCACCAGGTGGCGACGCCCGCCGACTGGAACCAGGGCGAGGACGTCATCATCACCGGCGCCGTATCCGACGAAGACGCCGCCCAGCGTTTCCCCGGCTACACAACGGTGAAGCCGTACCTGCGCACCACCCCCCAGCCTCAGGGCTGAGGTTCGCGGTGTAGCAAGAACGTCCCGGTCGAACGACTGACGAGGCGGCCGTCCGCATCGCGGACGGCCGCTTCGGCGAAGGCCACCTGCTTGGCCATGCGCACGACCTCGCCGCGCACCGCGTAGGCGGTGCCCGCGTTGGCGGGCAGCATGGTCTCGGTCTTCATCTCCAACGTGGCCCGGGTGCGGTCGCGGCCCGACAGGCCCGCGTTGATGGCGAAGTTCATGGCGGCGTCGAGCACGACGGAGTGCACGCCCGCCTGCACGATGCCGTGCGGGTTGCAGGCCAGCGGCGTCGGCACCCACTCGCCGTCGACCCAGCCCTCCCCGTAGGAACGGAAGGCGGCGCCGATCCCGGCGATGATCGCCATGCCCCCGTCGCCCAGCCAGCGGTCCATGTCCTTCATGGCCGGGAAGCTACCGCTGCGTCGCACGGTTGCAGTAGCCACACCGGCCAGGACAGACTTGACCGACCGGTCTAGTAGTTACTTTCGACAGAGGGGGCCACATGGCCAACGCAGTGATCATCGATGCCGTCCGCACCGCCGGCGGCAAGCGCAACGGGAAGCTCTCCGCCTGGCACCCGGCCGACTTGGCGGGCGAGGTGCTCAAGGCCTTGGCCGAACGCAACGACCTCGACCCCGCGCTCGTCGAAGACGTGATCATGGGCTGCGTGATGCAGGTCGGGAACCAGAGCGTCAACGTCGGCCGCAACGCCGTGCTGGCCGCCGGGTTCCCCGAGTCGGTCCCCGCCACCACCATCGACCGCCAGTGCGGCTCCTCGCAGCAGTCGGCCCACTTTGCCGCCCAGGGCGTGATGGCCGGCGCTTACGACATCGTGATCGCCGCCGGCGTCGAGGTCATGACCACCACCCCCATGGGTGCGTCGGTCACCCCCGGCAGCCTGCCCTTCGGCCCCAAGGTCATGGAGCGTTACGCCGAGCGCGGCGGCCTGGTGCCCCAGGGCATCTCGGCCGAGATGATCGCCGAGAAGTGGAGCCTCACCCGCGAAAACGTCGACACCTACGGGGCCCGCTCGCAGCAGTTGGCCGAGCAGGCCACCGCCGAGGGCCGCTTCGAGAACGAGATCATCCCTGTGCGGGAGCGCCGCCTCGACCGTGAAACCGGCAACGTCATCGAGTCCGACGAGCTGGTCACCCGCGACGAGGGCATCCGCCCCGGCACCACGGTGGAGACGCTGGGCAACCTCAAGCCCGCCTTCAAGCCCGACGGCGTCGTCACCGCGGGCAACTCGTCGCAGATCACCGACGGCGCTTCGGCCGCGCTGATCATGAGCGAGGACAAGGCCAACGAGCTGGGCCTGCGCCCCCGGGCCCGGTTCCACACCTTCGCCCTGGCCGGCGTCGATCCCATCATGATGCTGACCGGTCCCATCCCCGCCACCGAGAAGGTGCTGGAGCGGGCCAAGCTCAGCATCGGCGACATGGACCTGGTGGAGATCAACGAGGCGTTCGCCACCGTCGTGCTGTCGTGGGAGAAGGAACTGCGCCCCGACATGAGCAAGGTCAACGTCAACGGCGGCGCCATCGCCCTGGGTCACCCCCTCGGCGCCTCGGGCACCAAGCTGCTCGCCACCCTGCTCAACGAGCTGGAGCGCACCGGCGGCCGCTACGGCCTGCTCACCATGTGCGAGGGCGGCGGCATGGCCAACGCCACCATCATCGAGCGCCTGGGCTAGTCCGCAGCAGGTACCTGTGTACGGATCGTGCCGCTTTCCGGCGCGATCCGTACACAACCTCCCGGCGGCGTAGCCTGACGGGCGGTGTTCAAGATCGTGGTGTCCGTCATCATCGTGTTCGTGGTGATGAAGGTCGGGCTGACCGTCCTACGGGCGCTGGCCCAGCCCATCCCGCCGCCGCCGCCTCCCGGCGAGCTGCGCAAGGTGAACCTGCGCTTCCGGTGCTCGATGTGCGGGACCGAACTGCGTATGACCGCCGCCCCCGACGAGGACCCCGAGCCGCCGCGGCACTGCCTGGAGGACATGCAACTCGTCGCTCCGCCGATCGAATGACGTTCTCCCCAGGATGTGGACAAAGCTGGGGAGGGAACTCACACGGCGGTAATTACCGGTATTTCGTGGCGGTGATGAAGCCCGCGGTGATGAGTCCCAGCCCGATGAGCAGCCACTTGTTGTCGGTGTCGCCGGGCAGCAGGCCGGCGCCGGGCATGTAGTTGCTGATGATGACGAGCATCCCCGCCAGCAGGAAGACGAGCATGAGGACCGGCACCCAGCGGGGGCTGACCTTGTACTCCTTCGGCGTCGGCGGCGTGTACCGGCCGGTGCCCTTGGGCGTGACCCGGCCGCTCGCCGTGCCGTCCTTGGCCTTGCCCCCCTTGCCGTCGCCGGCGGCGTCCTCGGTCTTCGAGCGTCGTCGCAGTAAAGGCATGGGGGGAGGATAGTCATGCCCCGCTCGCGCTCGCTGCTCGCCGTGGCCTGTGTGCTCATGGGCTTTGTGCTCGCCACCGCGGTGCGGGCGCGCCCGGCCGACCCCGAGGCGCGGTTGCCGCAGCGCTACCGGCTGGTCGACCTCATCGAACGCGAGGAGCGCACCGCCGAGGAGTTGCGGGCCCGGGTGGCCGACCTGCGCGAGCGGGTGGCCCGCTTGCGGGCGGACCGGGTCGGGCAGGCCTCGGGGTCTGAGGCCCGCGACGAGGAGCTGCGGGCGGCGTCGCTGGCTGCCGGGCTGGTGCCGCTGCGGGGGCCGGGGCTGCGGGTGGTGCTCGACGACTCCGACCTGCCGGAATCGCCGTCGGGCAACGTCAACGACTTGGTGATCCACTCCCAGGACGTGCAGGGCGTGGTCAACGCCTTGTGGAAGGCGGGAGCCGAGGCCATGGCCATCAACGGCCAGCGCCTGGTGGGCACCAGTGCGGTGTTGTGCGTGGGCAATACGCTGCTGCTCAACGGCACGGTGCACTCGCCTCCGTACGAGGTGGTGGCGGTGGGCGCCGTGCGCGACCGGTTCGACGCCGACCGGCTGGTGCGGCGGCTGCATGCCGATGCCAAGGCGTTCGCGCTGCGCTTCTCGGTGGCCAGGGAGTCGTCGCTGGAGGTGCCTGCCTACGAGGGGGCGACCAACCTGCGGTACGCCCGACCGGCGGCCTAGCGTTGGCTGCCATGGCTGCTGCCGGGCCCCGGGTGCTCGTCGTCGACAACTACGACTCGTTCGTCTACAACCTCGTGCAGTACTTGGGGGAGTTGGGCGCCGAACCGGTCGTACACCGGCACGACGCGCTCTCCGTCGACGAGGCCATGGCCTTGGGTGCCGACGCCGTGCTCATCTCGCCCGGTCCTGGGCGGCCCGAGGACGCAGGCATCTCCAACGACTTGATCGTGGCCGCGGGCTCTGCGGGCGTGCCGGTGCTGGGCGTGTGCCTCGGCCACCAGTGCATCGGCGCCGTGTTCGGCGGCGAGGTCGTGCGGGCGGCCGAGATCATGCACGGCAAGACGTCGATGGTGAGCCACCGGGGGGTCGGGGTCTTCGCCGGGCTGCCCGACCCGCTGGAGGCCACCCGCTACCACTCGCTGGTGGTCGACCCCGCCACGGTGCCCGACGTGCTCGAGGTGACGGCCGAGACCACCGACGGCGTGATCATGGGCCTGCGCCATCGGGACCTTCCGATCGAAGGGGTGCAGTTCCACCCCGAGTCGATCCTCACCGGCCACGGCAAAGAGATGCTCCGCAACTTCCTGGCGGCCGCCGGCTTGCCCGCCCCCTAGCCGGCCGAGGGGCCGGCCAGGGGGCGGCAATCGAGCAGTTCAGCAGACGCCGACGCCCGCGAACGGCCCAATGGTGCCAGCGGGCGTATAGATGGCAACCCCGCGGAGGCAGGCGGGGGGACCGGGTGTGCCGAGCTCGGCACCGGTCGGGTCGACCTCGACTGTGATGCTTTGCACCGAGATACGCAGCGAAAGCGTCTTGCCCAGGCTGGACGCATTGGGATCACCAGAGGAGCACTCCAGGCCGATGGCCGTCGGACTGGTGTCGCGCTGGCACAGGAGCAGTGTGGTCGGCTCGGCGATGATGAGAACCCGACCGCCGATGATGGCGGCAGTCGAAGGGTCATCTGCGGCCGTGGTGCTGTAGCAGAGCATCACGTAGGTCTCGTTGGAGGTGCCGAACTCGGCGCCGAGCGTAACCGGCCATTCGACGACACCGACCTCTGTGCCGCCGGGGGCCGGGTTCTCATCGGAGCACCACCGCGATACGCCCGCGCCGGCGTTGGCGATGGAGGAGGTGGTTAGTAGCAAGAGCAACGCAAGCAGCGCGCCCATGATCCCGCGTTTGGTGTGTGTCATGAGCGGGACCCTAGCGCGCGCTAATCCAGGTCTCGCCGACGACTCGCCGGACGAGATGTGGGCGAGCAGGGCGATCAGTCCGAGCCGCCGCCTACCAGTTGGCCCACGGTGATCGTCACCACGGAGCCCTTGGGGCGCTTGGTGCCGACATCGGGGTCCTGGTCGATCACCCGCTTGTCGTCCTCTTCGTCGGTGACCGGCCGTGTCTGCACCTTCACCTGGAAGCCCGCGTCCTTGAGCTTCTTGGTCGCCTCTTCCTCGGTCATGCCCACGACGTTGGGCACGTCGACCTGAGCCGGGCCCGACGACACGAAGATGGTGACCGTCGCCCCCTCGTCGACCTCGGTGCCGCCCGTCGGGTCGGTGCGGATCACCTTGCCCTGGGGCACGGTGTCGGACGCCTCTTGCACGGTCTTCACCTTCAGCCCGGCGTTCACGATGTCGTCGCGGGCCGCTGTCTCGTCCTTGTTGGCCACGTTGGGCACTGTGACCTTGGGCTTGCCGCTCGACACGGCGAGCTTCACCACCGAACCCTTCTGGGCCTCGGCACCGCCCCGTGGGTCCTGCGACAGCACTCGCCCGGCGGGCGCCGAGCGGTCGGGTTGTGACGTTGTCTGCACCTCGAACCCGGCGGTGCGCAGTTCGTCGGTGGCGTCGTCGACGTTGTCGCCCACCACGCTTGGCACCTTCACCAGCGCCTCGCCTTGGCTGATGGTGATGGTGACCAGGCTGTCCTTGGGGATCTTCTCGCCCCCGCCCGGGTCCTGCTTGAACACTGTGTTGAGCGCCGCCTGGTTGTGTTCGAGCTTGCGCTCCACCCGCAGGCCGCTGCTTGTCAGCATGCGTTCGGCTTCGTCGGCTGTCTTGCCGATCACGCTGGGCACCGTGACTGTGGCCGGCCCGCCTTCACCGCCGAAGATGCCGAGGGTGCGACCGAGCAGGAACAACAGCACGGCCAACGCGGCGAGCATGACCAACAGCAGCGCCACGTAGGCGCCCGTGCGGCGCGGCGACGGTGCATCGGCGATCTCGGTGGCGGCGACCATGCGGGTGCGGTCGCCCCCCACGGCCTGCTGCACGCTGGTAGCGGCCATCGCCGCGGTCGGCGGCACGGCAGCCACGGCCCGGCCCTGGCGGAATCGCAGCAGGTCGGCCCGCAGCTCCTCGGCGCTGGCATAGCGCTGGTCGGGGTTCTTGGCCATGGCCTGCAGCACGATGGCCTCGAACGCCGGGGGCACCGCCGGGTTGAGCGACCGGGGCGTGGGCGGCACTTCCTGCACGTGCTTGTAGGCGATCGACACCGGGTTGTCGCCTGTGAAGGGGGCTTGGCCGGTGACCATCTCGTAGAGCACGACGCCGAGTGAGTACACGTCGCTGCGGCCGTCGACGTCGTGGCCCTGGGCCTGCTCGGGCGAGAAGTAGGTGGCCGTGCCCATCACCGCGCCCGCCTGGGTGAGGTTCTCCTCGGAGTTGGCGGCCCGGGCGATGCCGAAGTCGGTGACCTTGACGTGCCCGGAGTTGTCGATGAGCACGTTGCCCGGCTTCACGTCGCGGTGCACCACCCCGTTGCGGTGGGCGAAGGCCAGGGCGGCGGCCACGTCGGCGCCGATGGTGGCGGCCCGGTCGGCCAACAGCGTGCCCTCGGAGCGCAGCACCGACGTGAGGGTGCGGCCGTCGACGAACTCCATGACGATGAACGAGATGCCGTCCTCTTCGCCGAAGTCGTAGACCGACACCACGTTGGGGTGCGCCAGGTTGGCGGCCGCTTGGGCCTCCCGGCGGAAGCGCTCGACGAACGAGCGGTCGACCGACAGCTCGGGGAACAGCACCTTGAGGGCGACGGGCCGGTCGAGCAACTGGTCGCGTGCGAGGAACACGTCGGCCATGCCGCCGCGGGCGATGGGTCGGACGATCTCGTACCGTCCGTTGAAGACCTGGGCGCGCTGTGCCATGAGTTCCGTTCCAGCCTAGGGGGCGCCCAGCGCCGCTTGGAGTACAGCCCGGGCAATCGGTGCCGCGATGCGCCCGCCGGTGACGGTGTCGCCCAGGCCCGGCTGGCTCTCCACGATGACGGCCACGGCCACCTTGGGGGCCTCGGCCGGGGCGAAGGCGATGATCCAGGCGTGGGAGTTCTCGCCTGTGGTCTGGGCGGTGCCGGTCTTGGCCGCCACCTGGATGCCGGGGATGGCGGCACGGGTGGCGGTGCCGCCGTTGACCACCTGGATCATCATGTCGCGCAGGGCGGCGGCGTTCTCGGGCGACATGGCCCGCTTCCACTCGCCGGGCTCGGCCGACTGCACCACCCGTCCTTCGTGGTTGCGCACCTCGGCCGTCACGTAGGGCTTCATGATCGACCCGCCGTTGCCGACCGCCGCGGCCACCAGGGCCATCTCCAGCGGGGTGGCGGTCACGTCCTGCTGGCCGATGGCCGCTTGGGCCAGCCCGGGCTGGCTGTTCTTGGCCGGGAAGGCCGAGCGGGCCGGGGCGGGCAGGTCGATGGGGGGCGCGGCGTTGAAGCCGAACTGCTCGGCCTCGTCGGTCAGCCGGTCTGTGCCGAGGTCCATGCCCATCTGGGCGAAGCCGGTGTTGCACGACACCTTCAGCAGGGCGGGCAGCGCCCCGCCGCACGACGACCCGCCGAAGTTGGGCAGGTCGCGGTTGGTCTGGGGCAGGTCGAGGGTGCGCAGGGTGGGGTAGCTCTTGGTGGCCAGGTCGGGCGCTTGTTCGAGGGCCGCCGCCGCCGTGACGACCTTGAACGTGGAACCAGGGGCGTAGCTGCGTCGGTAGGTGCGGGGGAGCATGGGCTGGTTGGCGTCGTCCTCCAGCGCGTTCCACGCCGACTGCACGGCCTTCTGGTCGTGGCCGCTCAGCGGCTGCGGGTTGTACGACGGGAAGCTCCAGAAGGCGAGCACGGCCCCGTTGGTCGGGTCGAGGGCGACGACGGCGCCCTTGCGGCCTTGCAAGGCATCACGGGCCACCTGCTGCACCCGCTTGGTGATGGTGAGGGTGACGTCGTTGGTGGTTACGCGGTCGGCCAGCACGTCGCTGAAGTCGCGCACGTTGATGTCGCGGCCGGCCAGCAGGTTGTTGTAGGTGCGCTCGACGCCGTCGCTGCCGTAGGTGAACGAGAAGTAGCCGGTGACGTGGCCGAACAACTCGGCCTCGGGGTACTGGCGTTGGCGCTTGAAGGCGGTGTCGACGTCGACCGAGCGGGCTAGCACCACGCCGTCGGCCGTTTGGATGATGCCGCGGGGACGGCTGAAGTCGCGGGTGGCGTTGCGGGTGTTGCCGGGGGCGTTGGCCAGCTTGTCGGCTTGCAGCACCTGCAGGTTGTTGAGCTGCAGGAACAGCAGCACGAACAAGCCCATGAGCACGATGCCCAGGCGGCGGATCTGGCGGTCCATCAGGTGGTCGCCGCCTGTCGGTCGGAGATGCGCAGCAGCAGGGCCAACAGGATGTAGTTGGCGATGAGCGACGACCCGCCGTAGCTGACGAACGGCAAGGTGATGCCGGTCAGGGGGACGAGTCGGGTGACGCCGCCCAGGATGATGAAGGTCTGCACCCCGAGGATGGTGGTGAGCCCCGCCGCCAGCAGCTTCTCGAAGGGCTGGTCGGCCCGCAGGGCGATGCGCAGGCCCACGCCCACCAGCAGCAGGTAAGCGACCACGATGGCGGCGGTGCCCAGCAGGCCGAGCTCCTCGCCGATGGCGGCGAAGATGAAGTCGGTGGCCGCCGCCGGGATGCGCCCGGGCGCGCCCAGCCCGATGCCGCTGCCGCCGAAGCCGCCCGAGCCCATGGCGTAGAGGCCCTGCACCAGTTGGTAGCCCGAGCCAGACGCGGTGGTCCACGGGTCGATCCAGATGCGCACCCGGGAGGCCACGTGGGCGAACGTGGTGTAGGCGAAGAAGGCGCCGACCAGGAAGAGGCCGCCGCCCACGCCGAGGTACTCGGCGCGGGCCGTGGCCACCCACACCATGCTGATGAACAGGGCGAAGAACAGCAGCGAGGAGCCCAGGTCGCGCTCGGCGGTCATGACCACCATGGCCATGCCCCAGGCCAGGAGGATGGGGCCGATCACCCGGATGTGCGGCATGCGGCCGCGGCTGATGCGGAACTCGCTCAGCAGTTCTCGTTTTTCCACCAGGTAGGCGGCGAAGAAGACGGCCAGGGCGACCTTGGCCAGCTCGCCGGGTTGGAACGTCATGGGGCCGACGCGTACCCAGAGGCGGGCGCCGTTGATGTTGCGGCCGATCACCGGCAGCAGCGGCATGAGCAGCAGGGCGATGCCCAGCAGCATGAAGGTGTAGCGGTAGCGCTCCAGGTCGCGGGCCCGGCGCACGAGCACCAGGGTGGCCACGAAGGCGAGGATGCCGAGCGCCGTCCACGTCGACTGCAAGCCCGCCAGGTCGCGGTCGAGGCGGGCGATGAAGACGTAGCCGATGCCGTTGAGCAGGCCCGCCACCGGCAGCAGCACGGCGTCGCCGTTGGGGGCGAGGCGGCGCACGACGAGGTGAGCGGCGAGCAGCAGCCCGAGGATGATGCCGAGGAAGGGGCCGATGTTGGCGGGCAACGAGGCGCTGCGGCCCAGGCTGGCCAGGGCGTAGGCGCCCGCGGTGAGCAGGGCCACGAGCACGAGCAGCCCCAGCTCGGTGTCGCGGCGCGGCGACCGGGTCATGCCGACCCCGACGTTGCGTAGGGATCGCGCCGTTTTCCGGGCCGATTCCTACGCAGGTTCGGCGTCATGGGGACGTCGTCGGAGACGACGTCGAGGTGGGCGGTGCGCTCGACGGCGTGCCGAAGCGGGCCTCGGCCTCGTCGCGCAGGTTCTCGACGTACTCCTCGGCGTCGGCCAACGACGGCTCTTGCTTGCCCTTCTCCAAGGCGTCGAGGCGACCGGGGACCACGTCGGCGGTGGTGAGGTCGGTGCGCCGGGCCACCGTCGGGTCGAACCACAACAGGCCGTCGGGCCGCCCCTGGTAGATCGTGACCCGGTCGCCGTCGAGGCCCACGTAGTAGCTGCCCCGGGCGAACCACGCGACTGCGCCGGCGGCCCCGCCGAGCAGCAGCAACAGGATGAGCAGGAAGGCCACCACCCGGCCCGTCATGCGGCGGCGCTTGGGCTGCTGCGCCTTCTGTGCCTTGGCTTTCTGCCGGGGGCGGTGGTCGTCGTCTTCTTCGAGGTCGCGCCAGTCGAGGGGTGGCGGGGCGTCGTCGGCCAGGGCCGCGGATGCCTTCTCGGCCCGGTTGTCGTCGTCGACCACGTCGACCACCACGACGGTGATGTTGTCGTTGCCGCCGTTGGCCTTGGCCAGCTCGACCAGCTTGGCGGCGGCCTCGTCGGGATCTGCGGTGCTGCGCAGCACCGAGGCGATGGTGCGGTCGTCGACCTCGTTGAACAGCCCGTCGCTGGCCAGCAGGAAGCGATCGCCCTCGTAGGGGATGACCCGGAAGCAGTCGACCTCGACGTCGGCATCGACGCCGAGCACCCGGGTCAGGACGTGCTTCTGGGGGTGGACCTGCGCCTCGGCTGCGCTGATGCGGCCGGTGCGGACCAGTTCCTCTACCAGGCTGTGGTCCTCGGTGAGCTGTTCGAGGTCGCCGCCCTGGAGGCGGTAGGCGCGCGAGTCGCCTACGTTGACCACGGCGAGCACGTCTTGGCCGTCGTCGTCGACCAGGGCGACGGCGGTGAGGGTGGTGCCCATGCCCCGCAGGTCGGACTGCTGTTGCGCCCGTTCCCACACGGCCCGGTTGGCGGCCCGTACGGCGTCGGCCAGGCCGCTGGCCGTGCGGTTGGCGTCGAAGCCGCTGCCGAGCGCCTCGACGGCGATGCCGGAGGCCACCTCGCCCGCGGCGTGGCCGCCCATGCCGTCGGCCACGGCGAACAGCGGCGAGGCGATGAGGAGGTTGTCCTCGTTGTTCTGGCGGACCCGGCCCACGTCGGTGGCCGAGCCCCAGCGCAGGCGAGTCACTTGGTCACCTCCAGGACGGTACGCCCCACTTGCACCCGGTCGCCGCGGGCGAGGGCGACGGGGCCGGCGACCTTCTTGGCGTTGAGGTAGGTGCCGTTGGTGGAGCCGAGGTCTTCCAGGTAGAGGCGGCCGTCGCGGCGGAAGAGGCGGGCGTGGAGCTGGGAGACGGCCTTGTCGTCCTCCAGGGCGATCTGGCAGCCCGAGGCCCGGCCGATCGTCACCTCGTCGGCCAGGTCGTACATGCGGCCCCGGCGGTCGGGCGGGTCGACGACCTTGACCCGGGCGGGGGCGGTGGTGCCGCGGGGTGAGGCGGGCGCTGCCGCCGAGGCAGAGGCGGGCGGTGCGACGGCGGCGGGGGAGAGTTCGGCCCACACGGCGCGCAGCACGCGGGCGAAGAACAGCCAGACCAGGGCCAGGAAGACGAACTTGAGGATTGTCAGGAGGTCTTCGGGCACGCCGCTACGAGGCCTCGAACCTGATCTTGGTGGAACCGACGGTGATCTCGTCGCCCTCTTCCAGCCGCCGCTCCTTCACGCCTGCGCCGTTGACCCGGGTGCCGTTGGTGGAGTCGAGGTCGACCACGACGAACCCGTTGGGGATGCGGCGCACCTCGGCGTGGCGGCGGCTGACGTTGCGGTCGTCGAGCACGATGTCGCAGTCGGGCAGGCGGCCGATGGTGGCCGGGTCGTCGCCCAGGCTGATGCGCTTGCCGTCGGCCAGGAGGAGCGAGCCCACCGGGCCGCCGCCCTTGCCCTCTCGCACCTCGCTGGTGACCAGGAACATGCCGGGGGTGAGCGCTTGGTCGGCTTCCAAGGTGATCTCGACCGGGCCGAGGAAGCCGTAGCCCTCGTCGCGGGCGTGCTGGCGGGCCATCTCGCCCAGGTCGCGCACCAAGGAGTCGGCAAAGGGCTCGAAGCGCTGGTGGTCGGCCGGGGAGAGGGCGATCTCGAAGGCGTTGGGGGTGATCACGCCGTGCAAGCCGTGGGTGCGATGGAGGTCCATTTCCCTGGTCAGACGGCGTCCGACCTCGACGGGCTGGAGCCCGCTGCGGAAGGCCTTGGCGAACACCCCCTCGACGAGGCGCTCGAGGCGACGCTCGAACTGCTGGAGTCCCATGGCCGTCGTACCTTACCCACGGGGTGAGACAGCTTGGGGCCCACCGACCCCGTCGGAGGGTTGCCCGGGATCGGCTACCCTCGCATCGCTTCTCGGGCGAGTGGCGGAATTGGCAGACGCGCAGGATTCAGGTTCCTGTGTCCGAAAGGATGTGGGGGTTCAAGTCCCCCCTCGCCCACCAGCGTGCGCCGGGCTCCGATCCATCCCGCGTCGATCGTCTTCGATGAGATCCGGCCAGCTTCACACCGCCGTCGTACGGCGCCGTCCGGCCACCTACCCCGGCTTGGGTGTCGCCGCGGAGGCATGACCGCCGGTCCGCAGTCGCCCACCGCCCGCGACGCGAGGGAAACGACCAGCACGGGGCCGGTGTCTACGCGTCGGCTCCTTCATGCTCACGCGCGACCACAGTGTCATACAGGCCGTAGTGGGTCAGGCCTGGATGCGAGTCGATGCCGGTGTAGGCGAGGCTCGAGTCCTCGTAGCGGCGGAACGCGAACACCGCCTGGTTCATCTGCTCGGTGTTGAAGACCTTCAGGCGTACCAGCAGGTGGAAGTCCTCCACCGTGAGACCGGTGACCGTGAGGAAGAGGTCCGGCTCCAGCCTCGTGATGACATCCTGGAGGGCGTTCTCGCGGAAGTCGGTGAGGTACATGAACGCCGGGATGCGCGTCGCGAACTTGATCAGCTTCTCCTGCACCAGCTTCCGCTTCGCCTTGTACTCCTTCTCCGCTTCCGTGAGCTCCTTCTTCGCTTTGGCCGTGAGGTCGCCGTCCTTGGCCCTGTTCTTGAGCTCCTTGAGCTTCTCGCTCTTGTTGATGATCGTCTCGATGATGTTGTCGCCCAGCGCGCGCCAGCCTTCGATCCGCTCAACGGCGGCCATGGCCTCGGGGTTGTCGAGGATGCGGCGCAGGGTGTCGTTGTCGACGTTCACCAGTAGCGCGCTCTCCCACTTGCGAGCCAGCAGCGTCGCCGACGTCCCCGCCATGGCGATGTCGAGAATCCCGCCCGCATCGACCTGCGTCATGTGCGAGCCGTCATAGGCGAGCACCGGCAGGAACGAGACAAGCTCCTCGACGGCCCTCTCAGGGTTCGGCTCGCTTGGCGACAAACCGATGCCGTAGTCGGCCAGCTGACGAAGCGCGCGCGTCGGCGCGAAGTCGAACACGAAACAGACCGGCTTGAGAACTTCCTCTTCGTTGGGGTCGTCGCCGTCAGGATTCATGATCGACCACGGGGATTGAACCCGGAACGCCGCCTGGAAGTACGTCTCCGGGGACTTGACGTTGCGCAGCATCAGGATCGATGACCACTGAGGGATGGTGATGCCGGTCGTCAGCTTGCCGCACGACAACGTGATCGTCTTCGTATCGAACCCGCTGCCGATCGCCTTGCGGACCGGCGGTAGGGCATCGAGCCCAATCCCGGCAGACGCGCCGGCAACGACGAGGACGGAGTAGTCGTGCCAAAACGTGTTCGGCTTCTCCGCGAGCAGGTTTGCCATCGCGTGGCACGAGGCGACCTTCGGTAGGAACCAGAACGAATGCTGCAGGTAGGGCAGCAGCCGGACGTCGGAGTAGGGGAACGGCGGGCGGTGGCTGCCGAGCTTGAGGTTGTCGACCTGGGTCGGCGCGTAGGACCCCCGGATAATGTCGAGCCACTTCTGGACGTCGTTCTTGTGCTTGAACCCCGCGCCCGTGCCGGCGCCGGTGGCAGCGAAGAATTCGTTCAGATCGAACTCGTCGAACTCGCCGCCGCTCGCTATCGCCAGTAGCTCGTCCGGCATCTGGTAGGTCAGCAGGCGCATCTGAGGCAGAGCCCCGTAGGGGCTCCACTCGTCAGGGTGCTCGGCGGCGAACTCATCTTTCGCGCGCTGTTCGTCGGTGTAGGTCCAGTTGAAGATCTGCTCCTCGATGAACTCACCGGTCGCCAGCGCACGGAACGGCGTGCCCGACAGGTACAGGTACGCCCTCGTGGTGATCGGAAGGAATTCCGTCTCATCCTCTGAGAGCTCGCTCAAATCCTCGTTCACGGTCTCGAGGCCGGCGGCGTACTCGAGCTTCTCTTCCTTCTTGGCAACCGCCTCGTCCTCGCCTTCGAACAGTTCCTTGGCGGTGTCACGCCAGGCGCCGAAGTGGTACTCGTCGAAGACGACGAGGTCCCAGTTCACGGCGTGGAGCCATTCGTTCTTTGCCTTGAGGTTGCCGGTCGCGTCGCGACCGAGGAGGTCTTGGAAGGAGCCGAAGTACACCGCGGGCTTCTCGGCATCGATCTGCGTCGGGTCGCTGCCCGAGGAACGCGAGAGGTACTGCCAGTCGTCGAAGTCGACGTGGGACTCGAGGTCGGTCTTCCAGGCGTCCTCCACGGCCGGCTTGAAGGTGACGACGAGGACGCGCTTGGCACCGAGCTTCTTGGCGAGATGATAGGCCGTGAAGGTCTTGCCGAAGCGCATCTTCGCGTTCCAGAGGAAGCGCGGAACGGCGTCGGGGTCCTCAGCCCAGATCGAGCTGTAGTAACCGAACGCCTTATCGACTGCCGCGACCTGCTCGTGCCGCAACGGGAACGTCAAGTGATGCGTGCCGGTGAGCCGCAGCCCCTTCTGCAACTCGATCACCGCGGTCTTGACGTCGTCGGCCGTGCAGCGCATCCACTCACGCGACGCACCGATGACGACGTTCTCGAAACCCTTGTCGATCAGGCGCTGGCGTACATCGCCGTCCCGGAAGAACGATCCGTCCTCGCGCGCGGCGAGGACGTCGAGATGCAACGTGTACGCCTGCTGCATCTGCCCCTGGGACTGCTTGATCCGGACGTTGACGTCCTCGCGCGTGGTTTGCCCCACCTTGACCAACCCGACGTACGCGGCGGGCGGATCGTCCGGCGTCCAGGCGTAGATGTGAAGTCGTGCCTGAGGCTTTGGTGTGAGGATCTCCTCGATCGATCTAGCCAACTACCGGCTCCATCGGGCGAATGATCGACTCGATGAATGCGACCTCTGCAGCAGAGATGCCGTACTTCGTGTAGAGGTCCGCATCGGTCCACTGACGATCCCACGTCTGCACCGGGACCCAGCGATACACGGATCGAAGGGTGTCTTGGCTGATCTTCCTCAACGAGACCAGGAAGCGCAGAAACCTCGTTCGTAGGTATGACTCGGCGCTTCTCGCCTCTTCCTCGGAGGCAAGCGGGCCCGCGACGATGTAGGTCTGGGTACAGACCGAGCCCGGTTCCGCAACAATCGGTGGCCCGAGCACCAAGTCAACGCCGCTGGTCTCTCGCTCCCGTCCAGAGCCGGTCTTCGGGAGGAACACCTTCCATGCGTCGATCAGATGAGCGTTCTTGGTGATGGTGCTGCGAGCCGTCGCTCCCCGGACCCGGGTCGTCCCGACGTTGGCGTAAAGAAGAACCTGCCCTCGGCTCGGGCGTGCATCGCGCACGTAGTCCGAAAAGTTGGATGCGAGCCCAAATGGAGTATCTCCACTAAGCAACTCTTCGAACGACGTCTCTTCGGTGCTGAGCACTTTCTTGAGGATGGAGACGGCGCGCGGGTCTCGTACGAAGATGTCGAACTCATCCAGCACTCGCTGCTCAGGGCCTATAACCGCTCCGCTGCGATGATAGGTGCACTGACACAAGCCGGAATTGTCGCGGTCCCAGAGGAAGTAGCACGCCCCACCGTTGATGCCAACCGTGGGGAATGGCTCCTTTGCGTTCTCGTAGTCGACGAGCGTTCGGACTCGCCGATCGGCCAGGAACTCTGACCGGAATTCGCCGAGACCCCGACCGCCGGCCATCCACCTCGAGGGAAGGACCATGCTCAGGAAGCGCGGTTCCAAGCGCATGGCTTGCTGGACGAACAGGTGGTAGATCGAGGAGTCGTTCGTCCCGCCGCCGCCGCCGGTCATCTGGTACGGCGGATTGCCGATGATGACGTCGAACTGCATATCGCCTCCGAATAGCTCAGCGATCCGAGCCTTGATGTCGTCAGTGTGGATGAACGCGTACGCATGCGATTCCAAGGCACGCTCTCGGTCGAAGATGAGCTGCGGGGCAGCGCAGAACTTGCACCTGCCGTTCTTGAGCTTCTTGATCTGGTTGCCGTCCTCGTCGGCCGTCAGCACCCACTCGGTGCCGCCAACCCAGGTGTGCTCCAGCCGCTCGAACCAGATATTTCCGTGCTCGTTGGCGAACGACGTGGCGATCGAATGCGGACCGTTCGCCGACTTCGAGCAATACACGCTTCGGCGCGCCAGCAGGCTGGTGATGTGCGTGATGGCGATGCCGAAGACCTGCTTGGTGAGGATGTGGTCGACTCGCAGTCGCAAGTCAGGGATCTTGTCCTGGAGCCCTGCCGTCAAGCGGCTCGTGATCTCACGAAGGAACGCGCCGGACTTGGTGAAAGGATCCAGGAACCTGACGGTCGAGTCGGCCCAGATGTTCGCCCCGTTGTTGTCGGCCGCCCAGGCATCGGCGAGGGTGTCGAGCATCTGGTTGGCGAACTCGGGTGGGGTGAAGACCTCGTCGTTGGACAGGTTCGCGATGCAAGTCAGCACGTCGGGATTCCGCCCGCGCAGAGTGAGACCTGCCTGCGCTGTGGTCACCTGGTCAGTTCTCTCACCGTAAGAGGCGGGTACGTCCTCGTCGGCGTGAAGATCTCGTGCCTGCCGAGTTCGGCGAATAGGGTGCCCTCCCGGCTGAACGCCGACGACTGGGTGAGTACGTCGAGGCGGAAGTCACGACGCTGGAACTTTCCTTTGCCGAGATAGCCCCACTCGGCGAAGACGATTGGCTGATCGAGGGTGGTTCGCATGGTGAGCGCATCACCGTGGATGAGGTTTTGCGATAGCACATAGACGGCGGCCTCGTACAAATCGTCGGAGTCGTCGAGCCGGAGGTACTCGGTGCAAATCTCCAGAAGGTTGTCGCGACACTCTGCGACGTTGTCCTCGAGGAGTTCGATGCCGTAGATGCACATGAGGCCGAGCAGGGCGTAGTGACGTCTCTCGAAATCGGATCTACCGAACTTCAGCTCGACCGCGGTGAGTTTTCGTCGCAGGACCTGGACCAGGAAGTTGCCACTCCCGCAAGCGGGTTCAAGGAAGCGCGAGTCGATCCGCTCGGTCTCGTCCTCGACGAGATCGAGCATCGCCTCGGCGATCCAGGCGGGGGTGAACACCTCCCCGTGGTCGGCCACGCGTTGCTTCGACTTCACCAGATCCACAGTCAGGAGCGTATTGCCCGAGGGAGGCGCAGTGGGGTCGTCGTTCCTAGCCATGGGGCGCGCCCCCAACGGGGACCACTCGTTGGATCAGGGCTCGGATGCGCGTAAAGCGCTCGTCGGCGGCCGCCACTGACAGACGCTGTTCGTTCACGAGTGCCGACATGCCGGCTCCATCACGGCTGTCGAACAGACTACGAACGACGGCCGCCGCCTTGGCGGCTTCGCCTCCTGCGAACCCTGCCGCCTCCGTCTGGGCGGCGTACGCGACCTCGAGGCAGCGCCAGACATCGACGACGTCGGTCGGCTTGTCGCGCACCTGGCATGCGAAGGCCTTCAGGGTGAGCGCGGCGCCCTCGTCGGGGAACGCGACCTCGACGGCGAGCCGCTCGCCGTTGAGCCGGTGCAAGTCCATGTGGAGCACGACCGGCTCCCGCTGCAGCGCCAGCGCCAAGCCCGGCACCTCGGTCGTCACGAGATCGTCCGACACGCGGTGGTTGGTCCGCGCCCTCGTCCGGTATGAGGGGACGAGGACGTCGACGACAACGCTTCTGGCGCCTTCTGCTCCTCGCACTGTGACCGGAACGTCATCGATCGGTCGCGCGAACCGGTTTCCCTCGACCTGGACGTAGCCGCGCTCGATCAGGCGGCCGATCACGCCCCCCTCGCGGACGACCACCGGCGCCACGCCGAGATCGGTGTCGCCGGTCTCCCGGTAGAGCTCTGCCCCGAGCTGCCAGCGCGCAACGAGGGCGGTGACCATGTGGCCGCCGATGATCCGGTAGGCCGACGCGCCGAGCACATCGGCGAGGTCGCTCAGCGCGACGTAGCCGAGGTCGTCTGCGACGGAGGCCGCTGTAAGGACGAGGCGCGTCAGGGGCGGTTGAGCAGCCATTCCCGCAACTTGCCGGCGGCCTCGAGTCGATCGGCGCCTCCGAGGTTCTCCAGATCCCAGACCTGCTGGGTCGGATCGGCGAGCGGGATCCCGACGCCCCCCACGTCGGCCACCAGCGTGTGCGTCGGGAACACCGACATGTCGGCGGGATTTCGGACGATCACGTTTGCGTCGTGACGGCCCTGCGCGTCGACCAGATTCAGTTCGTCGGCATCGAGGAACTGACGGGCGTAGAGGATCACCACATTGGGTCGACGCCACGCGAGCAGCAGGTCCGGCGCCACGTCGGCGGACACCGCCAGCGACCGCTGATCGGTACGCCGCGCCGCGCGCGCGGCGACCTCGTTCGGTGGGTCGAGGCTGTAGAGGTAGCGCTCCGACCCCCCAGGCCCGCGGTACTCGGACAAGAAGCGATCGAGCAGTGCCTCGCGATCAGGCAACCATCGCCCCTGGGGGGTGCGGGTGACGAGGTCGAGTTCGAGCAGTCCGTGCAGGACCTGCGAGGCACGCGGTTGCGACACGCCCACCTGGTTGGCGAGCGCAGTAGCCCCGGGCCCGTCGTCGGTCCCGCGTGGCAATCCGATGAGTGCCCGAATGACGGCAAGGCTGCCCGACCCCTGGGGGAGGCGGCTGGCCGTGGCACGCGGCGGTGTGGCCGTCGAGCGTTGGCGAAGCACGAGATGTTCAGACCGGAGGTCGAAGTTGCCAGTGGTGTCGGCCCAGGACCAGCCGGCTCTCGTCAACGAGGTGCCGAGCGGCTCCGACACGAAGGGGACGACCAGCATCGGCGTACCCACTTCGGCGAGTGACTTCCGGATCGGCTGAAGCTTGGGCAGCTCGTTCGGGTACGGCGCCCGGCGCTTCTCCTCCACGGCGAACCTGGCCCGCACCTTGCCGTAGCTGAGGTCCACGACGGCGTCGATGTTGACGTCGTGGACCGTGCGTTCGCGCTCGACCCGCCGCACCTTGGCGCCCGCGGCTTGGAGGGCGGCGAGCGCATCCATAAGCACTTCGACAGTATAAGCACTGTGCTTATGAAGGGCAATAGACGAATGCCGCCGTGGGCGGTCGCCGGCTACCGGCTGCGCAGCTTTGACAGCAGCCGGAGCAGTTCCAGGTAGAGCCACACGAGGGTCACGAGCAGCCCGAAGGCGGCGTACCACTCCATCCACTTCGGCGCCCCGGCGGCCACGCCTCGTTCGATGAGGTCGAAGTCGAGGAGCAGGTTGGCCGAGGCGATGCCGACGACCACGAGGCTGAACAGGATGCCCATCGGGCCGGCGTCGTGGATGAAGGGCACCTCGGCGCCGAACAGGCGCATCACCATCGAGGCCAGGTAGACGACCATCACGGCGAGGGTGGCGGCGACGATGCCCCGGCGGAGGCGGTCGTCGACCTTCACGATGCGCTTGGAGTACAGCGCCAGCATGATGGCGAACACCGCGCCCGTGAGCATCACGGCCTGCAGGACGATGCCTTCGTAGCGGATCTCGTACAGGCCGGAGACAGCGCCCAGCACGAGCCCCTCGACGGCGGCGTACACCGGCGCCGTGTAGGGCGACACCCGCGGGCGGAACACGGTGACGAGGGCAACCGCCAGGGCGACGAGCACGGCGGGCAACAGCCACCCCGGCAACTCCCCGCCGAACTCCGTGCGGTCGACCGACTGCCATCCCACCCAGCCGGTGAACAGCAGGACCGGGAACAGCACGAGGCAGCGCAGGACGACCCCGTCGAGGGTCATGCCCACGATCGTCGTCGGCGACGTGGGGGCGCCGAGGGTCCGCAACCGCTCCGGAGCGAACGTCTTGTCGTTGAGAGCGGGGTTGGCCATGTCGCTCAGGGTACGGGTCCGGACCGCCCAGGACACGGCGGACAGGACTAGCCCGAACGGAATGACACGTTCGGTCCATGGTCACCGAGCGTGGTTTGCGACAAACTCGTCATGAAACGTCCGTTCCCTGGTGCGGCGGTCGAAGCCTGGAGGATGTTGATGTCGGCACTCGGAGGCCCTGGGGGCGCGTCTCCCCTGCCTGCGCGGCCGCGTTACCGGGGAGCACTGACATTCACGCTCGTCATCAGCGCGCTCACCTGGCTCGTCTTCGCCGCCCTCGAAGTGGCGGGCTACCAGGAGACGGCCGACATGGCCTCGCTCGACGACATCGTCGACACCTCGACCGCCGTCGTCGCCGTGGTCGTCGCCGCCCTCTGCATGATGCACTGGCGCCTGGCCGACGAGCTCACCGACCTGTTCGTCGGCTTCGGCCTCGTCGCCCTCGGCGTGCTGACCATCGGCTTCGACGACCTCGCCGTCCCCCGCCTCGCCGACGACCTCCAACGCAGCCACGCCGTGACACTGGTGGCCCCCGTCGGCTTCGTCCTCGCCGTAGCACTACTCACCGCGCCGCTGGTCCTCCATCGCCTGCAGGTCCGGCGCACCCTCGCCGCGGTGGCAGGGCTCGTCGTGCTCGCCGCCGTCGCCTCCTCCGCCTACCCCGGCGTCGCCCACGTCCTGGCCGGCCGCCGCGACCGGGCCGTCCCCTCCGGCGCCGAGGCGGCAGCCCACGTCGTGCTCGCCGCCGTCCTCCTCCCCCTCGCCGTCGCCTACTGGCGCGACGGCCGCGCCCGCCACCGCACGCTCCATGCCTGGCTCGGGCTCATGGTCTTCGGCATCGTGCAGTCCCGCGTCGCCTTCGCCCTCACCTTCCCGGCGGGCACCTTGTGGCTGGCCGCCAGCCGCATCCTGCGCATGGAGTCCTTGCTGTTCGTCCTCATGGGCGTCAACCGCGAGCTCCAGGAAGGCTTCGCCCGCCAGCAGTACGAGGTGCGCCGCTCCACCGCCACCGTCGAGCGGCTGGAGGCGCAACGAGCGGCCGAGCAGCAGGCCTTGGAGGAAAGCCGCCACGACGTGCGCTCCGCCCTCTTTGCCATCGGGGGCGTGGCCGACCTGCTCAACCGGGCGCACGACGACCTCGACGCCGGGACCATGGAGGCGCTCACCCAGGCCCTCGGCGCCGAGGTGGGCCGGCTGCAGCAACTGGTAGCCGAACAGGAACGGGAGGAGCCGGCACCTTTCTCACTGCTCGAAGCCATCAGCCCCGTCCTCCTCATGGAACGGTCGAACGGGCTCGACGTCACCTGCATGGTCGACGAACGCCTCACCGTCGTCGGCCGCCCCAAGGAAACCGCCCAGGTGCTGCGCAGCCTGCTCGACAACGCCCGCGCCTACGCCCCGGGGTCGCCCGTCACCATCCGCAGCGAGCGGCGCGACGACTGGGCCGTGCTGCTGGTCGACGACTGCGGACCGGGGGTGCCCGCCGCCGAGCGCAAGGCGATCTTCGAGCGGGCCAGGCGAGGCTCGACCGCCGACGGCGCCCCCGGCAGCGGCCTCGGCCTGTACGTCGCCGCCCGCCTCATGCGCGAGCAGGGCGGCGACATCTGGGTGACCGACCGATCGGGCGGCGGCGCCTCGTTCGTCCTGAGCTTCCCCCTGCACAGCGACGGCCCGTGGCCGCCCCCGCCACGTGGTCGCAAGTCGTCGGCCTGAACGAAGCCACTAGGGTCGGGCGGCGATGGCTCTCGCCCCCCGCCGTCGCCGCAGGCGTCCGCGCTGGGTGTTCCTGGCGCTGCTCCTGAGCCTCCTCGTCGTCGCCGTCAACGGCGCCATGTCGGCGCGCTCCAAAGGACCGTCGACTCGCTTGGCCCAGCTTGCCTACCTCGACGCCGTGCGCCCCCAGATCGAACGCTCCACCGAACAAGGCGCCGACTTGATCAAGGCGCGCGACGAGGCCGCCCGCCTGGGCCGTGCTGGTGTGAGCAGGCGCCTCGACAAGGTGGTGGGCGACGCCGAGGCCGTGGTGCGGGCGGTGCGCGCCGCCGAGCCGCCCGACTCCATGGAGACCTCGCACAGCCTGCTCGTCTCCACCATGGCCATCCGCGCCCGCGGCGCCGCCCAGGTGCGTGACGCCCTGGGACGAGCCCTCGGCACCGACCCGCCGGAGCCCGCCATCACCGACCTGGCCCGCGCCGGCACCGACCTCATGACGGCCGACGGCACCTACCGGATCTTCGTCGACTCGCTGCCGCGCGTCGACGGCGCCCCCACCGCCTCGGTGCCCCCGTCGGCCTGGGTAGCCGACGGCGCCGGATGGAGCGAGGCCGAGGTCGGCGCCATCGTGCGCTCACTGCGCAGCACGGCGGCCTTGGCCCCGGTGCACGACATCGGCGTGCTGCTGGTGACCACCGAACCTGCCGCAGTGGGCACAGAAGGAGCCACCGCCGTGCTCCCGTCGGTCAAGACGCTGCGGCTGCAAATCGTCGTCGTCAACACCGGCAACGAGCCCGAGCGCCGCGTGCCCGTGGTGGCCACCATCACCGCCGACGGCGTGAGCGACACCGCCCGCGACTTCGTCGACCTCGCCCCGGGCCAGCGGGCTGCGGTGACACTGGGCGGACTCAAGCCGGTGCCCGGTGCCAACGTCACCATCACTGTCACCGCTGGGCCGGTGGAGGGCGAGACGAGCACGGCCGACAACACCAAGGCCGTCCCCGTCGTCTTCCGCTGACCGAACTGCCGGCTCAGCCCGCTTCGTCGGGGTCGTTGAAGGCGGCCTCGGCCCGGAAGGCCACCTCCCGCAAGGGCCGTCCGGTGCGACGGGCCACACGCGCCACGTCGTCGTGCTCGGCCTTGACCCGGCCGGGGCTCACCTTCACGCGCACCGGCATGCCGTCGACCTCGACCTCTTCGATCGACCGCGGTGCGGTCCACCGCTGGAGGACGTGGCCGCGCACCCCGAGCGAACCCGTCTCGGCGGCCAGGACCCGCGCCACCTGGTCGGCCAAGGCCGGGTCGACCAAGGCGTGCACGACGTGGCCGGGCCGCCCTTTCTTCATCACCACCGGCGCCACCCATGCGTCGTGGGCGCCCGCCTCCAGCAGGGCGGCCACGGTGTGGGCCAGCACCTCGCCGGTGGCGTCGTCGACGTTGGCCGACAGCTCGACAACGGGATGGGCAGGCCGATCCGCGGCAGCCGCCTCGCCGATCACCACCTGGGTGGCGTTAGGCAGGCCGTCGAGCTCGCGGGTGCCCGCGCCGAAGCCGGTGGCCTCGATGGTCATGGCGGGAAGCGGCCCGTACTCCACGGCCATGGCCGCCAGCAGGGCGGCGCCGGTCGGCGTGGTCAGCTCCACCGTCACCTCCCGGCCATAGGTCGGCGCACCCCGCAAGAGCTCGACGACCGCGGGCGCCGGGTTGGGCAGCACGCCGTGGGCCGAGCGCACCATGCCTGTGCCGGTGGCCACCGGCGAGGCCGCCACCCGGTCGACGTCGAGCAGCTCCAGCGCCGCGCACGTGCCCACCACGTCGACGATGGCGTCGAGGCCGCCCACCTCGTGGAAGTGGACCTGCGAGGGGTGCCGCCGGTGCAGCCGGCCCTCCACTTCGGCCAGCGCGTTGAACACGGCCAGCACCCGCTCACGCACCCGGTTGGGCAGGCGGGCTTCTTCGACGAGGGCGACGATGTGGGTGTGCGTGCGCACGACGCCGGTCTCCCGGGCGTGCACCTCGAGGCGGGTGGCGGCGATGCCGCCGCGTTGCACGGGGTGGGCTTCCACCGACCACCCGGTCACCGGCAGGCGCTTGACGAGCTCGACGACATCGTCGAGCGGCGCCCCCGCGTCGACCAGCGCGCCCAACGCCATGTCGCCCGCAATGCCGGAGAAGCAGTGGAACCACGCCACCCGTTCTGGTCCGGGAATCCCGCGCCCTGGCGCGGGATTCTTGGACCAGTTCGGTGAGCCGGCGCCGCTCATTCGCCGACCGGAAGCAATCGCGCCACGGCGCAGGCGGCGCCGAAGCCGTTGTCGATGCCCACGACGGTGATGCCCGCCGCGCACGACGCCAACATGCCGAGCAGCGCCGTCACCCCCTCCAAGGCGGCGCCGTAGCCCGCCGAGGTGGGCACGGCCACCACCGGCGCGGCGGTGATCCCCCCGACGATCGACGGCAGCGCGCCTTCCATGCCCGCCACCACGACGACGGCATCGGCGGCGGCCAGGTCGTCGACTGTCGACAGCAACCGGTGAACGCCCGCCACCCCGCAGTCGGCCACCAGCGTGGGGCGGAACCCGTAGGCGGTCATGGTGGCCACGCACTCGTCGGCCACCGGCAGGTCGGCCGTGCCCGCCGTCATCACCAGCACTCGCCCGGGGCGAACGGCTGCAGGCCGCCACACCAACGTCCACCCTGTCTCGACCCCGCCGGGGTTGCGCGCCAAGGCGGCGGCCGCTTGTTCCGCCGACGCTCGGGTCAGCAGCACGGGGCCGCCGTCGGCCTCGGCCAGCAACTCGGCCACGATCGCCGCGCACTGCTCGGGGGTCTTGCCCGGTCCGTACACCGCCTCAGGCAGCCCTTGCCGCAGCACCCGGTGGTGGTCGACGCGGGCGAAGCCGAGGTCGGCGAAGGGCAGCCGCCGCAAGCGGCTCACCGCGTCGTCGGGCGCCAGCGCCCCCGATCGCACGTCGTCGAGCAGTTTTCTCAGGGCGGGCTCGTCCATGGCGTCACTATCCTGCCTGCGATGGCGCGCGTCGCGTTCCTCGGACCGCCGGGGACGTTCACCGAAGAGGCACTGCTGACCCAGCCCGACCTGGCGTCGGCCGAGCTCGTGTCCATGCGCACCATGCCCGACGTGCTGGCCGCCACCTCGGCGGGCGACGTCGACTACGGCTTCGTGGCCCTGGAGAACGCCATCGACGGCACGGTCAACGAGTCGATCGACTCGTTGGTCTTCGAGCACGACGACCTGCTCATCCAACGCGAGGTCGTCATCGGCGTGCACCTCAACCTGGTGGGCCCGCCCGGCACCGCGCTGGCCGACATCCGGCGGGTGCTGTCGTTCCCCAAAGCCATCGCCCAGTGCCGGCGCTTCCTGGCCGAGTCGTTGCCGCACGCCGAAGCGGTGGCCGCGCTGTCGACGGCGGAAGCGGTGCGGGAAGTGGGCGAACAGCGGCCGCCCGGCACTGCCGCGGTCGGCACGGCCCTGGCCGCCAAGCTCTACGGCCTCGACGTGCTGGCCGAAGACATCGAGGACCACCCCGAGAACGCCACCCGCTTCGTCCTCGTCAGCCGCGACGGCGTGCCCAAGCCCACCGGCCACGACAAGACGAGCATCGTGTGCTTCCAGCGCACCGACCACCCAGGCAGCCTGCACGCCATCCTCGGCCAGTTCTCGGCCCGGGCCATCAACCTCACCAAGCTGGAGTCGAGGCCGACCAAGACGGCGCTGGGCGACTACTGCTTCATCATCGACCTCGAAGGCCACGTGGCCGACGAGGTGGTGGCCGATTGCCTGCGCGACCTGCACGCGTCACTGGCGGGCGTGAAGTTCCTCGGCTCCTACCCGGCGGCGGGCGAGCACGGCGCCGCCATCCGGCGGGAGGCCGACGAGGCGTGGCGGGCGGCCGACGAATGGATCACGGCACTGCGCGACCGGGTCGCCCGGTAACCTCGTCAGCCCGGGAGGGATGGCAGAGCGGCCGAATGCGAGGCTCTTGAAAAGCCTTGAGGGGCAACCCTCCGTGGGTTCAAATCCCACTCCCTCCGCTCGGTACACGCACCACCAGGATGGCGAGGTCGTCGCGGGCCTCGCCCGTGCGGAACTCGTCGACGGCGCCCTCCACGGTTGCTGCCACCGCATCGGCGGCGAGCCCGGCGGCCGACTGCACCGCCTGCAACAGCCGCTCCTCGCCGAACTGCTCGTCGCCCCGCCGGGCTTCGGTCACGCCGTCGGTGTAGAAGACGAGGGCGTCGCCGGGGTTCAGGTGGACGGCGTGGTCGTAGAGGGCGGGGTTCTCGAGGATGCCGAGGATGGTGCCGGGCCGGCCGACGACGCGGGCCGAGCCGTCGGCGCGCAGGACGACAGGCGGTGGGTGGCCGCCCAGCGACACCACCACGTCGGCGTGGCCGTCGGCCGGCCGCACAGTGGCGAAGGCAACGGTGATGAACCGGCCCGCCGCCTCGTGGCGGTTCATTGCCTCGTTGAGCACGGCGAGCACGTTGCGAGGCCGGCGGGTGCGCATGACGGCGGCCCGCAACGTGTAGCGGGCGAAGGCGGTGACCGTCGCCGCCTCGGCGCCCTTGCCGCACACGTCGCCCATGACCACGCCCCACGCCGTGCCCCGCACGGGGAAGAGGTCGTAGAAGTCGCCGCCGACCTCGGCGCCCCGACCGGCGGGGCGGTAGCGCCCGCCCACTTCGAGGCCGGGGATCTCGGGAAGGTGCGGAGGTAGCAGGCTGGCCTGCAGCGTCTGGGCCAAGGCGGCGAAGCGTTCCCCCGATTCGCGCACCTCCTGCTCGGCCCGGCGCCGTTCGAGGAACTGGGCCAACTGCCCGCCGATGGTGGCCACCACGCCGACGAGGTCGGCGTCGACCGGCTTGCGTTCGCCGTGGAAGAAGTCGATGGCGCCGAGGAAGCGGCCCTCCGACATGATCGGGAAAGCGAAGCCCGCGTGGAGGCCCAGGGCCTTGGCCAACGTCGAGCGGGGGTAGCGCTCGTCCTGGGCCAAGTCCTCGACCCACACCGGCGCTTCCCGTTCCCACACCTCGCCGGGCAAGCCTGTGCCGCGGGCGAAGGTGGTGACGCGGGTGAGGCGGGTGAACTCCTCGGCATCGACGCCGGGCGCGCACCACACCTCTTGGCAGCAGAGTGTCTCGCCGTCGTCGGCCACCAGCCACAGGGCGCCCAGTTGCCAGCCCAGGCTTGTGCCGATGGCTTCGAGCACCAACGGCGCCGCCCCTTCGAGGGTGTGCACCGTGCCGCTCAGCCCGAGCAGCACGGCCACGTCGGAGGTGGCCCGGAAATAGCTCGTCATGGCCTGCTGGCGTTCGAGTTGCACCCGGTCCGACAGGTCGCGCAGTGAGGCGACGAAGACCCGGCGGCCCTCGCCCGCCTCGAAGGCGCTGAGGGTGAGCTCGACTTCGATCTCGTGGCCGTCGCGGTGCAGGGCCGGCACCCGCACGGCGGTGCCGATCAGCCGGGCTGTGCCGGTGCGGAGGAATCGGGCGAAGCCGTCGAGGTGGGCATCGCGCAACTGGGGCGGCACGATCTCGACCAGGGCGTGGCCGCGCAACTCGCCCGCGGGCCACCCGAGGAGGTTCTCGGCGGCCGGGTTGCAGTAGACGATGCGGTTGCCGTCGTCGGCTGCAACGATGGCGTCACTGAGCGCGTCGAGGATGACGTCGTGTCCGATCGACGCCAGCGCTTCCCCCGGCAACTCGACCGCCGGCTCAGGTCTGCGAGCAGAAGCCAATGAACCACCTTACCGATGGCGCGTACACTGGCGGCGCCGAGGAGAGGTGCGAGAGCGGCCGAATCGGACTCACTGCTAATGAGTTGACCTCTAACCGGGGTCCGGGGGTTCAAATCCCCCCCTCTCCGCGTAGCGGCCGGACCTCCGGGACCGGCCGCTTTTTTTTTCGCTCAAGTGCGACTAGTTCTTTGCCGACCCCGAGAACTAGTCCTGCCGAGGAGCGCGAGTGTCGAAGTCGAATGACCGCATGTGGCGATGGTTGGCGCTCGTCGCTGTCCCGTGCATCGGGGCGGGCGTGGCCCGGTCCACCACGCAGCTGCGATTCATGATCCTGGTGGGGGCCGGGGTGACGTGGCTGCTGCTGCGGGCCACCGAGCGCAGCCGTTGGTCCGAGCACGTGGCCAAGGCCGAGATGGCGAGCCAGGCCCGGTTCGCAGCGTTCGTGCAGCATTCGTCCGACGTGGTCACCGTGGTCGACGCCACCGGCGTCATCCGCTACCAGAGCCCGTCGGTGGAGCGGGTCTTCGGCTACCAGCCCGGCATCCACGTGGGCACCGAACTGCGGGAGCTGCTCCATCCCGAGGACGCCCGGCGGGTCTTCGGGCTCATCCTCACCGCCGCCGAGGAAGGCCGCACCAGCACGTTGGTCGAGTGCCGGGTGCGCCACGCCGACGGCTCGTGGCGGTACGCCGAGACCGCGGTCAGCAGCCTGCTCGACGACCCCGAGGTGTGCGGCGTCATCCTCAACACCCGTGACGTCAGCGAACGCAAGGTGCTGGAGGAGCAGCTCGCTCATCAGGCCTTTCACGATTCGCTGACCAAGCTGGCCAACCGGGCCCTGCTCAAGGACCGCATCGACCACGCGCTGGCGCGGGCGGCGCGGCGGGGCCGGCCGTTGGCCGTGATGCTGCTCGACCTCGACGGGTTCAAGGCGGTCAACGACAGCCTGGGCCACGACGCAGGCGACGAGCTGCTGGTGGCCGTGGCCGACCGCATCAGCGAGTGCATCCGCCCGACCGACACCGCGGCCCGCCTCGGCGGCGACGAGTTCGCCGTGCTGGTGGAAGACCTGGCGTCGCCGGGCGACTACACGGTGGTGGCCGAGCGAATGCTGGAGTCGCTGCGGGAGCCGTTCTGCCTGCACGGCAAGGAGGTGTTCGTGCGGGGCAGCGTCGGCATCGCCATGGTGGGCGAGGGCGACAACACGTCCGACGAGCTGCTGCGCAACGCCGACGTCGCCATGTACATGGCCAAGGCCGAGGGCAAGAACCGCTACGAGCTGTTCAACCCGAGCATGCACTCGGCCATGCTCGAACGGCTCGACATCGAAGCCGACCTGCGCCGCGCCGTGGAGAACGGCGAGTTCGTCCTGCACTACCAGCCCACTGTGGTCTTGCAGACGGGGCGCATCGCAGGCGTCGAGGCGTTGGTGCGCTGGCAGCACCCGACGCGGGGGCTCGTCCCGCCCATGGAGTTCATCCCCATCGCCGAGGAGACCGGGCTCATCGTGCCCCTGGGCGAGTGGGTGCTGCGCGAGGCATGCGCCCAGGCCCAGCGCTGGCACGAGGAGCACGAGTCGGAGCCGCCGTTGAAGATGGCGGTCAACCTGTCGGTGCGCCAGTTGCAGCAGGAGGACATCGTGGCCACGGTGGCCCAGGTGCTGGCCGACACCGGGTTCGACCCGGCCGCGCTGACGCTGGAGATCACCGAGAGCGCGGTGATGAACGACCACGTCACCACCATCGTGCGGCTCAACGCCCTCAAGGCGCTGGGCGTGCGCATCGCCGTCGACGACTTCGGCACCGGGTACTCGTCGTTGTCGTACCTGCGGCGCTTCCCCATCGACGTGCTCAAGATCGACCGTTCGTTCGTGGACGGCGTGACCGACGGGTCGCAGAAGCGGGCACTGCTTCGCACCATCGTGGAGCTGGGCCGCACGCTGAACCTGGAGACGGTGGCCGAAGGCATCGAGCTACCCGAGGAGCTGCAGCAACTGCGCTCGCTCGACTGCGACCTGGGCCAGGGCTACTACTTCGCCCGGCCACTGGAGGCCGATGCCTTGGGGCCGTTGCTGGCGCAGGGCGAGGTGACGTCGGCCGAGGTCGTGCTCGACTTCCCGGGGCGGCCCACCGAGGTTTTCTGAAACCTGCGGCGGGCCTCGAGCGTTGAAGAGGCATGCACGTCGACGTGGAACGCTCGGGGGACGAAGCGCTGGTGACGTTGGCGGGGGAGCTCGACACCGCGAGCAGCCGGTCGTTGCGGTTGACGTTGGCGTCGCTGGTCGACGACGGCGTGAAGGTGCTGCGGGTGCGGGCCGCGGCACTGTCGTTCCTCGACGCCGCTGGCCTCGGCGTGCTCATCGGCGTGGCCCGTCGGCTGCGTGAGGTGGGCGGGTCGTTGCACCTGGAGTCGGCCAGCCGCCAGGTGTCGCGGGTGGTGGCGTTGAGCGGGGTCGCCCTGGACTGAATCGGCGCGGAACGCCGGGGGTCACCCGGGCGTCTCCCTGTCGATGTCAGTGTCGATGGCGATGGCCGAAGCGGAACCGTGGTCCGGTCCCTTCGTGGAGCTCTATCGGGAGCGCCACGAGCCCATGGTGCGTTTGGCGTACCTGTTGACCGGCGACCGGGCCGCTGCTGAGGAGCTGGTGCAGGACGCCTTCATCGCCGTGCATCGTTCGTGGGGGCGGGTGACGCAACCGTCGGCCTACCTGCGCACGGCGGTGGTGAACGCCTGCCGCTCGTGGGGGCGGCGCCAGGTGCTGGAGCGTGACCGACGGCCGGCGTCGGCCGAGCATGCCTTCCTGGTGGCCGACGAGATGTGGGACCTGTTGCAGACGCTGCCGGAGCGGCAGCGGGCGGCGATCGTGCTGCGGTTCTACGAGGACCTGCCCGATCGGGAGATCGCCGAGATCCTCGGATGCCGGGAGGCGACGGTGCGCACGGCTGTGTTTCGCGGGTTGGCGGCGCTGCGCAAGGAGGTGACGCCATGAGCATCGAGGACGAGGTGCGGTCGATGTTGGTACGTCGGGCGGCCGACGTGTCGGTGGGCGAGGCCGAGTGGCAGCGGCTGGTGTCGCGGCTGGAGGCCGAGACCGGCGTGGCCGGGTCGCGGCGGGTGCGGCCGGTGTGGGTGCTGGCGGCCGCGGCCGTGGTGCTGCTGGTGGTGGGCGCTGCGGTCCTGCTGCCCCGGGAGGACGACTCGGCGGTGCAGGTGGTGACGCCGCCTCAGCCGACGACCACTGTTACGCCCGAGCCGACGACCACGACGACGACGGCCCGGGTGGCACCCGCCGGCGACGAGCCGGTGGTGGCGTTGTACCCGGCGTTGTCGATGCCGGAGTTGGAGGCGCTGGAGGCGGAGGTGGCCAAGGGGGCCCGTGACGACTTGGGCGACCCGCGGGCCGTGGCCGCTGCCTACGTGCGAGAGCGGCTGGGGCCGGACGTGGCGTACTCGGTGGCCGAGTTCCAGCAGGGCGACTCGATGAGCGGCGAGGTGCCGTACCGCACGCCGCCGGAGGGCGACGGCAGCGGGTCGGGCGTGGTGATGGTGCGGAAGCTGCGGTCGCTCTGGTACGTCGTGGGCTCCGCCGCCGACAGCGTGGCCGTGCGCATGGCGTCGTACGACGGGCAGTGGACGGGCGGCGAGGCCGAGGCGCTGGCGGCGGGGCGGCTGCAGGTGTCGGTCGACAGCGGGGTGGCCGGATCGGGCGACGCCTTCGAGGAGATGACGGTGCGACGGGGGCAGCGGGTCGACCTGACGATGGAGTTCGGCAAGCACCGGGCGGTGGTGCTGCGGGTGCGGTTCGTCGGTGCCGACGGGGCGGTGCAGTTCGGGGACTATTTGCTGCCGGCGGCGTAGGGAAGAGAGGCAGGACGCAAACGTTCCTGCCGTACCCCGACTTCGTTGCCTCCGCCCGCGTGCTCGATCCGCGGCGGCTGGGCAAGCAGCGGGTGGAGGCGCTGCAGATCATCCGGGCACTGACGTGGCCGACGTACGGGTGGAAGCACCACCCGGCAGTCGTCATGTGGCAGGGGTGCGAGGAGGCCCTCGGGGCGTACGGGGTGGCCGTGTGCGAGGAGTGGGTGCGTCGTGGGCACGGCGACACGTGCGAGGCGACCATGGCGGCCGACCTGGGGACGGCCGGGGTGCCGGTGCCGCCGCGGCCGCAGGCGGGGTTGGCGGCGGCCGGGGCGCTGCCGGAGTGGCTGGGCGACGAGGCGCTGCACCGCAGCCACCGGTCGGCGCTCCTGCGCAAGGACCCCGAGTGGTACGCCCGGTTCTTCGACGACGTGCCCGACGACCTGCCCTACGTCTGGCCTTCGAAGCGGTAGGGCACGCCTGCTAACGTCTCTGAGCCCACCTGCGCTCGTAGCTCAACGGATAGAGCATCTGACTACGGATCAGAAGGTTGGGGGTTCGAATCCCTCCGAGCGCGCCACATAGATCCCCAACTCCAGGGGAACGTCGGAGTGCCTCGCCGAGCGGCGACACGCGCTGGTCACGGCGTGCAGTGGACCTGTGGAACTGACGAGAAACTGATGGACTGGTGTGACTGCAGACTGTATCAGTTAGCATCCAGTCCGTGGTCACTGTCACCTCTGTGGACTCGGCGCTGGCCAGCATCGCCATGGGCGCCCGAGCAGGTCAGCTCGAAGGCGACGCGCTTGAGTTCAAGCAGCCGGTGCGTGACCCGAAGGAAACGCTGCGTCTCCTGGCCGATGCCGCCGTTTGCTTCGCCAACGCGCGGGGCGGCGACATCGTGCTCGGGGTCGACGACAAAGCAAGCGGCCCCGATGCGTTCGTCGACGTCCCGCGTGATCTCGGCGTCGACATCGTCCGGAAGGGGATCTTCGACCGAACCCGGCCGAGCCTGACGTGCTTCGTCGTGGAGCGCCAAGAGCACGGGCGAAGGCTGATGGTCATCTCTGTACCCCCCGCCGTCGGCACGTGCTCGAACTCCGCGGGCCTCGCCACGAGGAGAATGGGTACCGAGTGTCTGCCGTTCACCCCGGACCAACAGCGAGAGGTGCTGGCATCCCGGGGACTCATCGACTGGACTGCCGAGGCGACGACGGTCCGGTTCGACGAGCTAGCGGCCCTCGAGATCGAGCGTCTTCGCCAGCTACTTCGCCGAGCGGGTCGACAGGATCTGGCATCCCTCGCCACCACGCAGCTGCTGACGGATCTCCGGCTCGTCGCTGGTGAAGATACGGTGAACCGAGCCGGAGCACTGCTGCTCGCCCCTCCCGAACGCCTGGCGATCGAACTACCCGAGTACGGCTACTCATATCAGTACCGAGCGACCTCGGGCGCCGAGGCAAGCTACCGGCTCCGGGGACGTGACCCAATGTTGGCGGCGATTGAACTCCTCATCGATGCCGTTGGACGACGCAGCTATATCGAACCTTTCAACTTGCCCGGAGGGGTGCAGCTGTCGCTGTCGGACTATCCAATCGATGCCGTTCGTGAGTTGATAGTCAACGGGTTGATCCACCGGTCGTACGAAACCCATGGCACGGTCGACATCGAGCACACGGGCGATCAGCTGACGATTTCAAGTCCGGGAGGGTTCGTAGCAGGTGTCTCGCCGGACAACATTCTCACGTACCCGTCGACCCCGAGAAACCGTTTGCTGACGGAAACGGTCGCTCTCCTGCAGCTGGCTGAACGGACGGGCCAAGGAATCGACCGGGCGTACCGCGAGATGTTGCGCAACGGGAAGGAACCGCCCACCTTCCGAACGGAGCAACTACTCGTGCAGGCCACGCTGGCGGGTGGTACGGGCAACAAGTCCTTCGTGCGCTACATCACCGAGCTTCCCGAGGCGCTCGCTCGAGACGTCGAAGTGTTGCTCGCGCTATCTGTCCTGAGGCGGAAACGAACGGTCGATGCTCTGGCGTTGGCTGAAACGATCCAGCGTTCGCCGGCAGAGGCGCAGCGCGTCCTCCAGCGCATGACCGAGGCTCGAATCACGGAACCAACTCGGCGAACTGCACAACATCCGACTCCGACCTATCGCCTTCGCTCAGAGGCCGTAGCGGGGCTGGCCCGCGCACTCGCGTACCGCCGACGTCAGATCGATGCTTCGGACGACAAGGTTCTCGAGCACATTCGCGAGTACGGCTTCATCACCAACAAGACGGTCCAGCGGATGTTCGACATCGACGTGTACAGAGCGCGCAACCTGCTCGCGGACATGCGCGCCCGCCGGCTCATCGCGAAGATTGGCGATGCTCGAGGCGGTCCCGGAGTGCGATACGGCTTTCCCGAGGAAACATGATCGCCGCTACGGCCATCGCCAACGGCCTGCCCCTCTAGACCGTTAACCCGGTGGACTTCGAAGGCATCACAGATCTCGACTTGCGCCGGATCGCCCACCCCGACGAGCGCTCGTAGTCCAGATCGTGCAGTCGAGCCCGTCGGCGAGCCCTGCTGAGCTGCCGACGGTAGCGGCGGTCACTGCTGTCCCGTTGGAGCGTTGACAGAGCGCATGCATTGAAGGCTGACTGTCTGTCATGAAGTCGAAGACGGGCAAGCCCTACTCGAGCCCACTTCGCGCCGAGCAGGCGGCGGCGACGCGGAACCGGATCGTCGACGCAGCCGTGGCGCTCCTGCAAAGCGACGACACCGGGTTCGGAATGCAGGACGTTGCCGAGTGCGCCGGGGTGGCGGTGCGGACCGTCTATCGGGCGTTTCCGACGAAGGACGATCTGCTGGCGGGGGTGCTCGCCGCAATCAAGGAACGGTTCGAGGCGTCTGTCGGTTTGCCGCCCACGACCGCGGAGGAGCTCCATAGCGTGACGGGACCCGCCGTGCGGGCGGTGTACGAGCTGGAGCCGCTGTACCGCGCGCTGTTCGCGACGGCGGCGGGCCGCGAATCGCACCGGCGCTCGGCCGGGGAACGGCGCGCGTTCGTCGAGGCGGCGTTCGCCGACGAGATTGCCGGCTTGAGCGACGAGCAAACCCAACGGTTCACGGCGCTCATCCATCTGGTGACCTCGTCGAGCGGCGTGCTGTTCCTCAAGGACTACGCCGGGCTGGACCGCGACGCGGCAGCGGCGACGGTGTCGTGGGCGGTGGCGGCTCTGATCGCCGCCGTCCGCGATCCCGAGATGCGACACCGACTGGAGCCGAAGGAGGCCGAATGAGGATCGAGTGGAAGGCGCCCGCGGGCGGGTTGTGGGAGCTGGAGAGCACCCACGTCCGGGGCGGCCAGCCCCGAGTGTTCCAGGAGCTGGCACCGACCGCGTTCCGCGACTGCTTCCGGGAGACCGCAGCCCGCTACGGGTTGCCGGTCGACTACGTCGAGGTCCGGTTCGTGAACGACCACTGCTACGCCCGGATGCGTCCGATCGGCGCCCCCGAGCCGAAGCCCGGAAAGCCGAGCAAGGCCCCTCCGGCCTTCGTGCTCAAGGTGTTGGCTCGAGTGCATCCGGAGCTGCGGCGGCGGGCCAGGGCCGCCCGGCGGGCCATCGACGAGCAGCTGTGGAACGTCGATCGGCGGCAATGGGAGCAGCACGGGCGGGCAAGGCTGCTCGACGCCGCTCGCGCCCTGCAGTCCGAGGCAATCGAGGAGCTCGACGATGCGGCACTCGTCGACCATTTGCGCCGGGCCGCCGACCACCTCGAACGGGGTATCGGCACGCACTTCGAGCTGCTCCCGATCCACAACGTCCCCGTCGGGCGCATGCTGCTGGCGTCACGCGGCTGGGGTATCGACCCCGGCGACGTGTTCCCGCTCTTCGCCGGAACCTCACCGGCCTCGACGGCGTCGGCCGAACACCTGGCGACGATCGCGCGAGCCCTCGACCAAGCCGGTGTGGAGCCCCACACGCTCGACGACATCCGCGCCGCCAGCCTCGAAGCCGCCGCCGCGCTCGACGCGTACCTGGCGGACTTCGGCTGGCGGGTTGTCACGCAGTACTCACCCCGGGGGCTCGCCCTCGTCGAGCTTCCCGATGTCCTCCTGCGGGCGATCGCCGTGGCGGCCGAGAGCGCTGACCCGCCGCCCGCAGTGGACGTCAACGTGGTGCGCGACCGAGTCCCCGCCGCCGAACGGGATCGGTTCGACGAGCTGCTCGGCGACGCCCGGGCCTGTTATGGCGTGCGCGACGACAACGTCGCACTCACCTTCATGTGGCCGAGCGGACTCGTCCGGCGCGCCCTTCTCGAAGCCGGCCGACGGCTCGCCGACCGCGGGGTCCTGCGCGAGGACGCCCACGTGTTCGCCCTTGGCCAGGCCGAGATCGCCGCCGCACTCGCGGGTGACACGAGCCTCGGGGACGAAGCCGCCTCTCGCACCGCGCATATCGCCGCCGCCGAGGCGGACGGCGCACCCGCGCAGCTCGGCGCCGACGAAGGACCCCCGCCGGACCCGAACCTCTTCCCGGCGGCGATCGCCGAGCTGCTCGCCGCCATCCTCATGGAGTTCGAGCTCGAGCAGGCGTTCAAGACCGAGCGGGTCGAGACCGCCGGCTGGACCGGCACCGGCGCCGGCGTCGGCACCGCTCCCTACACCGGCCGTGCATGCGTCGCAGCATCCGCAGAGGAGGCCCTCGATCGCCTCCAGCCCGGCGACGTCCTCATTACCGCGCACACCACCCCAGCCTTCGAAGCGATCATGGCCGTCGCCGGCGCCTTGGTCACCGACCACGGCGGCCTCATGAGCCACGCCGCCCTCGTCTGCCGCGAACACGGCATCGCCGCTGTAGTCGGGGTTACCGCCGCCACGTCCCACATCCCCGACGGTGCCACCGTGACCGTCGACCCCACCGTCGGCCACGTCAGCATCGACAGCACCGCTCCGAAGGAGGCGACCGCCGTCCGGCACGCGGCCCGCTGACCCAACCCCGTCCAAGGGCGTGACCCTGGACCGTTCCCGTGCTCGCCCACTTCGGGCTCAAGGGAGGCCTGCCTCGGGCCGAAGGACTAGTCCGAACGGACTATTCCGTCGATCACCCGCCGCCTTATACGAACACGGAGCCGCAGGTTGTCCCCTCGGATCGTCATCGCCCTCGCTGTCGCCTCGCTGGCCCTCTTGGGGCCGGCCGCCCCCGGCGGTGCCATCGCCAACGGAAACCCCGACGGCCAGGAGCACCCGAACGTCGGTGCCCTCGTGGCCGAGTGGCGTTCGCCGGGGGTCAAGGAGGTGCTCTGCTCGGGGACGCTCGTCGCCCCGCGGGTTTTCCTGACCGCGGGCCACTGCACGTCGTACCTGGAGTCGCTCGGGATGAGCCGGGCGTGGGTCACCTTCGACAGCGCCTTCGACTCGTCATCGGTGCTCGTCGGCGGCACCCTGCACACCGACCCCGAGTACCGCCGCAGCCAGGGCGATCCCCACGACCTCGCTGTCGTGGTGCTCGATCGCGAGGTGCGCGGCGTGACGCCCGCCGAGCTGCCGGAGGCAGGAGCGTTCGACGGCGCCGACCTGCGGGGCCGGACGTTCACGGCCGTGGGCTACGGCAAGCACGAGGCGACCAAGGACGGGGCCGGCCGGCCGACCCAGGCCGCCCCGCTGGTGCGGGAGCAGGCAACGGCGTCGCTGACCACCTCGACGGCGACGTGGCTGAAGATGTCGCAGAACGAGGCGCAGGGCTGGGGCGGGACGTGCAAGGGCGACTCGGGCGGCCCGAACTTCCTCGGCAGCTCCAACCTGCTGGCCGCCACCACCGTCACGGGCGACACGTACTGCAAGGCGACCAACGTCGCCTACCGGCTCGACACCCCCTCGGCCCGGCGTTTCCTGGGGCGCTTCGTCGCCCTGCCGTAACGGTCGCCCTGCCGTAACGGTCGGCCACACCACCGGCGGGCCCTCGGCCTGCATTTGCGAGCCCTTCACCGAAACGGTCACCGGGCCACCCGCTCGCCCGCCACACGCAGACGGGGTTGGCCGCCACGCTCAGGTGGTAGCGCGGGTCCGGGTGGCGCCGGCGGTGGCGTCTCGTGACTCCCCAGGCCCGTGCCAGTCGATGCACAGGACGGTGGCGTCGTCGCGAAGTCGTCCGGCGGTGGCGGCAAGGACGTTTTTCGCGAGCTCTCGGACGATCTCGCGGGGATGGCGCTGGGCGTGCTGCTGAAGCGTCGCGGGGATGTCGACGCGGGCGGCGTTCCGTTCGAGAAACCCGTCGGTGACGAGCAGGAGCCGATCACCGGGTTCGAGGCCGATGCGATGGGTGCGGTGCTGGATGTCCAGAACGCCGAGCGCCGGGTCAGAGGGCAGGTCCATCTCTGCCGCTCGCCCCTGGCGGAGCAGGAACGGCGGAGGGTGTCCGGCGTTGACGATCTCGGCCGTGCCGTCCGCGAGCCGTATCCGGAGCAGGAGGCCGGTGACGAACTGGTCGGCGTCGGCCGATTCGAGCAGCTCCCGGTTGGCTGCGCCGGCCTGCTCGGCGGGCGAGGCGATGGAGCGCCGCGTGTTGCGAAGACTGCCGACCGTGAGGGTCGCGAGCATCGCCGCGGTGGTGGAGTGGCCCATCGCGTCGGTGAGGGACGCATAGAGGTACTCGCGGTCGATGGCGTAGTCGAAGGTGTCACCGCCTACATGTGCAGCGGGCTCCAGCCACCCCGCGACGGTGAAGGGACCGCCCTCGATGGTGTACGCGGACGGGAGGAGTCGTCGTTGGATCTCGGCGGCGAGCGAGAACGGCATGTCGCGCTGGGCCCACTCGAACAAGTCCGTGTGGCGTCGGGACGCGATGAGCACGTAGGCGAGCGCATGAGCGGCCGACTCGACGTACTCGAGGACGTCCTCGTCAGGAGCATGCGGCAGCGAGAGCTCGAGTATCCCGATGGCGTCGCCTCGCTCGGTCACGGGCACGAGCAGCTGCCAGCCGTCGGAAAGCTGCCGTACGTCGAGCTCCTGGCTGTGGAGCACCTCCTCGTGGGCCGAGCCCGCGAGGGGGAGCGACTCGGTCCGCTCGTTGCGCCCCTCTCGCGTCTTTCTCGTGTCGGCCACGTGCGCCATCCGGACGACCGCGTCTCCGCTGAAGTTCGTGATGAGGAGACTGACTGCGGTTGCGTCGAGCATCGTCGCCAACTCGCGGGCCAGGACGTCCACGGCGGCGACGGGTGGTGCGGCCTCGACCGCAGCGAGCAGGGTGCGCAGGTCGAGGCGCTGGCGTTCGGCGTCACTCATGTCGTTGGCTCCGTCGCGGCTCGCGATACGAGACGCCGTTCGGCGTCACCAGCTCCGCCGCCGGAAACGATAATCCCCCTTCTGCCTAGTGGGGTTCCCGTTCACAAACCGGCTCCGACGTACGAATGTCAGCTCGGCCACCGGGTTGACGGCCGGGAGCTCACCGAGTCCGCCGACCTCAAGCTCTCCGAGGCGTTGTGGATGGCCGTTCAAGCACTCGACGGTGAAGCCGACGCCGAAGGCCAGGCCCGCCTGCTCCGGGAGTTCGCTCGCCGCCATGCGCCGAGGGTTAATCAACGCGTAGCAGGGCGACGGGCCTGCAGGCTACGAACGGTCCTGCTGCCCCGCGAGGTCGGCAGCGATGTCGCGCAACTTCCGGTTCTCCGCCTGGGACTGCGCCACCAAGACCGCAAATGCTGCGTCCGGACCGCAGTGCATCGTGGACATGATCACGCCCTTGGCCCGCTCGATAACCGAGCGCGACTCCGTCGCCGTGTGCAGTCCCTCGACCTCTTTGACCAACTCGATGATCCGCTGGTCGCGCGCCAGCGCTCGCGCGTCGAGTTCGCCGATGTGCTGCTCTCGTGCCACGGCTTCGGCGTCCAGGCGCCGGATGTGGGCATTGGCCTGTTGTGCGTCGGCCTCGAGCTTCGAGATTTGGGCCTCGTTGTCGGACACCCCGATGGTTTACCCCAGGAATGCGGAGATGCACACGACAGAAATCCGGAGCGACGTCGGCCGGCTTACGAGGCCCGTCGAAGGTCACCCCTCGACGGTCACCTGGTCGCCGCGCGCAACTCGGCCGGGGACTTTGACGTCGGCATAGACGCCGACGCAGGGGTAAAGAACGCCGGTGGCGAAGGTGTCGACGGCGTTGTGCTCGGTGATGGCGCGCAGGACGTCGGGGTCGGCGGGCAGGTCGCCCTGCGGCAGTGTGGTCATGACGCATCGCGGCACGGTGAAGGTGACCGACAGGCGCACCGCTCCGATGGTCAGTTCCCGCCCCTGCCACGCCGTCTCCACAAAGCCCTCTTCGTCGGTCTTCACCACGATGTTCGGGCGGAACCGGCGGGCGTCGATGCGGCTGTCGGGCGCCGACTCCGACAGCCGCCGGAGCGTGCTCGTCGTCACGATGTGTACCGCTCCGAAGTTGAAGAAGTTGCTTCCGGCGCTCATGAATGCCCCGGCGTCGACCAGCTCGTCGCCCTCCTCGACCCTCGACGGGATGTCGAAGTACGGGCCCGCGTCGTTCTTCAGGTCGCGCACCCAGGCCTCGTCGAACGTCGCGCCCGCCGGCGGGACGTCGGCCACCGACACGTCGCGCCCGAAGAAGTCACTCAGCATCCGCGGCAGGCCACGGTCGTCGATCGCCACCCGGGTCCCGTCGGGGAAGGCGACGGTCACCCCGTCGCCTCCCGACGCCGCCGCGAACTCGAAGATGCGGCCCCACCGGCGCGGCCGCTTCACGCTTACGACCTTGCCCGTCTCTTCGTCGACCAACGCGTACGCCCGGTCGCCGACCACGCCCGCGGCCGCCACCTCGACGGCGTCGACCTCCTCCCCGAGCATCGACTTGACCGGGTAGCGCATCAGCGCCGACACCGCCCCCACCACGTCGCTCACGGGCGAGCCTCGAACACCCGGTTGCACGGCGTCTCGGCCTTGGCATGGGCCGCGTGCAACTGCATCGACTCATCGGCCATCGGCTCCACGATAAGGGACGTACTGTCCCGACCGCCCCGGCGACACATAGTTGCGAAGGCGCTGTCACACTCGGGGTCGACCGTGTCTCTCATCTTGTCGACGGCGACGGTCGCCGTCCGACGGAGACGGGAGGAACATGAGCGAGTACGTGCAGGTGTGGAAGGCGAAGGTGGCCGAGGGCGACGTGGAGCAGTTGTTGGCGGTGCGGGCCGAGGCGGTGGCCGAGGCCAAGCGGCTGTGCCCGGCCTTGGTGCAGGCGACGTTGGTGCGGGCCCACGACGGGACGTGGCTCGACGTGCTGGCGTGGAACGCCCCCGACGGCGAGGAGCAGCTGATGGCGCGAGCCGACGAGTTCGATGCCCTCAACCGCATGCACAGCTTCCTGGCCGACGCCGAGCCGGTGGGCCGGGGCGAGGTGGTGGCGAGCGCATGAGCAACGGCGACGCCGACCTCGACGTCGAGGACCTGGCGCGGCGGGCGGCCGACGGCGACCGGGAGGCGCTGTCGGCCCTCGTCCGCCGCCTCCAAGACCCCATGTACCGGATGGCCCTGCGATTCCTCGGCCACCCCCACGACGCCCAGGACGCCACCCAGGAGATCCTGGTCCGCATCGTCACCCACCTCGGCAGCTTCGAAGGGCGGTCACGGTTCACGACGTGGGCCTACACCGTCGCCACCCGCAGCCTGCTGCGCACCAGCAAGCGCTTCGTGGAGTCGTCGGTGCAGGGGCCGGAGCAGTTCGCCGCGTTCCTCGACGCAGGCATGGACGACGGCGACCCCACCAGCGACGAGGCCGAGTACCGCCTGCTGTGCGAGGAGGTGCGGGTCAGCTGCACCTACGGCATGTTGTTGTGCATCCCCCGCGACCAACGAGCGGCCTACCTGTTGGCCGACGTCATCGGCCTCACCCACGTCGAGGGCGCCGAGATCCTCGAGTGCAGCCGAGAGGCGTTCCGTCAGCGGGTGTCGCGAGCCCGACGCACGCTGCGTTATGTGATCGACAACCGCTGCGGGCTGGTCGACCCCGCCAACCCGTGCCGCTGCGGTCGGCAGATCAATGCGAGCCTGCGGGCGGGCATCCTCGACCCCGGCCACCTGCCACTGGCCGAGCACCCTCGCGAGGAGGTGCGCACGTGGATCGAGCCGGTGGCCAAGCAGCTCGACGACGTGGTGGCCATCGGCGACCTCTACCGCTTCGACCGGTTCACGGCGCCCGCGGCGTTGTGGCAGGAGCTGCAAGGCCGCTTCCCCGAACTGCTCGACGCGGGCTGATGCCGCCGTTCAAGGACGAGCTCGGCGTCGACGCCGGTCGCCGGTTGGCTGCCGAGATGGCGCGGGCGTGGTCGGCGTTCCCAGCGCGCCGCTTCACCCGTGGCTTGGCCGACGCCCTGGAGCCGCTGGAGCTCCTGGCCCGGGGCGACGAGCTCGCAGCGCGCCTCCAACAGACCCTGCCGCCCGCGTTCGCCGATGCCGCGGCCGTGCTGCACTGGGTCGCGGCGTCGCCCACCTTCACCGGCTGGATCGTGTTGCCGTGCGGCGGGTTCGTGGCCCGCGCCGGCCTCGACGAGCCCGACGTGGCGCTGCCGCTGCTCGCCGCGCTGACGCCACGGGGGTCGAGCGAGTTTGCCGTGCGCCCGTTCATCGAACGCCACCCCACGCTCACCTACGAGTACCTGCACCGGTGGGCGCTCGACCCCGACGAGCACGTGCGACGGCTGGTGTCGGAAGGCACCCGGCCCCGGCTGCCGTGGGCCCGCCTGCTGCGGTCGCTGATCGCCGACCCCATGCCGAACGTCGCCCTGCTCGACGCCTTGGCCGACGACCCCTCGCCCTACGTGCGGCGGTCGGTGGCCAACCACCTCAACGACATCGCCAAGGACCACCCGGACCTCGCCCTCGAACTGGCCGAGCAATGGAGCGACCGGAGCGCGAACGCAGCGTGGACGGCCCGCCACGGCCTGCGCACCTTGGTGAAACGAGGCGACCCGCGTGCCCTGCGGCTGCTGGGTGCGTCGGTCGACGAAGACGTGCGCCTGGTCGCCTTCGAACCGGACCACCCCCGCATCCGCGTCGGCGACACCGTGACCCTCACCTTCACGCTCTCGCTCGACCGCACCGACGGAGAACCGGTCGACGCCGTGGTCGACTACCGCGTGCACTACGTCGGGGCGCGCGGCGCCAAGGCGCCCAAGGTGTTCAAGCTCACCCGCCGCACCCTCGTGCCCGGGGAACCGCTGACGATCACCCGGCGCCACCGTTTCGACGACGTGTCGATCCGGCACATCCACCCCGGCCGCCACCAGATCGACGTGCAGGTCAACGGGCGCGTGCTGGGCTCGACCTCCGTCGACGTCGAGCGCTGAGCACGTAATAGCCAGCAGGCGCTGCCCGGGCAGGCCCACCATGGTCGGGTGCCCGACACCGAGGACTACCAGGACGACTGGCCCACGTGCGACGAGGCCAATGCCTCGTTCCGGCTGTTCGGAACCGACGTCGATCCCGATGCCGTCACCGGCGTGCTCGGCGTCGACCCGTCCACCAGCTATCGCATAGGCGACCCGGTCGGGCGCACAGGCACCAGGCGCAAGACCAACGCCTGGATCCTCTCGACGGACGGCGTCGTCGACTCTCGCGACCTTCGGCGCCACGTGGATTGGCTGCTCGACGTCGTGGAGCCCCACGCTGCGTATCTTCACGAGGTCGTCGACAACGGGGCGGCGGCCGACCTGTTCTGCTTCTGGCTCTCGCACTCTGGGCACGGCGGCCCGGAACTCTCCCCGCGTCAGACGGAACGCCTGGCGAGGCTGCAGCTTTCCATCGGCCTCGACGTGTACTTCCCTGTGTCGTCTGCACACGGTGACTTGAAGGCCGACCTGCACCGGTACTTGCAGATCGGCCGCGACGCCTTGCTCTGGAAGCTCGACGGGTTGTCCGACTACGACGTGCGCCGCCCGCTGACCCCCACGGGCACCAACCTGCTCGGCATCGTCAAGCACGTGGCCAGCGTCGAGCTCGGGTACTTCGGTGCAACCTTCGGCCGTCCGTCCGACGAGCCGCTGCCGTGGTTCGACGAGGGCGCCGAGGACAACGCCGACATGTGGGCCACGCCCGGCGAATCGCGCGACGACGTCGTCGGCCTCTACCACCGGGCCTGGGCGCACGCCGACGCCACCATCGAGGCCCTGCCGATCGACGCCGTGGGCAGCGTCGCCTGGTGGCCCGAGGAGCGCAGGCAGGTGACGCTGCATCGCATCCTCGTGCACATGATCGCCGAGACCAACCGCCACGCGGGCCACGCCGACGTGGTGCGGGAACTGATCGACGGCCGTGCCGGGCTGCGGCCCGACAACGACAACCTGCCGCCCGGCGCCGACGAGGCCTGGTGGGCGGCCTACCGGGAACGGGTGGAACGGGCGGCGCAGCACGCGGCGCCGGGTGCTAACACGTAGCCGTATGGACTTCCTGGCTGCCATCCGCACGGACGCCGAGCGCTTCTACGACGTGGCCGAGGGGGCCGACCCCACCCGGCCGGTGCCCAGTTGCCCGGCGTGGACCGTCGCCGACCTCGCCTGGCACCTCGGTGAGGTGCATTGGTTCTGGGGCACCGACGTCGAGACCCGGGCAGGCGCACCCGACGAGGTGGAGGCGGCCAAGCCCGACCGGCCCGCCACCCATGCCGAAGTGGTCACGTGGGGCCGGGCCCAAGCCGAGCGAATGCTCGGCATCCTCGACACAACGCCCGACGACGTGGCCGTGTGGACGTGGGCGATGGACGAGTCGGGCCACAACGTCGGCTTTGTGCGCCGCCATCAGGTGCAGGAAGCGGCCGTGCACCGATGGGACATGGAGAACGCCGCCACCGGCCGACCGCAGCCGGTCGAGCCCGACGCCGCGGCTGACGCGGTGGACGAGGTCCTGGCCATCACGCTGCCGTGGGGGGTGCGGCCGGAAAAGCCGCTGTCGGGGAGCGTGCACCTTCACTGCACCGACGTGGAGGGGGAGTGGTTCGTCCACCCCGAAGGGCAGGTCGAGCGCGCCCACGCCAAGGGCGACGTCGCCATCAGGGGGACGGCCTCGGACCTCCTGCTGGCGCTCTACACCCGGGTGCCGCTCAACGGCCTCGACGTCATCGGTGACGCCGCCGTGGCCCACGAGCTCGTGGCCCGCCTCAACACCGACTGAATCCCCGCCGGCACAGGCAGGCGGTTGCGTCCGTGAGTGAGACCTGCTTATCTACAACCAGATGGTTGTAAATGCTCTGACGGATGACGCAGTGGACCGGGTGTTCCGTGCCCTGGCCGACGGCACCCGGCGCAACATCGTGCTGCGGGCGCTGGAAGGCGAGCACAACGTCTCGGCCCTGGCGCGGCACTACCCCATGAGCTTCGCCGCCGTGCAGAAGCACGTGGCCGTGCTGGAGGAGGCGGGGCTCGTGACCAAGCGGCGCAACGGCCGAGAGCAGCTTGTCCGCGGCAACGTCGACACCATCCGCAAGGCCTACGAGCTTCTCGAGCAGTTGGAAGCCGTCTGGCGAGCCCGCATCGACCGGATCGGCGAACTGCTCGCCGACGAACGCACTGGAGGAACCGAACGATGACCGTCACGAACGTCCACAAGGACCCCGAGGCACTGACGATGATCATCACCGCCGACCTCGACGCCACCGTCGAGCGGGCCTGGCAGCTGTGGGCCGACCCCCGGCAGCTCGAGCGCTGGTGGGGGCCGCCCACCTACCCGGCCACCGTCGAGGTCCACGAGCTCACCCCCGGGGGGCGCGTGACCTACTTCATGACCGGGCCCGAGGGCGACAAGCACGCCGGTTGGTGGGAGGTGCAGGTCGTCGAGCCGCCCACCCGCCTGCAACTGAAGGACGGCTTCGCCGACGAAGCCGGCACGCCCAACGACGACATGCCCACCACCATCACCACGGTCACCTTGGCCGAGCGCGAGGGCGGCGGCACGCGCATGACGGTCGAGTCGCAGTTCCCGTCGTTGGAGGCCATGGAGCAGATGATCGCCATGGGCGTCGAAGAGGGCATCACCGCGGCCATGAACCAGATGGACGGCATCCTGGCCGCCGCGTAAACCGTTACGCCTGCAGGCGTTTCAGGGCCATGGCCAACACGTCGGCCCGGCTGCGGCCCCCGTGGTCGCCGGCCACGAAGTGGCTGCCGACGTAGAGCGAGAGGGCGAGCACGCACCGAGCCTCGACGTCGTCCTCGTCGGACGTGAAAGCCCGGAACAACGAGCGCATGTACTCCATCCGGCGGTTGTCGACCCTGCGCAAGCGGGCGGCGACCGCCGGGTCGCGCCGGGCCCAGTCGCGCACGGCCAGGTCGACCCGCAGCAACCCGCTGCTCGACGTGGCCAGTTCGAACAGCAGCCGCAGCCGGGCCCGTTCGTCGCCGCCCTCCTCCTCGATGCGGGCGATGACCTCGTCGATGCTGACCCGCTCCCAGGTGTCGAGCATCTCGTCGAGCAGGGCTTGGCGGTCCTCGAAGTGCCAGTAGAACCCGCCCTTGGTCACCCCGATGGCCCGCGCCAGCGTCTCCACCCGCACGGCGTCAGGACCGCCCGCGGCCAAGGCGCGCAAGCCCTCGGTAATCCACATGGTGCGGGGGGTGCGGCTACGGGCCAACGGGTGCCTCTCCTCTTGCGCCGGGTTGCGGCAGGTGTCTACCCTCGATCCATACGCTACCGTATGGATCGAGGGCAACGATGACGACGAGGCTTCCGAACGCGGACCACACCGACCGTCCCTGGCGCATCCACGAGGTGGCCCCCGACTTCCAGGTGGAAGACGTGTGGGCGCTGCCGACGCCCGGTGGCCCCGACGACTTCGGGCACCTGGTGCGGGCCATGGCCTCGGGAAATCCCAGCGGCAACAGGCATTCCGTCGTGGTGCGCACGCTCTTCGCCATCCGGTGGAAGGCGGGCGAGTTGCTGGGCTGGGACAAGCCCGACGCGCCGCGGCCCACGCTGCGCGACCGGCTGCCCGCCGACCTGCGAGAGGCCACCGGCCCGGCCTTCGACTCGCTGCCGTTCGAACCGCTGTACCTGCTCGACGACGAGTTCGCCGCCGAGCTCGCCAATCGCACCATGCACGGCATCCTGCACCTCGGCTGGGTGCCCGACGGCAATGGCGGCTACCGGGGCCAGTTGGCCGTCCTGGTGAAACGCAACGGCTTGTTCGGCTCTGCGTACATGGCCGCCATCAAGCCGTTCCGCCATCTGCTCGTCTACCCGATGATGATGCGCCAACTCGAGCGCACGTGGCGGCAAGGGGCGCGCACATGACCCTGCCGCCAGGGCAACGACGGGTCGACGGCTTTCCCCGCTTCGGCACCCACCTGCACCACCCGGCGCCGGCCGTCCCCGGCGACCCGGTGATCGACGTAGCCGGCGCGGTGACGGAGCGGGTCACGTTCCCCGTGGCCGAGTTGGCCGGCCTCCCGCGCACCGAACGCACTGCCGACTTCCACTGCGTGGCCGGGTGGTCGGCCACCGGCCTGCGGTGGGAAGGCGTGGCGTTCGCCACCTTCTACCGGGCGGTCGTCGAGCCCGCCCTGGCGCCGGGGTCGACGGTCACCCACGTCGTCTTCCGGGGCCTCGACCGCTTCGAGGCGGTGGTGCTGCTGGAGGACGCCATGGCCGACGACGTGCTCATCGCCGACCACCTCGACGGCCGGCCCCTCGACAGCGACCACGGCGCGCCCGTCCGCTTGGTGAGCCCCAGCCAGTACGGCTACATGAGCACCAAGCACCTGTGCCGCATCGAGGTGCACACCAGCGAGCCGCAGCGCCGCCCCAAGGCGGCCACGACGATCGCCGGCCTCGGCCTGCGGTCGGGCCTGGTGGCCCGCCATCCCCGTGCCCGGGTGTGGGAGGAAGAACGCAACCCCACCTTCCCCAACTGGTTCCTGCGGCCGGTCTACCGCGCCCTCATCGCACCGATCGCCCTCCTGAGCGCACGCGGCCGCCGATCCCCAACGCCCTGAGGCCTGTGGCGCCCGCGCCGAGCGCCGCCGACTGAACGCACGCCTACCCCGCCCTGCTCGCAGGTCGGTACGATCCGGCGGTGACGTCGACCGAGGTGAGCTACCGCGCCCGAGTCGGCGGCCCCGCCGCCGTCGGCATCGTGGCTGCGCACTGGCTCACCTACGTCGCCGCCGCTCCGGGCCCCGACGCCCGACACGCCATGCTGCACAGCACCGGGCACAAGGCATGGCCCTACGTCGTCGCCCTCGCCCTCGGCGCCTTCGCCGCGTGGGCTGCCCGCTTCGTACGCACCGGCCTCCGAGGTGGGGCGACGCCGTCGTTCCGCGCCACGGCCGCCCGCCTCGCCGTGCTGCAAGGCGCCGGGTGGCTGGCGCTCGAAGCCAGTGAGCGCGTCCTGTTCGGCCACGGCGACGGCCACTGGCACGTGGTCGCCCTCGGCCTCGCCGTACAGCTCGTGCTGGCGGTGGTGGGCGCCGCGTTGTGCCGCGTGGCGGCGCGCGTGCTCGTTGCCCTGTGCGGCCGCCGACCGGCGGCACGGTTGCGCGCCGCCGACGCACGACCCCTTCGTCGCATCGACGTCCCCGCTGCCTCCCGGCCCTCGGCCGGCGGCATCGGTCTCCGCGGACCGCCGCGGGCGAGCACGGCCTAACCCACTCCCCGCTCGCCCACCCGGCACCGCCCGGAGGTTGTCGTGTCGTCTCTACGCCGCGGCGCTCTCGCGCTCGCGTTCGCCTGCTTGTCCCTGACCGGCTTCGTCGCGCCCGCGGACGCCCATGCCATCGTGCGTGAGGCGCAGCCCGCGGCCGAAGCAACGGTGGCCGACGCCCCCGCCGACGTCGTCATGCGCTTCAACGAACCGGTGGAGCTGTCGTTCGGCGCCGTCCGCGTCTACGACAGCAACGGCACGCGCGTCGACCGGGGCGAGCCCCGCCATGTGGGCGGTCGCACCGGCGTGCAGGTCGACCTCACCGACGACATGCCCGACGGCACCTACACGGTGACGTGGCGGGTGGTGTCGTCCGACGGGCACCCCATCGAAGAAGCCTTCGTCTTCCACGTGGGTGCGCCTGGTGCCCGCCCCCAAGGCATCGCCGACACCCTGGGGGACGTGCCGCACCGCGGGCCGATCGGCGTTGCCGCCGGCGTGGTGCGCTGGTCGACGTTCGCCGCCTTGCTCATGCTCGGTGGCGCCGTGGCCTTCGGCCTCGTGGTCGGACCGGTGGGGCGCGGCGGCGTGCTCGTGGTGGCGTGGGTGGTCGCGCTGGTGGCGACGGCGGCGGCCTTCGTGTTGCACGGGGCGGTGGCCGGTGAGCTCTCGTTCGCCGAGGCGTTGTCGCCTGATGTGCTCGGCGACGTGGCCGGCACCCGCTTCGGCCGGGTGGCCGGGCTGCGGTTGGCGCTGCTCTTGGCGCTGCCGCTCGTCGCCCGCCTGCAAGCCGTTCGCATCGTCGTGACGGTGGCCCTGCTGGCCACGCCGGGACTGGCGTCGCATGCGGGGACCACTTCGCCGGTGGTCGCCAACGTCGTGGCCGACACCCTCCACATGGCGGCCGCCGCGGCATGGCTCGGTGGGCTCGTACTGCTCGTGCGGCTCCGCCCGCTCGCCGACGACACCGTCGAGCGTTTCTCGCGACTGGCCACCGTGGCGGTTGCCGTCCTCGTGGCCACCGGCGTGTTCCGCTCGGTGGTCGAGGTCGGTGGCCTGTCGAACTTCGACGAGCCGTACGGCGTCTTGCTGCTGGCCAAGGTGGCGGCCTTCTTGCCCATGGTGGGGCTGGGCCTCCTCAACCGCGGGCGACGGGGATCGGTGCGACGCAAGGCGACGGCGGAGGTCGCCTTGGGCGCCTTGGTCCTGGCGGTCACCGCCGCCCTCGTCAACACCGCGCCGGCCCGAGTGGCTGCCGCCGAGGGCGCCACGAAGGAAGTCCACGTCGCCGTCGGGGCCGACTTCGTGCACGTGGTGGTCGAGCCCGGGCGGGTGGGCGACAACGCAGTGGAGCTGGCTTTCGGCAGCCCGTCCGTGCAGGAGGTCCGCGTGTTGTTCCGCATGGCCGAACGCAACATCGGCCCGTTGGTGGCCGAGGCGCACCGAGTGGCGCCCGGCCGGTTCGTGGTCCACGGCCGCCACCTGTCGGTGGCAGGCCGCTGGGAGTTGGAGATCGTCGCCCGCACGGGCCGCTTCGAAGAGGCGCGTGCCCGGGCGACGGTCGACGTCGATTGACCGAATCAGGAGAGAGACAGTGAAGAAGTTCCTCGTGCCCGTTCTTTTAGCGGCAATGGCGCTGACGGCGGTTCCCGCCGCCGCCCACGTCACCGTGCAGCCCACGGAAGCCCGCACCAACTCGTTCTCCCGCTTCGTCGTGCGGGTGCCCAACGAACGCGACAACGCCGCCACGGTGAAGGTCGAGCTCCAGCTGCCTGACTCGTTGGTGGCGGTGTCGTTCGAGCCCAAGCCCGGCTGGACGCGCCGGGTGGAGCGCAAGCCGTTGCCCGCCCCGGTCGAGGTGTTCGGCGAGCAGGTCACGGACTACGTCGCCACCGTGACGTGGGAAGGCGGTCGCATAGGCACCGGCGATTTCGAGGAGTTCGGTTTCTCCGCCCGCACGCCACAGGCGGCTACCACGCTGCGTTTCCCCGCTGTGCAGACCTACGACAACGGCGAGGCGGTGCGTTGGATCGGACCCGCCGGTTCCGAGGAGCCCGCGGGCGAGGTCAAGACGTTCGTCCTGCCCGAAGGCGACCTGGCCACGCTGTCTCGACTGGCAGCGGAGCGACCCGACGCCGACGACGACAGCGGGGATGCCGCCATGTCGGCGGCCGCGCTGGCGCTTGCCGTGGTCGCCGTCGGCTTGTCGCTGCGACGACGGGGGGCGTGAGGTGGCGCCTCCTCGTCCGCCCAAGAAGTGCCCGGCCTGCGCGGGCCCGACACGCGGCGTCATCTGCCTCGCCTGCGACCGGCTGACGCTGGAATGCACCTGCGGACCGGCACGAGAGGAGCGGCAGCGGTAGCGTCCGCGCATGGCGAGCCTCTACCACGACGGCAACCGTCGGTTGCAGGACACATTCGACACGCGGCGCCTGGCCGACCGCTTGGTGGAGGTCACGCTCTCGGATGCCGTCGGCCCGCGGGAGAAGGCGTTCATCGAGCGCCAGGACATGATGTTCGTGGCCACCGTCGACGCCGACGGCCAGCCGTCGTGCTCGTACAAGGGCGGCGACCCCGGCTTCGTCCGGGTGCTCGACGAGCACACGCTGGCCTTCCCCAACTACGACGGCAACGGCATGTACCTGTCGTTCGGCAACGTGCTCGACACGCACGGCGTCGGCTTGCTCTTCGTCGACTTCACACGGCAGAGCCGGGTGCGCGTGCACGGCACGGCGAGCGTCGACCTCGACGACCCGTTGCTGGCCGACTACCCCGAAGCCCAGTTCGTGGTGCGGGTAGCGGTGACGGCGGTGTTCCCCAACTGCCCGCGCTACATCCACCACTACGAACTGGTGGAGCGCTCGTCGTACGTGCCCCGGGTCGAGCACGAGACGCCCACGCCGGAGTGGAAGGACCTGCCCTGGGCGCGCGACGTGCTGCCCTCAGCGGAGCCGTAGGCGGCGGAACGGCTCGGCGTGGGTCACGCCGATGACCTTGCCGCTGTTGGCCGCCACCTTGGGCAGCCACTCCTCGAAGTTGCCCTCCGACACCTGGCTGCGGTGCTCGGCCAAGGCGGCCACCTTGGTGTCGAGGTAGCCGGTCACGTCCTCGTGGTGGTTGATCTCCACCGACCAGCCGAGCAACGCCTCGGGCACGTCCCACGGCTCCAAGCCCTCGCCCAGTTGCTCGGGGAAGAAGTGCGGGTTGCCCGACGCGTAGACGCAGCAGTCGAGGGCGATGGTGCCCGCCGCCCGGTGATCGGGGTGGTTGTAGTAGCAGCGGGTGGTGCCGAGGATCACGGCCGAGGGGTCGCACGTCACCACCGTGTGGGGGCGCAGCTCGCGCATCACGCGCACGACCTCGGCCCGGATCGCGGTGGTGTTCTCCAACTCGCCGTCGTGGACGTTGAGGATGCGCCAACTCGTCAGGCCCAACACGTGCGCCGCCGCCTCCTGTTCGCGACGGCGAACGGTGGCCAGCTCGGCGCGGTCGAGGGTCGGGTCCTGCGAGCCGCGGTCGCCGTTGGTCAGCACCAACAGGTGTACGGGACGGCCTTCGGCGGCCATGCGCGCCAGCGTGCCCCCGGCGGCGATCTCGGCGTCGTCGGGGTGGGCGAAGACAGCCAAGACGGCGCCCGTGTCCGTCATCGGGGCTTCAGCAGGACGGCCAGCTCCTGGTGGTACTCGGCACCGTCGAAGCGGTGCATCGGGTGGCTGGGCAGCAGGTGCTCCGTCACCTCGCCGCCGCGGGCCACGTAGACGGCGGGGTGGATGTCGCCCTCGCTGTCGGTCTCGACGGCCACGGCCACGCCGTCGGAGCCGGGCGAGTCGACGAAGGCGGCCAGCGGCAGCACGCCCTCGTCGTGCGGCCCCTTGTCGTCGTCGAGGCTCACCACCCGGGCCAGGTGCGACGGCTGGTGCCACAACTCGGGCCCGTCCGTTACCTGGGCCAAGAGGTACGGCACCACGTCGTCGGCCGCCATCGGCCGCGGCGGCTCGGGGTCGACCCCGAAGTGGGTGCGGGCGATGTGGCGGGCCTGCACTGCGCAGTTGAAGCGGAACCCGCCGATCGACGCCGAGCGGCTGGGGATGCCGTACTTGCGCAGTCCCGCTTGGCCTTGGGTCACGCTGCCCGCGAAGTAGACGCCGGGCACCGTCGTGCTCTCCCAGAAGTGGGTCTGGCTGGGCAGGCGGGCCTTGAAGAAGGTCGACACGCCGAGGGCAGGCAGGTCGAGCAGCGGGGTGCCGAAGCCGGTGGCTGCGATCACCTCGTCGACCTCGTAGGCCCGGCGCTCGCCGCTGCCGCCGGTCGCCTCGGTGTGCACGACGTAGCCGGTCGCCGTGCGTTCCACCCGTTCGATGCCGCAGTTGAGGACGAAGGTGCCACCGGCCAGGAGGCTGTCCTCCAACGGCTGCACGTACCGGGCTCGTGGCGGCGTCGGCGTGCCCGTGGTGATCGACGGCCGCGACCCGTGCGGCGAGCCGAGGAAGAGCTGGCTGGCCACCGGTAGCAGGGCGTCGGCCAGTTCGAAGCCGGAGTTGCGCTTGCCGATGATGAAGACCCGCTTGCCCCGGTAGGGCTCGTGGCCCCGCTCGGCCAAGTCGACGTAGTGGGGCACGTCCTCCATGCCCGGCACTGCGGGCCGCCACGGCTCGGTCATGCCGATGGCGAACACGGCCACCTTGCAGCGGTACTCGCCGTCGGGCGTGGTGAGGACGAAGCGGCCGTCGTCGTCTCGGCGCGTCGCTTGCCAGGGGCAGTCGTAGCGGGCCACCACCTGCGCCCGCTCGGTGAACGTGCCCATGCTCTGCACGAGCTCTGTACGCGAGGGGAAGTAGTTGGTGCCGTCGGTGAACTCCGAGACGTGCGCTCGATGCTCGGCCTGCCGGGTCACCATGCAGTTCCAGTCGTACTTGTAATAGGCGTAGTCGGCGGGGTCGACGGGGGCGTGCGGCCGGGAGCACGTGATGAGGCGGTCGTGGAGGGGGAAGCGGCGGAACATCCCCCCCGGTCCCGCATCGGCGCTGAGCAGCGCGTGGTCGATGCCGAGCCGCCGGAGGTCGTAGCTCATCTGGATTCCGCCGGGACCGGTGCCCACGACGACCGCCGGGTAGTCGCCCGGCGGGAACGGCTTCGCCGTCTCAGCCATGCCACTGGAACGGCCGGGAAAGCCGTTGGGCCATGGCCTGCAGGAGGCGGAACATCACCTTGGGGTACTGGAGCAGGAAACGCTTTAGGTCCTGCCCGCTCAGCACCAGGCAGCGCATCGGGGTGACCGCTACCACGTCGGCGGTGGGTGCCTCGTCGAGCAACACCGAGATCTCGCCGAAGAAGTCGCCGGGCGCCAACGCCATGCGCTGCTCGCCGTCGACGTGGACGGCGGCCTCGCCGGAGAGGATCACCGAGAAGCCCCCGCCCGCGAAGCCCTTGCGCAACAGGCGTTGGCCGGCTTCTACCGACACCTCGTCGAAGTAGTGGCTCAAGCCTTCAAGCTGGCTCCGGGAGATGTCGGCGAACAGCGTCATCCGGGCCAGGATGTCGACCACGTCGTCAGTGGATTGCATGGCCTGCCTCCTCGAAAAGGCCAACCCTATTCCCCAGGTTCAGAACGTGGTCAGGAGACGGTGCAGCACGCGGGCCCCGAAGCCGACGGCGGCGACCGGCACCCGTTCGTCGACCCCGTGGAACAGGGCCGGAAAATCGAGGTCGGGCGGCAGCAGCAGCGGCGCAAACCCGTAACACGGGATGCCCAGCGCGGTGAGCCACTTGGCGTCGGTGCCCGCGGGGATCATGAACGGCACCGGGTGGGCGTCGGGGTCTTCGGCCACCAGCGCGGCACGCATGGCGTCGACCAAGGGGTGCGCCCACGGCGACTCGACGGCAGGGAAGCGGGCCAGCACTTCGGCGGCCACGTTGGGTTCGAGCCGGGCCTCGATGGCGCGCAACATGTCGTCTTCGTGGCCGGGCAGGAAGCGGCAGTCGAAGATGGCCTTGGCCTCGGCGGGGATGACGTTGGGCTTGTCGCCGCCGAGGAGGATCGTGGGGGTGACGGTGTTGTGCAGCGTCGGCTCCACGAAGGTCCACAACGAGCCGAGGCCGGCGAAGGCGGGAGCGGGATCGGCCGGGTCGATCGGGTGGCCGAGGACCGCGCCCACATGTTCGAGGAACGCCGCGGTCGTGGGGGTCAAGCGGTGGCCGCCGTCGAGGTCGCGCAGCGCGGCGATCGACGCGGCCAGCGCCATGACCGGGTTGTCGGCGTGCGGCATCGACGCGTGCCCGGCCCGGCCGCGGGCGCGCAGGCGCAGTGACACCGACCCTTTCTCCGCCACCTGGATGGGATAGATGCGGGCGCCCGCCGGGGTGGTGACGGAGAAGCCGCCGAGCTCGCCCACCGCGGCGGTCACGCCGTCGAAGACCTCGCGGTGCTGTTCGACCATGTACTTCGAGCCGCGTCGGAACCCGCCCTCTTCGTCGGCGAAGAGGCACAGCACGAGGTCGCGGCGCGGGCGGGTGCCGTCGGCGGCCATGCGCCGCAGCGACGCCACCAGCATGGCCACCATGTGCTTCATGTCGACGGCCCCGCGGCCCCAGATGCAGCCCTCGGCCACCTCTCCCGAGAACGGCGGATAGCGCCACGCCGTCGGGTCGGCGGGCACCACGTCGAGATGGCCGTGGAGCAGCAGGGCATCGTCGGAGGTGCCGTCGCCTTCGATGCGCACCACGTAGTTGGACCGGCCTTCCTCCAACTCGTAGATGCGCCCGTCGATGCCGACGTTCGACAACTGCTCGGCCACGAGCTCGGCCGCCGGGCGCTCGGGCTTGCCCGGGTTGGTGGTGTCGAGGGCGATCAGTCGGGCGCACAGGGCGACGGCCTCGTCGGCCAAGTCGGTCACGGCCCGGGAGCCTAGGAGGCGACCGTCTGCCGAGCGCGGGCGACCGGCCGAGCGTAGGGTTCCAAGCCCTTTTCGGTGACGACGGCAATGCCGTCGCTTACCCCACCGGAGAGCGCGTTCGTCATACTGTCCGTAGCCGTCGGGTGGGTGGTCGTCAGGCCGCTGACCTGGACTTTCTGTCCGGGACGTCCGCCGCTGTCCTCGTTTCACATTCGGGACGCTGAGGCCGCGGGTTCGAATTCCCGTTCCCGCTCAGAAGCTGATCAGAGGGTCGGAGCGCATCACAGGCTCAGAACACAACTCGGTCATCCCAGGTACCCAGATTCGGGGGAGACCTTGGTCTGCATGAACCACCGACGTACCGAGCTTGGTGGCGGCGTTGCGGTTTCCTTCGGTAGGCCTTGGCGTAGATGCTGTGGTGCGAACGTCGGCGTGCCCGAGCCAAACCTGGGCGGCCTTCACGTCGACTCCATCGGCGACGCGCTCGCAAAGGGTGCGGTCGGCAGCATCGTCCTGACCGACAGGTAGGAGCCCGCCTCACGGCGAACCTTGTGCAAGAGAGTCGGAAAGTGCAGCGGTGCCTATGGCTAGGGCGGCGGCAATGGACAGACGTAAACGTAGGGCGGCGGTTGGGTGACGTAGACAGTTGCGCCCACGCACTCGGGAATCGTGGTGTCGGCGTTTGCAATGGAGTGCGGATGGATCGTCGAGAAGCTGAGGGCGCCGACCAGGGCGCCGACGGGCACAACGAGGATGCAACTTCGTCGCATGACCGTTCGTCTCGTCATATCACCGGTCCCTCTGGCGTTGTCCTTCCGGTCTATCGCGATCCCGAGGCGCTCGCGTCCTTCTTCCACAAAGTCGACGGCGAGGTGCGAGCGACACTGAGGAGACAAGGGCTAGCGCCCGAGTCGGTCAACGACATCGCCCAAGAAGCATGGTTGAGGCTGTTTAAGCGCGGCCCCGCCCTTGGTACGGCGGCGGAAACCGCAAAGTGGCTCTCGCTCGTCTCCTATCGCCTGGCGGTGCAGACCACCCGCAAGGAGCGTCGCCGGGTCCGTCGATTGCGCGAGGTTTTCGCCGAGGGTCAGGAAGTCCTGCCCGATGTAGCCGAGCGCGTGGAGCTTCGGTCCCAGCTACCGGCGTTACTCGACGCCTTCCGATCCCTGTCCGACAGCGACCGAACGGCCCTCGTGACAGCCGCCAACGCGACTCCACGAGGCAGCACGCGACGCGAACGCGATGCCGTCTCGCTGCGCGTGCTTCGCGCCCGCCGGCGTCTCCTTCGCCGCCTGCGCGGTTGGCTGGCCGGCCTGCCGATTTCATGGCTGCCTAGTCGCCAGAGCCAGGAGGTCATCCAAGGGACCACACGCTGGGTCGGCGCGTGTGCCGTCGTGGCCGTCACCGTGGCTGTGGGTGGCGCTGTCGTCTCTTCGCAGCCGGCGAACGAGCTGGCGGCGACAAACGCTTTTGTCGAGCGAGAGGGGCTGCCTTCCGACCCAGGTGTTGGCGCACCACACGTGCGGCGTGTGCAGCTTGGTCCCGTGCCGCAAGCACGACGGAGCGCCGAGCCCGCGGCCTCGCGTGCCGGTGCAGACACCGGCGGTACCCGAACGCTCGTCGTACTCGCAGCCGACGGCCAACCACGGGCCGTCGTAGGGGAACCGCCACGACGGGGCGGGGAACTGATGTGCCACGGCAACCTGCCGCTCATCGAGCCGCAATGTATCGAACACCCACTACGGCGATTACCGCCCGCTACTCTGCCTACGCGCGATTAGTGAACAACTTTCACCTCGGCGCAGGATTTCCCGTAAAGGTGGCGTAGTTCATACCCGACGAAGACTCGCGTGGGGGGAAGCGTCTTGGAGGATCGACGGCGGTGCGGGTGGGCGCGGACGTCAGCGCCTCTTCTGCGCGCTCTGCGCCATCGCGGCGCGGTAGGCGTTGAGCACGAAGCGCCGTTGTTCGGCATCCAAGGCCGGATCACGAGCGACAGCGGCCTCCACCGAGGGGACGTCGTGGACCACCCCCGCTACCAGCAGGACGAAACCCCGCCGGTGGCCGGTTGCCTCTTCGACGGCGATTATCTGTTCCAGGGAGGGACGCTGCTCGTCTCGCTCCCACCGGGAGACAGACGGCTGGTCCACGCCGATGGCGTCGGCGAGCGTCTCCTGGGTCATGGCGCCACGCGCCTCGCGGATGGCGTCTCCGAGGCGCAACCGCCGCTTCGCGCCGCCGGATCGGTGTTCCACGTATGCAGGCTACGCATACGCCTAGCGGCGAGTTCCTATGTTTGTTACGCATATGTGAGTTACGCATGTTGACAGAGGCGAGACAACTCTGGGGGCGTCGCGTGCGCGAGAAGCGGGGACCGGTGACGCAGCGCGAACTGGCCTCTCGCACCGGCCTCGACCAGGCGACGATCTCACGCATCGAACGAGGGCTCGTGAGTGTCAGCGACGACGTGAAGGTGAAGATCGCAGCCGCGCTCCAAAGTCCCGTCGGGGAGCTCTTCGGTTGGCCAGACGCCACGCAATGCACGGACGAAAGCCGATGAGCCGCCGTGATTCCCCCGGGCATCCAGAAGGGCCGACTCTCCACGGTGTGGACCTTCGCGGCCTCGTGGGCCGAAGCAGGAACCCCGGTGCCGTGGACTCGGTCGAAAGGTCGCTCATCGCCAGCGGAGTACCGCCGACTGTCGCGCGGGGGGAATGGCCGACGGACCCAGAGGTGACGGCGGTGCTCGACGAGCTGACAGCCCACCTACTGGCCGAGCCGGACCCGTTGGTCCATGCGGTGCTGAGTGGGATCTCGGGCGAGGTGCCGGCATACCGCTCGTTGAGCCCGGACGAGTGGGACGTTGTCTCGCGTGGCGTGACGTACGCGGTGCGCAAGTTCGTCGAGCTGCTTGCGGAGCGGCGGCGCCCCAGCTCGGACGAGTTCGACGACATCGCCGCCATTGGCGTGGTGCGGGGAGCTCAAGGCATCCCTCTCGACGGCATTGCGGCTGCCACCAGGGCGGGGCTTCGTTGGGGATGGGCCTATCTGCTTTTCGAGACCGGTCTAGCGACAAGTCCTTGCGCGCTGAAAACCCTTGAGTGGCTTGGGCCCTTGGCCTTTGATTACACGCAAATGGCCAGCGCCGCCTTACTCACAGGCGCGTCCGGAGAGGCGATCGACAGGCTAGATGCAGAGCAGCGTGCGAGAGGGGAACTCATCGAGCACGTGCTCTTCGCCTCATCCGTTGACCACGATTCCGTCGTTCGCCTCGGAGCCGCCCTCCGGCTCGACTTCGAAGCTTCTCACCTGTTCTTGCAGCTCGCGAGCGACAGAGTCGCGCCACTCCGCAGTGCCAGTGAAGCATTGTTAGCCGCGAGTCCGCAGCCCCTTTCGGTGTCGCTCCGAGGCAACCCGATCCTTCACATGACCATTGTGCTCGATGCCCACGACCCGAACTTGGTCGAGCACGCTGCGGCGGTCGCTCACTCGGCGGGAGTACTCGTTGCTGTGCCTCCCGCTGTCGACAGCCTGGCTGGCCTGCGCCAGGCGTATCTCGACGCGCGTGCGACCCTCTCGCTGGCGCTGCGCCTCGGCTTTGAACCCGGTTTAGTCCCTTGGCGGTCCCTTGCAAGTGCTCGTCTGATAACTCTTATCGACCCTCAGACCGCCCGGGACTTCGTCGACGAAATCCTGGGCCCAGTGCTCGTTCTGAGTCGAAACCGCCGCGAGCGACTGTTGCAGGCGCTGACGGCGACGCTCTGGAGTGAGGGCAGGCGGACTGACGCTGGTGCCCGAATCGGGGTTCACGGTAAGACCGTGACCCTCCGGCTACGCGATGTAGAGCGGCACACGGGGCTCAGCATCCTCGAACACGACAGCCGACTGCTACTGGAGCTCGCAGTAATGCTTCACGCCCTACACGACCAATGATGGCGCCGATCCGCTTCCGTTCACCAGCGCGGCTGGCTTGTGGGACGCCCCACCGGCTGAGGCTCGCCCCCGTAGTCCGCGATCGAGCGCGACAGAGATTCGGGGGCTCCCTCGACCGTTGGGAGGCGACGTGAGCGCCGAGGGCGGCCGTGGCGGGCTGGTTGGCCGTCACCTTCGGCCGCTACTCGACCGGCGAGATGCCACCGTCTATGCGATGGGTGAGGCAATTCAGGACGAGGTGATCGAGTACCGCATCTTTCAATCGCCTGATGACGAAGCCGAGTGGGCCGAAGGACTGGCATCGTTGCTCGACCTCTTTCTGACTCTCTCGACGGAGGACCGTTGGTTGACTCCGGCGGAGACGCACGGCATCCGTGCCATCGGCGCCCAGCGAGCTGATCAGGGGTTCTCGCCAGCGGCTACACGGTTGAGCGTACGCATCGCCGTCCGGGTAGCGCGGGATCGGATTATCGAGGAGTACGACCCCACCACCGACGAGGACCGCGGCGCAATGACCGCGGTGCTCAACCTCCTGGATCGGTTCTCCAGCGCGGTTCAAGATCTCCTCGACGAAGGCTACCGGGATCGCCGGAACGAGCGAAACGCGAGGGGGGGATTAACGGTCGCCCAGCTCGTCCACGACGTGCTTGACGGAGCTCTTGTTGACGAGGCGCCGTTTGCAGAACGGAGCAGAGCGGCGGGTTGCGACGCAGCTGTCGCGCGGGCCGTATTCCTCAGTGCAGGAGACGTCGACCTCAACCGGTTGGCAGACCAGTTGCGAGTGAGCGACGCCGCCTGTCACGTCGTCGGGCGATCTACGCCGCTGGCACATGGGGTCGTCGTCGCGGCGGTGCCGATACCCGCAGCGACCGAGGTGCTCATTGCCGCGGTGCAGGACTCTGCCGCGAACGCTGCGACCACAGTCCTCTATCTCGGAACGTTCCAACGTCCCAGAGACGCGCACGCTTCCTATCTCGGAGCGGTCGAACTGGTTCCCCATCTGCCACGGATCGCCCGTGGGACCGGACTGGTGCGGTCCGGCGACGTCGTGCTCCATCGTTTCGCTGCAGCGATACCCGGCGCAACCCGAAGGGCACTGCGGCAAGAGGTTCTACGAGGGCTCGATGCGCTGCCGCCAACTAAGGCCGCCGCGGCGCAGGAAGCGCTGGCGTGTTTCGTTCGTCATAAGTTCAACATCACGGCCGTCATGTCGGCGACCGGAAGGAACCGCAAGACGGTTTACATGACACGCGATCAGCTCGAACTCTTGCTGGGGATGTCCCTCGCCGAGCAGGAGCACCAAGCCGTCCTCGCCCTTGCTCGTCTGCTACACGAACTCGAGACGTAACAACGCCGGAATCTGCCCACGCCCTCCTTGATGGGCTGTACGAGTTGACCACCAAATTGGATAGCTCTGACCAGTGACTCAGCTTCAGAACTCCTTTAAAACCTACTCAGGGGAGCCGGGAGCACGTCATCCGTCGAGGATACGCAGCACGTCCCCTCGTCCAAAAGCCAACGCTGGGGGGAATGTTGCGAAGCATCCTCCGTGGAAGGAATTAAATGAAGAGATTCGGACTGATGATCGCGTGCGTCGCGTCGTTCCTGGTTGCGGTCGTTCCTGCGCAACCTGCGTCGGCGGCAACGCCGTGCAACACCGTGGCGAAGACGCCTTACAAGTGGGACTGGAAACTGAAGACGGTCGGCGCGGCGACCGTCGTCGAGTGCAACAACATCATGACATTCATCCAAATCAACTCGACAGCGGAGGTGTGGAGCGCAACCCACGGTATGTGGCTCGAGGGCAGCGAAGGCAAAAGTGAGGCTCACCAGGTGACGTGGGCCTATGCAGACGCCTGGTGGAACTGCCAGGGCTATGGAGAGCCGTGGACGCGTACCCGCGGCGACTCAATCGCTCTGTACGGGTTCGGGGCCAGTCAGCGCGAGACGGCCGCGCCGAGCGCGACCCGCCAGTTCGAGGACTGCGGATACCTCCTGAGAGAGATCAAGCCCTAACACAGCTTAGCTACACTGTCCTTTCTGTGAGGGGGCCTCGAGCAATGAAAACCGGGTCGGTATTGCTGCTCCTTATCCTGAGCCTCGGGGCTTGTAGCGGGCCCTCGACGTCCGAGAGCCCGCACTCAACGGAAGGTTTGGAGCTGCCGTCTGGCAGCGGGGAGGAGGGCTCGCCTCCTGAGGGGCGAGCCCCTTCTTCTCCACCGACGTCGGGCAGCGGTCGGCCGTCGGGTCTCGAGGGAGGAACTCCGGGAAAAAATGCACCGGGGTCGCGGCCTGAGGGGGGACCGGCAGGGCAGCCAGCGTCAGGCTCCGAGGAGACGGATGAATACTGGGCGACAAAGGCGAACGGTGGAACGCTAGCGGTGAAAGGCAACCGCGACGCCGTGGAATGGCGACTGTACTTGTCGCGCGAGCGCGGCACCTGCCTTGCCTTCCATGTGCGAGACGGGAATCTAAGGCAAAGCGGCGGCAGCGGTACCTGCGAGCAGAAACCACCGCTCGATGTGTCGCTCTTTCGCAACGTCTCGGGCCGCTTCGCATACGGGGTGGTCACAGCGGAGGCAGTGGAGATCCATCTCGAACATACGGATGGAGCCAAGGACGTGCTGCGGGCGGAATCGACGCCCGACTTCGAGGGACGGTTTTACGCCGGGGAAGTCCGGCCGACTCCCTTTAAACGGGTCGTGGCGCTGGGGGCTCGGGGCGAAGTCGTCGCGAATTACCGCGATGTGTCGCGTCTGAACACGACTGGTTAAGTGAGCCTCCGCAGAGGCGAAGATCCAGTCGACGACGCGCGACACCCGGGCGCGTCTGCAGTGGGTGCTGGAGTCCAGCGAGGACTCTGATCGTTACCCCACTCGTTGGGATGTCTCAGGTGGCGTCGTGGTGTGGGCAGCGCTAGACGGCGCAGCGCGCTCCCTCGCGTCTCCCACTAGCTCTCGCTCAAACGCAGGCCGTCTGGAGGTCAGCGCCTCGATTGCTCTGCGTGCGCCCACAGCTACCCGCCGGACTCGGGCCGGGACGCCAACAGAAAAACCGTGCTCACCTGGAAAAACAGGTCACGAATGAGCAAGGAACCCAGGACCAAACTCGGTCAACGGCTTCGAGCGGCGCGCCAAGTCGCTGGGCTCACGCAGGACGCGCTCGCAAGACTGAGCGGTGTTCATCGCACGTACATCGGTGCACTGGAGCGGGGCGAGAAGGAGCCGACGCTGTTTGTTCTTGTGAGGCTCGCAGGTGCGCTCGGCGTAGACCCCGGAGCGCTCGTGACGGGCATCCGTCCCGACGACGCCGATCGCGAATGATCGAGGACGCACGGCGCCCCTTGCAAGCGGGCTGCCATGCGTGTCCTAACTTCCGGCGTCGCCGTTGCCACAGTTGGGCTCGTGCCCGCGTTTGCCATTGCACTGTCGGTGACGACGGTGAGGAGGTCCGGTGCGGGTCCTGAACACGTTGCCGAGCGTGTCGGCGGCGGCGTCGTCGCCCTCGGTCGTAGCCTGCGCGTAGACCGCCAGCGTCAGTCTTCTGTCGTCGGCCTGACTGGGCCGCAGGGCGCGATCCCGCCTACGAGGCTGCGCTGCGCTGACGGGTGCGCCGGGGTCCGGCCACCGGCTCGGCCACAACGAGATCCTCGGCCGCCCGACGCACGTTCTCCGACTGGTGCCACTCCTCGGCCTCGGGGTGCTCTACGAACGACAGCAACGAGCCGTCGAACGAGGTCAACAGGGCCTCCACTTCGCCGGGGGTTGCGTAGAAGAACTCCCGTCGTAGGTTCACCCGGTTGACGCGTCGGGCCGCGAGCGCGTCGTGCAGCCGTGCCTCCAGTCCCACGGCGTCGTCGCTGAAAACGATGGCGTGCACGTCGTAGCGGAACGGCACCGAGGCGTCACCGAGCTCACGAACCCTGTCCATCGGCTCCAGCCGCCGGGTCATGCCGATCTTGACCATGCGCTCGCCGAAGGCGCCCACGTTGGAGATGACGTAGACGTAGCCGGCACGGATGTTGGCTTCGCGCGCTTCCACGCCGTGGATGGCGTCGTTGATCTCGGCCAGCTTCACCTCTGCGGCGCCGGCGGCGACGTCGTCGCCGTTCGCCCGCATTTGTGCGACTGCGTTGAGGTAGTGGGCCTGCTCCTTGAGCAGCCGGGCCTTTTCTGCCTCGAACTCCTTCCGGGCTTTGGCCTCTTCGCGGAGCCGCGCCTTCTCCTCGCGTTCGGCTTCCTTCTCTTCCTCGACCTTGGCGAGGTAGTCGGCCGTAAGGCGCATCTCGTCGATGCGAAGGCGGTGGTAGCGCGACGACACGTTGATGTTCATCGTCCGGCCCAGCCGCGAGATCGTCTCGCGGGCCTTGGTCAGGCGGTCGACGGCGGCGTCGAGCTTGTACGGGCGCATCGTCTGCACGAGGCGGTCGGCTTCGGCGTTGTACGCCCGCAGCATCAGCTTCGACAGCTCGCGCACCATCTTGCGGCCTTCGGCCTGCGAGCCGTTCACCGTCCAGTCGTTGGTTGCGGTGACGGCTCCGCCGTCCTTCATGGCCATCGCCTTGATGCGGCTCTGCACATCGGCGAGCGGCTCCTTGTAGGCGACCGAGTCCTCAAGCCGGTGGTGGTAGTCGTACACACCCACCTCTTGGAGGATGAGCACCTCGCGCACCTTCACCAGGGCGGCATCGGCCGCCTCGCGTTCGGCGCCGAGCAGGCCGACCTCGTCGTCGAGCTCCTTTCGGCGGGCGGCCAAGGCGTCGACCTGGTTACGAAGCGCCTCCAACTCCGGGAAGCCGAACCCGTCGATGAAGCTGCGCAACTCGCGCACCTCGGCTTCGAGCGCTCGCTTCCCGCCGAACAAGCCGCCGCCCCCGCCCACCGGCGGCTGTGGCACCGGCCGGGCCAGTACCTGCTTTGCGTCTTCCATGCCGCTCTCCCCCCGCGGCACCGGCGTGCTCGCTGCGATCCATGATCGGCAGCATGACGACGAGATGTAGCGGTCTCGCCGGTTTTTCGGGCGCCGGCACATGCACGCCGAACGGCGCGCGACGATGCTCGGCGTGGGTACGGCGTTCGAACAGTTGCAGCGCGACAAGCTCGAAGCGGCGTGGCGCGCCGACCTGCCTGGTTCCACGACGCCGCATGTGATGATCGGGCTGCCGTCGTACTCGGTCGACCGCAGCTTGTTGGACCACTACGGCGACCGCGTGCCCGCGCTGGAGAACCGTTACCTCTACAGCGTCCTGTCGGCCCGCCAGCCGGGCAAGCGGGTCGTGTACCTGTCGTCGTTGCCGGTGCGCCAAGACGTGCTCGACGGCTACCTGGCCTTGGCCGAGCCCGCCGACCGGCCCACGATCCTGCAGCGCACGCTCCTCCTTTCGCCCGACGACACCACCAGCCGGTCGTTGGCCGAGAAGGTGCTCGACCGGGGCGAACTCGTCGATGCGCTGCGGCGGTTCGTGGCCGACGAGCTGACGCTGATCGAGGCGTGGAACGTGACCGAGGCCGAAGCCGACCTGGCCGTTGCCATCGGCGCACCGATCTACGGCACGGACCCCCGCCACCGCGAGGTGGCCACCAAGAGCAACGGGCGGCGGCTGCTCCGCGACGCGGACGTGCCCGTGCCCTACGGCATCGAGGACGTGCGCAGCCCCGCCGACGTGGCGGCGGCAGTGGCCGCCATCAGCGCCCACTGCCCTGACCTCCGCGAGGTGGTGGTCAAGCTCGACGACAGCGGGGCGGGCGACGGCAACATCGTGGTCGACGTCGACAACCGCGCCCCCATGGAGACGCTGTTGCCCCCGTGGTACCGGGAGACGCTGATCTCCGGCGGCGTTGTCGAAGAACGCATCGACGGCGTGGAGTTCCGCAGCCCCAGCGCCCAGGCCACCATCACCCCGTTGGGCGAGGTGACAGTGCTGGCCACCCACGAGCAGCGCCTCGACGGGCAGGTGTACGAAGGCTGCTCCTTCCCCGCCGATCCCGTCTACGCGCCGCTGCTGGGCCGCTACGCCGTGCAGGTCGGCGAGCGCTTGGCCGACCTCGGTGCCGTCGGCCGCTTCGCCCTCGACTTCGTGGCCCGGCGCCTGCCCTCGGGCGACTGGGACCTGTTCGGCATCGAGATCAACCTGCGCAAGGGCGGCACCACCCACCCCTACGGCGTCACCCGCCTGCTCGTCGGTGGCCACTACGACCCGGCGGCGGCTACCTACGTCGACCGCGACGGCCGCCCGAAGTTCTACGCCGCCACCGACAACCTGGTCGACGAGAGCTGGGTGGGCCGTACCCCCGGGGAGGTCCTGCGCATCACCGTCGACTCCGGCCTCTGTTACGACCGCGACAGCGGCACAGGGGTCGTCCCCCACCTGCTCGACTGCCTCAAGGTCGACGGCCGCATGGGCTACACGGCGCTCGGTGACAGCCCGGCCCAGGTGGCCGAGTTGGAGGAACGCTTCATCGCCGCCGTCAGCTGAAACGAGCCGCCGGCGTGCCCGGAGGGTTTGTCACCCCCGGCGTGGCGTCCGGGTTGGGGACGCACACCTCGGCTTCGAGGCCGTCGGGGTCGCGGAAGAACAGGCTCAGCACCGGGCCGAAGTCGGTCACGAAACCGTCGCTGGCGCCCCGCTCGACCAACCGGCGGCGCACCTCGGTGAAGGCGTCGAGCGAGGCGGCTTGCAGGGCCAGGTGGTCGAGGCGGCCCCGCCCGAACATCGGCGTCTGGCGGGTGGCCTCGAGGTTGCCCGCCACCTCGAACACGTTGAACTCCGCGGTGGGGCCGACCTTCAGGAACGTCAGGCGCATGCCGTCTTCCGGCCGAAGCTCGCCGTCGACGGTGGCCTCGAACACGTCTCGATAGAAGCCCACCAGCCGGTCGGTGTCGTTGGTCAGGATGGCCACGTGGTTGAAACCGTCGAGCAGCACGACGCCATTGTGCCCGGGCGCGAAGGAAGCCCCGCCGAAGCGGGGCTTCCTTGCCGTCGTGCGTGGTGACTAGCGGTTGCGCCAGTAGTTGAAGAGCGAGCTCTCTTGGCTGTCGAAGTACGGGCCGCTCATCCACGAGCCGCCGTAGGGCTTGTGGCTGTTGACCGAGTTCACGTAGCCCAGCCAGTTCGACCCGACGTAGGTGAGCCAAGGGCCGCCGCTCGAGCCGCCGGTCATGGTGCACGACATCCACATCGTCCCCGCGTAGGTGCCGTCGTTGTAGGAGTAGTTCGGGCAGTGGATGAGGTCCTCGCCGCTGTAGCTGTAGGCGGGCCAGCGGGAGTCGGTGGCCGGGTAGCCGAAGCTGTGGCGGTACAGGTTGGTCGGCTCGTTGAACGAGATGCCGTGGCCGCCGACGTAGTTCACCAGGTTGCCGCTGGCGTTGGGGCTGACCAGCAGGACGGCTACGTCGTCACGGAAGTCGTAGGAGCCGCCCACGCCGCCGTGCCACGACCACGTGGTCGACACCTGCCGGTAGTGCCAGGTGCCCATGCGGCAGCCGTACTCGTAGCCCGGGCAGAAGCGGAAGTGCTCGTACCAGAAGCCGTTGCCGGTGATGCGCCCGTCGCCGTCGGGGTCGGGCCGGAACACGCAGTGGCCTGCGGTGAGCACCAGCGACTTGTTCTCGCTGTTGACCGCGGTGGCCGAGCACCAGCTCCAGCGCTCGCCTGCGCCCGGCTGGGTGTCGAAGAACAACCGGCCCACCTGCAGGTTGGGGTTGGTCCAGTAGGCGCCGCCCCATGCCGAGTTTTGCGAGGCGCCGCTCGAGCTTGTGGGCTGGTCGTTGCCCGCCGACGCCGTGCCCGACAGCGTGTTGCCGCTGGGCGCCTTGGCGGGCGCCGCTCCTTCGACCCGCTCGGTCGGACCGGCCTGCTCCTGGGGAGCGGCGTCGCGCCGAGCCTGCGCGTGCTGCGCCGGGGTGGGCAGGGGCTTGGCCTCCCGCTCGACCCGCTCGTTGGGGACCTCGCGGCCTCGGGCCTGTTCCGCCTGCGACACCGCCTTCGACGGTGGTGCGCCTCGCCCTCGGTCCTCGGCCCGCGGGGCCGCGAGGGCCGAGCCGCTGCTGATGCCGATCATGGTGACGGCGGCGACGACCGATGCCGCCGCCATGCCGATCCGCCGAATGCTTCGTGCCTTGGTGGTGTTCATTTCCCGATCTCCTCCGGTTCCGCCGTTGGGGCCCCAGCGGCCCAAGCGGTGAGTTGATCGTGCGCCTCGCGACGGGCATCCGTCCGTCTCGCAGGCGACACCGGAAATGTGCGGTTTGTGACAGAGGCGCTCAGCGCCGGGGCGGGATCGAGTAGGTCACTTGCGCCTTGGCCACCAGCTCGTCAGGGCTGCCGTCGGCTGACCACATCGACACGTCGACCACCGCCAGCCTGCTGCCGAGCTTGAGGACGCGCCCGTCGGCGAAGACGTCGACCAACGCAGGCTTGCGCAAGAAGTCGATGTGCAAGCTGGTGGTGACGGCGAGCGCCACCAAGCCGATCCGCGACAAGACCGACAACCATGCGGCGGTGTCGGCCAGCCCCATGAGCGCAGGCCCCGACACCGTGCCCCCGGGCCGTTCCTCGGCGCTGCTGACCGTGCGCCGCAGGAGGACCCCCGCCTCGGTGATCGCCTCGACCTTGAGGGGCGGCGGGTTGGCGGGGAAGGCGTCGCGAAGGAACTGCTCCAACTCGTCCGGCGTCATCGCGGCACCGTACGCGATCACCGGCATCCAGCCTTCCACCACTTCGTAGGTCAGCCCCAATACCGTGGCGGTGTGGCGGCCTGCTCCGTAGACTCGAACACATGTTCGATATAGAGGAGGTCAGCACAGCGAGGCTCTCCCCCGAGGGCGACCCCGACCCTGGCGTCGACTACGGCGAAGTGTTCACGCGTCGGTGGGTGGTTGAGTTCATCCTCGACCTCATCGGCTACACGCCTGCTCGCGACCTCGGCGCGTGCGTCGTCGTCGAGCCGTCATGTGGTACTGGGGCGTTCCTGGGCCCGATTGTCGACCGTCTTCTCGAATCGTGCGTGGTCCACGGTCGCAACCCCGCAACCCTGACGGGTGCAGTTCGCGCTTGCGACGTTCTGGACGCCAACGCCGATAGAGCACGGAAGATGGTCGTCGAACGGCTCCGCGACGGCGGGCTCATGTCCGAGGATGCCGAAGCAGTCGCACAGGCATGGGTCATTGCCGACGACTTTCTCCTGCGCGACCACGATCTGCGTAGCGCCGACTACGTCGTGGGCAACCCTCCCTACGTCCGGCTGGAGAGCGTCCCCCGTGCTGTCATGGCCGCGTATCGAGATCGCTGCACCGCTATGCGCGGACGCAGTGACCTCTACGTAGGCTTCGTCGAAGTTGGCTTGTCGCTTCTCAAGCCTGGAGGCGCACTCGGCTTCATCTGTGCCGATCGCTGGATGCACAACCAATACGGCGCACAGCTCCGTGAGCTCGTGACTGCCGACTACGCCGTTGAAACGGTCGTCACCATGCACGACGTTCCGGCATTCGAGGACGAGGTGTCTGCGTATCCCGCCATAGTGGTGATTCGCAACGCCGACCAAGCAGACGTGGCAGTCGTCGAAGCCAAACGCAGCTTCGGAGAGGCGGACGCCCCGGCATTGGCAGCGTGGGCCTCGAGCGTCTCCCAAGCAGCCTGCGGTCCTACGTTCGAGGCCTCTCGCACGACAGGTTGGTTCAAAGGCGGGGAGCTTTGGCCCATGGCGTCGCCTACCACGTTGGCGCTCGTTGCCGACTTGGAACGCCGCTACGACCCGCTACAGGACGCCGACAAGACGACGCGTGTGGGCATCGGGGTGGCCACGGGCTGCGACGAGGTCTTCATCACGAGGGACGCGGCGCTGGTCGAAGAAGACCGACTGTTGCCGCTCCTGCTCGCTTCCGACACGACCTCCGGAGCAGCCGTGTCCTCTGGCGCCTACCTGGTCAACCCGTGGGACGAGGAAGGCTTGGTGCAGTTGGACGCGTACCCACGCCTCAGGGACTATCTGGAGTCGCACCGTGCTCGTTTGGAGCGCCGTCATGTGGCGCGCAAAAATCCGGCCCAGTGGTATCGCACCATCGACCGTGTCGATCCACGGCTGCTTCGACGGCAGAAGCTGTTACTTCCCGACCTGAAAGCGGCAGCCCATCCGGTCTTCGACGTGGGCGCCTTCTATCCGCACCACAACCTTTACTACGTGGTCTCGGACACCTGGGATCTCGAGGTGCTGGGAGGGCTCCTGCTGTCGGACATCGCCAATCTGTTCGTGGGCGCCTACTGCGTGAAGATGCGCGGGGGGTGTTACCGCTTCCAGGCGCAGTACTTGCGCAAGATCAGGGTTCCAGACCCGGGATCGGTGGCGCCGGCTGACCGCCGAGAGTTGGCTCGCGTCTTCCGCGAACGAGACGTCGACGCAGCGACAGCGATTGCGAACCGCGTGTACGGCATCGACGAACTGCCGTCGGACATACTTCACGGGTGTCCGAAGTAGCGCTTCCGCACCCTGCACCCCGCAGGCCCAAGGACGTTCTCCAGACAAACCCGTACTGCGAACCTCTCCGGGCAATGTACGAACGCCTTGTCGCATCCCCAGCGGCAAGCTGGAACCAGGTCGAAGAAGCGTTTCTGAAGGCTATGTCGGACTTCGACAGTGGGCTCCCGACGGCGTTCTCGGACGATGGCAGCGGCGGGCAGAGCAGCCTGCTGAGTGCGGCCCTTCAAAACGGCAAGGGTGACTGGTTCAACAACGTCATCGCCTCAGTGCTCGAGAAGTGCTCCGGCATCGAGACGCTGTACGTCCGTCGACGCGTCCTCGGATTGATCATCCCCGAACACAACCTGGATGGCGTCTATCCCGGGGATCCGACACGCGAGATCGACTTCATGCTGGAAGCGAAGATGATGGGCACGCCGAAGCACGCCCTCAGCCCGGGTGAGAAACCAGCGGGCCGATCAGGCTCGGCGGACACCGGCAAGCGAGTGAAAGAACTCGCGTTCAAGTCCATCGACCTCAAGGGTGAGGCAGCCCGGCGCCTGACCATGGTTGGCCGGCCGCCGACGACTGGAGGTGCGGGTGGGGGCGACCTGTCGGCATGGCTGCACGCGACTCGTCCGAGGATCTTCTTCTTCATGGCTGTGCGGGTGCTCGGTGATGCCGACTTTGCTGCGGTTGTCCGTTGGGCGGAGACGGCGGCGCAGGTCGTCGATGCCGTGGGCCTGTACTGCTACGAACCTGCGGACGGATCCTTCACCTCGTACCGGCGGCGCTCGGGCGTGCCGACTGCGTACGAACTCGAACGCGTGCTTTACCGAGCCTGCACGGAGTTGCAGGCGCTGAGAGAGGATCCGCCACCGCCAATCCCACATGACGTACCCCCGAGCGCCGGTGCACGTGCAGGCGAACTCACTGCTGAAGCCGACGAGGGATGAGGGAGGCCAGGGGACTTATGGACACCGCAGTGCGCACCGGCGTTTCGTGGCGAGGCGACCAGCTCTACCTCTGGGTGTGGGGCGCCATCTTGGTCGTGCTCGGAGCGGGGAGCCTGCTGCTCCACCCCGACTTCGCAGTGGGCGACGCTGTCACCGACGAGCACCTCTTCGGTGTGTTCGAGGTCAACGGCTGGCACGGCGTGGCCGGGCTGACATCGGGCCTCGTCGCGCTTGCCTTCGCCCGTTCCGACCGCTGGGCTCCCACGGTCGCCGCACTGGTCGGCGGCGTCGGCGGCGTGCTCCCCGCCATCGCCATGTTCCTCGCAGGCGACGGCAACGTCGCCCTCGGGCTCATCCCCGTCGACTACGTCGACGCTGTGCTGCTCCACCTCGTGCCGGGCCTGCTCGGCCTCGCCGTGGCTATGCGGTATGCGGTATGCGGCATCAGCGCGTCAGGCGGGATGACGCCGAAGCGCCCGGACTGGAAGTCCTCCACCGCCTGGATCAGCTCGGCCCGCGTGTTCATCACGAAGGGGCCGTAGGCGGCGATCGGCTCCCGCAACGGGCGGCCACCCAGCAGGAACACCTCGGCGCCCCGCGGACCGGTGCCGGTGACCGTGAGCGAGTCGCCTGCTCCGAACACTGCCAACTGGCCGCTGTGCACGGGACGCTGCTCGACGCCCGCAGTGCCGCTGCCCTCGAGCAGGTAGGCCAGCGCATTGAAGTCGCGCCGCCACGGCAGCGTCAGCCGGGCGCCCGCCGCCACCGAGGCGTGGACGACCGTGATCGGCGTGTGGGTGGCGCCGGGGCCGCGATGGTCACCGAGATCGCCCGCGATCAACCGCACCAACGCCCCGCCGTCGGACGACGAGAGCAGCACCACGTCGCCGCTGTCGAGGCTCTGGTAGCGGGGCGCCGCCAGCTTGTCCTTCGCCGGCAGGTTGACCCACAGCTGCACGCCGTGGAACAGCCCGCCCTTCACCACCAGCTCCTCGGGCGGGGTCTCGATGTGGAGGATGCCGCCGCCCGCCGTCATCCACTGGGTGGCGCCGTCGGCGATCACGCCCCCACCGCCGTGCGAGTCCTGGTGCTGCATCACCCCGTCGAGCATGTAGGTCACGGTCTCGAAGCCCCGGTGCGGATGCCACGACGTGCCCCGGGGCTCGCCCGGCCCGTAGTCCACCGAGCCCATCTGGTCCATGTGGATGAAGGGGTCGAGGTCGGACAGGTCGACGCCCGCAAAAGCCCGGCGTACCGGGAAGCCTTCGCCCTCGTAGCCGGTGGGGGCGGTGGAGACGGAGCGCACGGGCCGATCGACGGCGCTGAGCGCCGGTTCGGCCAAGCGGGGAAGGGCAAAAGTATCGGCGGTGATGGCAGGCACGACCGGTTCAACGCCCTGTTCGCAGCCGATGTTCCAACGCGCGCAAATGACTATTGGCGACTAGTCCGTCCCGAATGTGCCTATTCATCCGTCACGCTCCGTGGTCTTGTATCACCATGCGTAGTTACCGCCTCCCCGTTCGTCGCCTCCTGTCCGGCTGCTCGCTGATGGTCGCCGTGGCCGTTGGCAGCGCAGCCCCCGCCGAGGCGGGGCTGCTCAGCTCCACCGTCGGACTGGTGGACAGCACGCTCGGCATCGTCACCTCGGGCTGGGACGACGGGGCCACCACGGCGCCCGTGTCGCTGTCGACGGTGGCCGATGCGGTGGGCGCCGACGAGCTGTGGAAGCGGGGCATCGACGGCACCGGCATCGACGTGGCCGTCATCGACACGGGCATCGCCCCCGTCGCCGGCCTCGACGGCGCAGGCAAGGTCGTCAACGGCCCCGACCTCTCGTTCGAGTCGCAGGCCGCCGAGTACCGGCACTTCGACACCTTCGGCCATGGCACCCACATGGCCTCGATCGTGGCCGGCCACGACAGCGCCGGCTTCAAGGGCCTGGCCCCCGGCGCCCGAATCGTCAACATAAAGGTTGGGAACTACCAAGGAGCTGTCGATGTAACTCAGGTGATCGCGGCAATTGACTGGGTTGTGCAGCATCGCAACGATTCGGGCCTCAACGTCCGAGTGCTGTCGTTGGCCTACGGGACCGACGGGCTGCAGAGCTACCAGCTCGACCCGCTGACCCACGCCGTCGAGTCGGCGTGGCGCAACGGCATCGTGGTGGTCGCCTCCGGCGGCAACGACGGCACCAGCCGTGCCGCCTTGACCAACCCCGCCTACGACCCCCGGGTCCTGGCCGTCGGCGCCAGCGACCTCAAGGGCACCGTGTCCGCCCTTGACGACACCGTCGCCGCCTTCTCCAGCCGGGGCAACAGCTCCCGGCGGGTCGACCTGGTGGCGCCCGGCGTCTCCGTGCTCGGCCTCCGCAACCCCGGTTCGACCATCGACGACGCCCACCCCGACGCCGTGGTCAACGAGCGTTTCTTCCGGGGCAGCGGCACCTCGCAGGCCGCGGCCGTCACCGCCGGCTCGGTCGCCCTGCTCCTGCAGGCCCGTCCGTCGCTGTCGCCCGACATGGTGAAGGCGCTCCTGCGCACCACCGCCACCCCGTTGGTCAAGGGCGACCTGGCGGGCCAGGGCAGCGGTCGCCTCAACATCGAAGCTGCCGCCCTCGCAGCCGTTCCCACCACCACCAGCGTGACCGTGGCGCCCTCTACCGGCACCGGCTCGCTCGAAGCGGCCCGCGGCACCAGCCACGTGGCCTCCGACGGGATCGAGCTCACCGGCGAGCGCGACATCATGGGCAACCCCTGGAACGGCTCGGCCTGGGCACCCACCTCCACCGCCGGCACGGCGTGGACGGCCGGCACCTGGAACGGCGCTGAGTGGGCCGGCACCTGCTGGTGCGGCGAAAGCTGGACGGCCACCACGTGGGAAGGCAAGAGCTGGACCGGCAAGTCGTGGACCGGCAAGTCGTGGACCGCAGACGAGTGGTCGGGCAAGAGCTGGACGGGCAAGTCGTGGACCGGCAAGAGCTGGACCGGCAAGTCCTGGACGGGCAAGAGCTGGACGGGCAAGTCCTGGACCAGCGCCACGTCGTCGTGACCGCTGCACCCGCCGCCGCGCCGTGGCGACGGGTCGCGATTCTCGCCTTCGCCGTGCTGGCGGCGACGGCGGCGCTAACCTTCGGGCCCGTCTCTTCGATGGGCCCGTTCGGCGCGTTGTCGGTGCCGTGGCTCGCCCTCCTGGTGGCCTTCGCCGCCTGTGAGGTCTTCCTCATCCACATCGAGCACCGCCGCGAGGCGGTGTCGTTGTCGCTCTCGACCATCCCGCTCGTCGTCGGCCTCTACACCGTCGACCCCGTCGCCTTGGTGGCCGCCCGGGTCATCGGCTCGGGCATCGCCCTCGTCGTGCACCGCAGGCAGGCGCCGCTCAAGCTGGCCGTCAACCTCGGCCACATGGGCCTCGAAGCAGTCGTCGCCATCCTGGTGTTCCGGGCCTTGGCGCCCGGTGGCGAGCTCGGCCCTGCCTCGTGGCCCGCAGCCGTGGCCGCCGCGCTGGCCAGCGACCTGGTGCAGAGCGCCGTGCTGGTGACGGCCATCAGCCTGTACCAACGCCGGTGGGAAGGTGCGCTCACCGAGACCATGGCGCTGGGCACCGCCGCCCGCCTGGTCGACACCGCCGTCGCCCTCGTCGTGGTCAGCGTGCTGCGGGCCGAACCGGCGGCCGTCGCCCTCCTGGGCCTGGCGGGCTTCGCCTTGGTGTGGTCGTACCGGGCGCACACCGCGCTGCGCGTCCAGCACCGCCAGCTCGAGCACCTCTACGACTTCACCCAAGTCATGGGCGACGCTGTGCTGGCCGAGCGCACCGTCGAGGCGCTGCTGCGGCAGGCATGCGACCTCCTCCACTCCGACGCCGCCTGGGTGTACGTGGAGCGGGGCGGCAAGACCCATCGCGTGGGCACCACGGTGGAAGGCGCCCTCACGCTGGCCGAGGTGGCCCCGGGTTCTCCCGACGCGCTGGTGGAAGAAGGCGTGCGGGGCCGGTCGCGGCCCGAGTTGATCACGGCGACGGCCACGCCCGCGCTGGCTGCCCTCGGGGTGGCGGAGGCCCTGGCCGCCGAACTGCGCAGCGGCACCACGGCGGTGGGCACCCTGGTGGTGGCCGACCGCAGCGGCGAGGTCCGTGCCTTCGACGACGAAGACCTGCGCCTGTTCGCCATGCTCGCCAACCACGCGGGCATGGCCCTGGCCAACAGCCAGCTCGTGGACCGGCTGCGCATGAACGCGGACGAGAGCGAGTACCAGTCGCTGCACGATTCGCTGACCGACCTGCCCAACCGGGCCCACTTCTCCCGCCGGTTGGAAGAACGGCTGGCGGCGGGCAGCGCGCTCGGCGTGCTCCTGCTCGACCTCGACGGCTTCAAGGACGTCAACGACACCCTGGGCCACCAGCACGGCGACCTGCTACTGCAGCAGGTGGCCAAGCGGTTGCGCACGGCGTTGCGCCACGGCGACACCTTGGCCCGCCTCGGCGGCGACGAGTTCGCCGTGTTGTTGCCCGACGTGGTCGGCAGCCAGGCCGCCGTGAGCGTGGCGCGCGGCTTGGTGGCGGCGTTGGAGCGGCCCTTCGACGTGTCCGACGTCAGCGTCGAGATCGGCGGCTCGGTGGGTGTGGCCCTGTCGCCATTGCACGGCATGGAGGCCGACGGGCTGCTGCAACGGGCCGACATCGCCATGTACCTGGCCAAGGCCAACCACACCGGGGTCGAGGTCTACGACGCCGAACGCGACGGCCACACCCCCGAACGCCTGGCCTTGGTGGGCGAGCTGCGCCACGCCATTGCCGAAGGCCACCTCGAGGTGCACTACCAGCCGCAGATGTCGCTGGCCACGGGTGACGTCGTGGGCGCCGAAGCGCTGGTCCGCTGGCAGCACCCCACCCGGGGTTGGCTGCCGCCCGACGAGTTCGTGGCCGTGGCCGAGCGCACCGGCCTGGTGCGCCCGTTGACGTCGTTCGTGTTGGAGACGGCGTTGCGAGAGTGTGCCCGCTGGCGCGAGGGCGACGGCCCCGAGCGCATCTCGGTGAACCTGTCGGCCCGCAGCCTCCTGCAGCCCACCTTCCCCGACGACGTGCGCACCCTGTTGCGCGACACGGGAGTGCCCGCCGAGGCGCTGTGCTTGGAGCTGACCGAGACCAGCATCCTCGTCGAGCCCCGCCGCACCGTGCCCGTGCTGCAGCAGCTGGCCCAGACGGGCATCACCATCGCCATCGACGACTTCGGCACCGGCCAGTCGTCACTCGCCTACCTCAAGCAGTTGCCGGTGGGCGAGATCAAGATCGACAAGTCGTTCGTCATGACAATGGAGGAGGACCGGGCCGACGAAGCCATCGTCTGCTCGATCATCCAACTGGCCGCCAACCTCGACCTGCCGGTGGTGGCCGAAGGCGTGGAGAGCATGGCGCTGGCCGCTCGCTTGCGCGGGGCCGGGTGCGGCTTCGCCCAGGGCTTCGGGTTCAGCAAGGCGCTGCCCGCCGAGTCGTTCGTGGCCTGGGTCGAGGAGTGGCGCAAGCGGCCCGGCGTCGGCGAGCTGCGGGTGGTCGGCTAGGACGCGCTGCGGTAGCGGTGGGCGGCGTCGCGCACCTCTTCGGGCGGCTCCGTCAGGTACACCACGATGCGGCAACCGGGGTCGCCCACGGCAATGCGCTCCTCGAGCAGCACGGAGGCCTCGCCGTCGGCCGTCTGGGCCGCGGCGATCCCCCCGAACACGCTCGACGTCATGCGGCACAGGGCAGGCGCCATGCGCACGACGTCGCCGAACGGGCAGGCGGTGTTGACGAGCACGATGCGCTCGGCGGTGGCCTCGACCACGTCGAACTCGCCGTCGATGGCGTGCTTGAGGCGCACGAAGCACTCGCCCAACTGTGTGGGCGTCATGCGCTCGACCACGTCGGTGGCGGCGCGGAACTCCTCCTCCATGCGGCCGCCCACGTCGATGCCCACTTGGGCCACGGCTGCTTCGGCCGCCGAGGGGCCGTGCTGTTCCTCGACCGCTTGGGCCATCTGCACCACGAGCGCCCGCAGGAACGACTCCTTGCCGAACCCGCCGCCGGGCGCCGCCTCGTCGAGGCCGGGCAGGGCGTGGTCGTGGTGGCGGGGCGGGTCGTAGCTGGGGGAGACGGCGCGGGGCACGGGCAACACCGCTTGCACCTTGGCCCCGCCCGACCGGCGCGCCGCAATGCGCAGGTCGTCCACCACGTGGCCCACGATCTGCAGGCCGCGTCCCGCTTCGGCGAGGTCGTCGGCGGGCTCGGGCACGCCGTCGAAGCCAGGGCCGAGGTCGTAGACCGTGAGGGTGGGGTGCTTGGCCGCCCACGACAACGAGACCCACACGGGGCCGGTGGCGTGGCGGGCGGCGTTGCCCAGCAGTTCGGCCACCGCCAGCTCGGCGCCGGAGAGGTCGGCCTCAGGTTCGGCGTGCCGTTCCAGGTGGGCGACGACGGAGTGGCGGAGGCGTCGGACTGCCTGCGTGTCGGTGGTGTCCGCGTACCAGTCCACCAAGCCAGGGTACCGGCGGCCCCTGTGCGCTGCCCGCCTCCGGAGGTTGCGTAGGAAACGGCGCGTTTTCCGGCGCGATCCCTCCACAACCTCGTTGGGGTCGGGTGGGGTAGGAAGTGGCCATGCCGACAATCACGGTCTGGTCCGACATCGGGTGCGAGTGGGCGCATGTCGCCGTCTCCCGGCTCTTGCGCACCAGGCACGCCATGGGCCTCGACGGTGAGGTGCGCATCGACCACCACGCCTTCCCGCTGGAACTGTTCAACGAGGCCCCCGTGTCGAAGCTCATGCTCGACGCCGAGGCACCGGTGCTGGGCGCGGTCGAGCCCGAGGCCGGGTGGCAGATGTGGCGGTCGCCGGACTGGCACTGGCCGGTCACGACGATGCCCGCCTTGGAGGCTGTGCAGGCCGCCAAGGAGCAGAGCCTGGAGGCGAGTGAACAGCTCGACCGGGCTTTGCGCAACGCCCTGTTCGGGGAGAGCCGGTGCATTGCCCTGCGCTCGGTGATCCTGGATGTGGCCGCCGGTTGCCCGGCCGTCGACGTGCCCTCGTTGGCCAAGGCGGTCGACGACGGCCGCGCCCGCCGCCTGGTGATGGACGACTTCGAGCGAGCCCAGGCCGACGACACCATCAAAGGCAGCCCGCACGTGTTCCTCCCCGACGGCACCGGCTTTCACAATCCGGGCCTGGAAGCGGAGTGGCACGGCAAGCCCGGCCAGGGCGGGTTCCCGGTCGTCGTGCGCAACGATCCCGGCGTCTACGAGGAAATCCTGCTTCGAGCCACAGGCTGAGACCCGTCATGATGGGTCGGTGCTCCAAGCGCGTGATCTCAGTGTGGAGGTGGGCGGGCGGCTCGTCGTCGACGGCGCCACCTTCACCGTGCGCGCCGGCGACAAGGTCGGCCTGGTGGGGCGCAACGGGGCGGGCAAGACCAGCATGCTCAAGGTGCTGGCCGGCGAGGTGCAGCCTGCGGGCGGCACCGCGCTGCGGCGGGGAGCCGTCGGCTACCTGATCCAAGACCCCCGCAAGCACGGGGTCGGCGTCGATGCCAACGCGTTGTCGCACATCCTCAGCGGCCGCGGCCTCGACGAAGCGCAGCGGCGGGTGGAGAAGCTCCGCATCGCCGTGGAGGAAGATCCCTCCGAGCGCAACGTCACCCGCTTCTCCCGGGCCGAAGACGCCTTCCGGGAAGCGGGCGGCTACGTGGCCGAGTCCGACGTGCGCCGCATCGTGGCGGGCCTGGGCTTGTCGCCCGACCGGGTCGACGCGCCGATCTCGGTGTTGAGCGGTGGCGAGCGGCGCCGGGTGGAGTTGGCCCGCATCCTGTTCGCGGGCAGCGACCTGTTGCTGCTCGACGAGCCCACCAACCACCTCGACACCGACGCCAAGTCGTGGCTCATGGGCTTCCTGCGCAACTACCGCGGCGCCCTGCTCGTCATCAGCCACGACCTCGACCTGCTCGACGAGGCCATCACCCGCGTGCTCCACCTCGACGAGGGCGAGGTCGTCGAATACAAGGGCACCTACTCGCAGTACCGGGCGGCGCGGAAGCGCGACGAGGAGCGCTTGGCCAAGCTGGCCGAACGCCAGCGGGCCGAGATCGCCCGGCTGTCGACGCTGGCCGACTCCATGCGGGGCCAGACCGAGAAACGCGCTCGCACGGCCAAGACGATCGACAAGCGGGTGGAGCGGCTGGCGTCCACCGCGGTGACCGGCCCGCGCAAGGAACGGCGCTACGCCATGCGCCTGCCGCAGCCGCCGCACTCGGGGCGGCTGGTGCTCGACGTCAACGGCTTGCGCAAGGGCTACGGCGGCCCGCCCGTGTTCGACGACCTGACCTTCGGGGTGGAGCGGGGCGAGCGGCTGTTGATCATGGGCCTCAACGGCGCGGGCAAGACCAGCCTGCTGCGCATCCTGGCGGGCGTCACCACTGCGGACGCGGGCACGGTCGGCTTCGGCGTCGGCGTATCGGTGGGCTACTACGCCCAGGAGCACGAAGGCATCCGCCCCGGGCTCGACGTGCTCGGCCACATGCGCGAGATGGTTCCCGCGCCGGAGCAGGAGCTGCGGTCGATCCTCGGCATGATGGGGCTGTCGGGGGAGATCTCCTTCCAGGACGCCTCGACCTTGTCGGGCGGGGAGAAGACCAAGCTGGCGCTGTCGCAGTTGGTGGCCGGGCGCCACAACCTGCTGCTGCTCGACGAACCCACCAACAACCTCGACCCGCCGTCGCGTGACGCCGTGGCCGAGGCGCTGGGGTCGTGGGGCGGCACCATGGTGATCGTCAGCCACGACACCGGGTTCGTGGAGGCGTTGGCCCCGGAGCGGGTCCTGCTGCTGCCCGAGGGCCAGCTCGACTACTGGAGCGACGACCTCCTCGACTTGGTCTCGCTCGCGTAAGAGGGTGCGCCTTGCGGCCCACCCTCTCGTCGTCCTGCCGGTGTCCTGCTCGTCAGTGCTCGGCGCGCTCCCGGCGCTCACGAGCCTCGCGGTCCTCGTCGAGCGTGGTGTCGGTTCGGTCCACCCGGTCTGTGCGGTCGCCGTCCCGATCGCGATCGGCAACGTCGCGGTCGCGATCGCGGTCGTCAACGTCGCGGTCGTTGCGGTCCCGAACGTCGCGGTCGCGGTCGCGGTCCCGGTCGCTGCGGTCGCGGTCCCGGTCGCTGCGGTCGAGCACCGAGGTGCCGTCGTCGACCACCTGCGAGCGGCCTGTCGCGGCCGACGTCTCCGGCACGCCCGCACCCACGTCGGGGTCGAGGGCCCGGGTCAGGTAGCGGCCGTGGTAGCGCTCGCCCACGGCGCCGCCCCACAACGAGCCGAGCAACATGCCGGCCAGTGCGGCGATGCCTGCCACCGTGCCGACCTGCTCCCATTCGTCAGCGGTGGTGGGGATGCCGACGTTGCGCAGGTTGCGGGCGATCTCGTCGGTGTCGGCCAAGGCGTTCACCAAGCCGCCGACGCCCACGGCGATGAGCACGCCGAGCACGAAGACCATGAACCCGTTCCACATGCCCGAGCGGCGTGACATGCGGCCGGCCACATACCCGCCGTAGAAGTACGACAGCAGCAGCACGACACCGGCGGCGATGCCGCCCGCCGTGCCCATCTCTTCCCAGTTGTTCGAGGTCAGGTCGATGTCGGCATCGACGGCGTTGGCGACGGCTGCGGCAATGGCGAGCAGCACGGCAAACGCCCCGAAGGCGACCAACGTCCCGGCCAGCACGCTGGGGAACGAGATCTTCCGCTTGCCCGCGTCATGGGCTAGTTCAGCGCGATCGGATCGCGTCTCCACGTGGTTTCGGCGCATTGGATACTCCTCCTTCGTGGTTGCCCGTACCGTGCCCGAGGAAGGGAGACGGGAAACCGTCAGCGGGCGTCGTCGACGGCGCGCTGCGCTTCTCGGAGGTGGTGCGAGGCGAGGTGCACGCCTTCGCGGGCGGCGTCGAGGCCCCCGTTCGACCACCGGTCGGCGGGGTAGCGCTCGACGGCGGTGGCCAGCTTGGTGGCGGCGTTCTCCAAGCGGGTGAGGGTGGCTTCGACCGACGGCTCGCTCGGTGGTTCGCCGGGGTCGAGGCCGACCATGGGGTTGTCGTTCACCGCGTAGCGGTCGACCGCATCGGCCGCCGCGGACAGGGCCGCGGCCACGAAGGCACCGTGCTCCGCCGCCGACCACCGGTCGGGCGCCGGGCGCCGGGTCACCCGGTCCTGCTGGTCCTCAGGGCGGACGAGCACGGCGCGGTAGCGGCGAGGGAACGAACGGGCAGCCACGGCGGCGTCGGACGGGGAGACGGTGCGCGGGTCGAACCCGCATGTCGGGCAAGTCATCACCGCGTACGGTACCGACCATGGCGACGCGCATCGGACCGGGCGTAGTGGAGATCGACACCTTGCTCGGTGGCTGGGACCGGGTGACGGCCGGTTACCTGGTGGAAGGGCCGGCGCCGGTGCTGGTGGAGACGGGGAGCCAGAGCTCGGTGCCGACGTTGCTGGCCGAGTTGGCCGAGCTCGGGCTGGGGCCGTCCGACTTGGCCGGCGTGGTGGTCACCCACATCCACCTCGACCACGCGGGAGGCGTGGGCGACGTGGCCCGGGCCTTCCCCAAGGCGACCGTCTACGTGCACGAGAAAGGCGCCCGCCACCTCGCCGATCCGTCGCGGCTGGTCGACTCGGCCGCCATGGTCTACGGCGACCTGCTCGACACCTTGTACGGCCGCCTCGACCCCACGCCCGCCGAGCGCATCCACGTGCTCGACGACGGCGAAGAGATCGAGGTCGGCCCTGGGCGAGCGCTCACCACCGTCGATTCGCCGGGCCACGCCAAGCACCACTTGGGGCTGCACGACTCGGAAAGCGGCATCCTCTTCGTGGGCGACGCCGTGGGCGTGCGGCTGCCCGACGCTGGCGTGCTGCGGCCCTCGTCACCCCCGCCCGACTTCGACCTCGACCAGGCGCTGCACTCGTTGCAGAAGTTCGCCGCCCGCTCGCCTGCCGGCATCGCGCTGGCGCACTACGGGTTGGTGCCCGACCACACCACCGTGCTCGACGAGGCGGCCGACACCCTGAACCGGTGGGCGAACGTGGCCGAGCAGGCGTGGCGTGAAGGGCGCGACATCGCCGCCGCGCTGGAGTCGGCCTTTGCCGACGACCTGGTGGCGGTGGGCGAGGAACATCGGGAGAAGCTGGAGACCCTCAACGGCGTGCACTCCAACGCCGCGGGCCTGCGCCGGTGGCTGGAGACACGGGAGGGCACCGCCGCCCATGCCCATTGAGGCCGTCGTCTTCGACTGGGGCGGCACCCTCTCGCGTTTTGCCGAGATCGACATGGAGGACATGTGGCGGCTGGCGGCGCGCCACCTGGCGCCCGATCAGGAGGACGAGATGTGCGCCCGGCTGGTGGCGGTCGAAGCGGCCTCGTGGGCCCGCATCGAGGTCGACCAGCGGGCCACCACGCTGACGTCGCTGTTGACGCTGGCGTCGGGCGAGCTGGGCCTCGACGTGACCGAGGCGGTGCTGGAGGAGGCGGCCACGCATCACCTCGACTCGTGGACGCCGCACATCCAGCACGACCCCGACGCCGCCCCCGTGCTGGCCGCGCTGCGGGAGCGGGGGCTGCGCATCGGGCTGCTGTCGAACACCCACTGGCCGCCCGCGTTCCACGAGCACTTCCTCGAACGCGACGGGCTGGCCGAACTCATCGACGTGCGCTGCTACACGAGCGAGATGACGTTCACCAAGCCCCACCCCGAGGCTTTCCGGGCCGTGCTCGACGCGCTCGGCGTGGGCCGTCCCGACTGCGCCGTCTTCGTGGGCGACCGCCGTTACGACGACGTGTGGGGCGCCCAGTCGATCGGCATGCGCGGCGTGTGGCGCCGCAACGACCTGGTGCCCGCCTACGACGTGGAACCGGCGGGCGTGGTCGACACGCTGACCGAGCTCCTTCCGCTGGTCGACGGGTGGTCGGCAGCCGGCTGACCGGTCAGGTGGCGCGCTTCGACCAGTCGTCGATGCTCTCGTTGGTGCGGCGGACGAGCCGGCGGTAGAGCACGAGGGCGCCCACGAACACGGGCAGGCCCACCCAGTTGCCGACGTCGAAGACGACGTGCACGACGGCGCTGATGGCCCACGTGGTGGCCAAGGCGAGGGACACGGCGATGCCCCACGACGACTCGGCCGGCCGCGGCTTCGCCGCCGGCTTCTCGCCCTGCAGAAGGGCCAGGTTGGCGGCCAGGCCCCGTTGCCGGGGACGGAACGTCGACCACCACCACAGGTGCCCGACGAAGCCGGCAAGCCCGAGCACGAAGGTGAAGGCGGACGCACCCGACGACCCGTCGCTCACCAGGTAGGCGATGAACCCGCCCGCCACGGCGGACCCGCCGTAGAAGGGAAGGTCGCGTACCAAGCCGATGCGCAGGCGGTACCGGGCGTAGGCGACGGTCACGTCAGCCAACTCCGGGTTCGGCACCGGCACCCCTGTTTCCACCGCCCAGTAGACCCAACTCTGGTCGCTCTTCGACAGTCGCTTGAACGCTGCCTTGCCGTCGCGGAGGTCGGAGGTGGCCATGGTGAGATTCCTGCACCAATGCCTGCCCGTTCGCCCCACTTGGTACGCCTCTCCGTCCCTCGTGGGGCAATGTGGTGGCCATGTTGATCGTCTCGGTGTTGCTGGTCGGGCTGGCCGCGGGTGCACTGGCTCGCTTCTTGGTGCCGGGGCCCGACCCCATGGGCATCTTCGCCACCCTCGCCCTCGGGCTGCTCGGCGCCTGCCTGGGAGCGGTCGCCGCCACAGTGATCTCCGAGGACAACGACGGGCTCGGCCTGCTGAGTGCGGTGATCGGCTCGGTGGTGATGCTCCTCCTCTACCGAGCAGTGACACAGCGGCGCCCGGTCTAACGTCCCGCGAGTGGACCTGAAAGCGACTCGCTACGAAACCGGTGACGGCGTGGCCGTCGTCACCCTCGATCGCCCCGACCGGCTCAACGCCTGGACCAGCCGCATGGAACAAGAGGTGCGGTGGTCCTTCTCCGAGGCCGACAACGACCCCGACGTCCGGGTCATCGTGCTCACGGGTGCAGGCCGCGGATTCTGCGCAGGCGCCGACATGGCGGCGCTGAAGCGGCTGGAGGACGGCGCCCGCTACGGCGAGGTCCTCGGACGCGACGGCGGCGAAGGCAGCGAGGTCCCCGAGGTGTCGCCGGGCGCAGGCGTGCGCCCCGACTTCGAGCACGGCTACTCATGGCTGCTGGGCCTGCGCAAGCCGGTGATCGCCGCGGTGAACGGGGCGGTGGCGGGCGTCGGCTTCGTCCTCATGTGCCACACCGACATCCGCTTCGCCGCCGAGGGCGCCAAGCTCACCACCTCCTTCGCCCGCCTCGGCCTACCCGCCGAACACGCCGTCTCGTGGCTCCTGTCGAGGCTGGTGGGCGCGGGCCGCGCCGCCGACTTGTTGCTGTCGGCCCGCGTCGTGCGAGCCGAAGAGGCCTTCACCATGGGCCTGGTGAACCGGGTGTTCCCTGCCGAGACGCTGCTCGACGAGACCATGGCCTACGCCAAGGCGATGGCCGCCGAGTGCTCCCCCGCCTCGCTCCTCACCATGAAGCGCCAGCTGTGGACCGGCCTGCTCGACTCGCTCGACTCGGCCGCCTCCGACGCCGAGGCCCTGCTGCTCAAGATGCTGGCCGAGGACGACTTCAAAGAAGGCGTGCGCGCCTACCGGGAGAAGCGCCCGCCCGCCTTCACGCCTCTGCCGCGCCAGGGCTGACGCCCCGCAGGTACTGCGTCTCGTACAGGTCGGCGTACAGCCCGCCGCGCCCTACCAGTTCGTCGTGCGTGCCCCGCTCGACGAGGCGCCCGCCGTCGACCACGAGGATCTGGTCGGCGGCCTGGATGGTCGACAGCCGGTGGGCGATGACGATCGAGGTGCGGCCCTGCAGCGCCGAGGCCAGCGCCTGCTGCACCAGCACCTCGGTCTCGGAGTCGAGGTGGGCGGTGGCCTCGTCGAGGATGACGATGGCCGGGTCCTTGAGCAGCACCCGGGCGATGGCCAGCCGCTGCTTCTCCCCGCCCGACACCCGGTAGCCCCGCTCGCCCACCAAGGTGTCGTAGCCCTCGGGCAGGGCGGCGATGACGTCGTGGATGCGCGCCGCCCGGCACGCCGCCACCAGTTCCTCGTCGGTGGCGCCGGGCTTGGCGTAGCGCAGGTTGGCCGCCACCGAGTCGTGGAAGAGGTGGGCGTCCTGGGTGACCACGCCGATGGCGTCGGTGATGCTCTGCAACGTGAGTGTGCGCACGTCGTGGCCGTCGATGCGCACGGCGCCGGCGACCACGTCGTAGAGCCGGGGGACGAGGTGCGACAAGGTGGTCTTGCCTGCGCCCGACGGCCCCACCAGCGCGGTCAGGGTGCCGGGCTCGGCCCGGAACGACACGCCCCGCAGCACCCAGGCAGTGGCGTCGGCGCTGGCCGGTGCCGCGCCCTCCGACTCCAGCGACGCGATCGACACGGTGGCCGCCGCCGGGTAGCGGAACCACACGTCGTCGACTTCCACGAGCCCCTGCGGCCGCACCAGGGCCGCGGCGTCGGGCGCCTCCTCGATGGCCCGCGGCGCATCGAGCACCTCGAAGACCCGCTCGAACGACACCATGGCGGTCAACAGCTCGACCCGGGCGCCCGCCAAGTCGGTGAGCGGTGAGTACAGCCGTTGCACGTAGGCGGCCAGGGCCACCACGGTCCCCAGTTCCAAGGTGCCCCGGATGACGGACCGGGCGCCCAGCCAGTACACGCCCGCAGTGCCCACGGCGCCGACGAGCCCCAAGGCGGCGAAGAGGATGCGTCCGGTGAAGGCCTGCGTCACCCCGGTGTCGCGCACGTCGGCCGCTCGCTTGGCGAACTCGTCGCCCTCCTGCTGCGGCCGTCCGAACAGCTTCACGAGCATGGCGCCCGCCACGTTGAACCGCTCGGTCATCGTCGTGTGCATGCCCGCGTTGAGGTGCATGCGTTGGCGGGCCAGTTCCTTGAGCCGCCGGCCCAAGCGCCGGTCGAGCACCACGAAGGCGGGCAGCACCATCAGCGCCAACCCGGTGATCTGCCAACTGAGCACGACCATGGCGGCCAGCGTGGTGACCAGTTGCAGCACGTTGGAGGTGACGGTGGCGACGGTGCCCACGGTCTGCTGGGCGCCGACCACGTCGTTGCTCAGCCGCGACAGCAGGGCGCCCGTCTGGGTGCGGGTGAAGAAGGCGATCGGCATCGACTGCACGTGGTGGTAGAGCGCCACCCGCAGGTCGTAGATCACGCCCTCGCCGATGCGGGCGCCGAACCACCGGTTGAGCAGGCTGAGCCCGGTGGTGACCACGGCCAAGCCCACGGCGGCGAAGGCCAGCAGGTTGACCAGGCCCATGTCGCGCTCGGGGATGGCGTGGTCGATGAGGTGCTTGAAGATCAGCGGCGGCACCACGCCCAGCACCGAGGCCAGCACGATGACGCCGAGGTAGACGAACAACATGGCCCGGTAGGGCCGCACGAACGCCCACGCTCGACGCACGACGGCCCGGTCGAGCCGGGCGTTGTCCACGTCGATGTCGGCACCTCGGAGATAGCGCATCTTGATGAGGCAAACCTAGGGCGCGGCGACGACATTCCGGGAGTGGACGCGGCACGGGGCCTCCCGGAGGAGGCCCCGCTTGCTGCGGAGGGGGTGGGATTTGAACCCACGGTGAGGTTGCCCCCACAACGGTTTTCGAGACCGTCCGATTCGGCCGCTCTCGCACCCCTCCAAGACCGGCCCCGCGACTCTAGCGGCGACGACCGGCGAAGAAGGCCGCCAGAACCGCTCCGCACTCGGGCGCCCGCACGCCGGGGGTGATCGGCACCTCGTGGTTCAGCCGGGGGTCGGCGCACACGTTGTAGACCGACCCGCAGGCGCCCGCCTTGGGGTCGGCGGCACCGAACACCAAGCGCCCCACCCGGGCCGCCACCAGCGCGCCTGCGCACATGGGGCACGGCTCCAGCGTCACCACCAAGGTCACGTCGGACAGGCGCCAGTCGGGGCGCCCGGCGGCCACGTCGGCCAGCACCAGCAATTCGGCGTGGGCCAAGGGGTCGGCCCGCAGCTCCCGTTCGTTGTGGCGGGCGGCCACCACCTGGCCGTCGACCAGGGCCACCGCCCCTACCGGCACGTCGCCGTGGGCCACGGCCGCTTCGGCCTCGGCCAGCGCCAGCGCCATGGCTTCTTCGTCGGTCACCCGGGTGACGCTAGGCGCGGAAAGTTCGGCCCTCCCCAGGAAGGTATCCGCACGACCAGTGAAGAACTTGACCCCCCAATGGGACCGTTCGGGCGGCGCTGGGGCCGTCCGGGTGGACCCGATTCCGTCGGCGGAACCGAGTTGGGGGTCAAGCTGAACTCGAGCGTCCGTCGTAGGTGGCGTCTTGCCGTGGCCATGGCGGCCGTGGTCTCGACCTCCTGCGCGACGGCGTCGCTGACCAGTGGGCCGGGTCCCGACGACCTCGCCTCGGCGGCCGGGCCGCTCGATGCTGCTGTCACCCAGATGGCCACCCTCGAGGCCGCCGCCCCTGCTGCGCCTGCCGACGTGGCCATTGCGCCGCCCCCCGAGGCCATGGAGGGCGAGACGGCGCTGCGCCCCCCGCCCGCCAAGCTCGCCGCCCGCCCCCAGGGCACCGCTGCAGGCACGTGGGCGGTCATCATCGGCGTCGACGACTACCCGGGCGTGAAGTACGACCTGCGCTCGGCCGTCAACGACGCCCACGACATGGACCGGGCGCTGGCGGGCATGGGCGTGCCCGGCGAGAACCGCCTGGTGCTGACCGACGGCCAAGTGACCCGAGGCACGATCCGCAACGCCGTCGAGTGGCTGACCGCCCGGGCCGGTCCCGACGCGGTGGCCGTGTTCTTCTTCGCCGGCCACGTGCGCAAGTTGTCAGCGACCACCGAAGCCATGATCGGCGCCGACGGACGGGCCGTCTCCGACGCCGAACTGGCCGCGTCGCTGCGGCCGTTGGCTGCCCGCCGGGCCTGGGTCGGCATTGCCGCGTGTTACGGCGGCGGTTTCACCGAAGTCCTGGCCCCGGGGCGGGTGCTCACCGGTGCCGCCCCTGCCGACGAGCCCGCCTACGAGAACTCGGAGTTCTCCCGCTCGTACATGGTCGAATTCATGGTGCGCCAAGCCATGATCGAAGGACGGGCACCCGAGACCGTGCAGTCGGCTTTTGCCTATGCCCGCGACGCGCTGGCCCAGAAGTACCCGAACCGCCAGCCCGTGCAGTTCGACCACGGCGGCGGTGCGCTCGACCTGCGCCAGCCGGGCATGCCTGCGCCGCAGCGCAAGCCTTCGCCTGCCCCCCAACAGCCGTCGACGCGGACGACGCCGACCACGGCTGCGCCTCCGAAGAGCGGCGACGACGGTGGCGACGACGAGAAGAAATGCACCGGGTTGGGCACCCTCTTCGGCTGCTGAACCAGTTGTCCCATTTGCCCGGCTAGGGTTTTCCGGTCCACGTGTGCACGTCCGTGGGCTTCCACGATCAGGGAGGTTCCTCTCCGCATGTCGTTTTCCGTTCGTCCCCCCGTCCGCCGCCGCTTCCTTGCTCCATTGGTGATCGCCGCCGCTCTGGTGGGCTCTCTGTTCGCCCTCTCCGCCCCCGGGACTGCCGTGACCAACGACGAGGCCGCCCTCGCCTCATTGGTCAACGGCGCCCGGGCCGCCGCCGGGTTGCCCGCCCTCGCCGTCAGCGGGGGGCTGTCCGACGTCGCTCGGTCGCATTCGGCCTCGATGGCTGCGGCCGGCGACATCTACCACTCCGGTGCGCTCGGCAGCACGGTCGGCACCGCCGTCCCCAACTGGACGTCCGTCGGTGAGAACGTCGGCGTGGGTGCAACCGTGGCCGAGGTGCACGCCGCCCTCATGGCGTCCGGTTCGCACCGGGCCAACATCCTGGGCGACTACAACGTGCTCGGCGTCGGCGTGGTGCGCAGCGCCGACGGCCGGCTGTGGGTGACCGAGCTGTTCGCCAAGACCGCCACGGTCGTGGTCGAGCCTGCTCCTACCCTCGTGCCCGAGCCCGTCCTGGCTCCGGTCGACACCACCGTGGTGACTCCGGCCGCTGTGGCCCCGGCACCGACCCCCAAGGCCCGCCCGGCCAAGGTGCGGGCGGCCGCCCGCCCGGCGCCGCGGCGAGCAGCAGCGGTGCGGCCCGCGGCAGGCGACTGCCTGCCTGAACAGGCGCGGGGCCAGGGCCATGCCTACGGACGGTGCGACGACGTGCCCCGTGGTGCGGGTTCAGCCAACGCCAACGCCAAGGGCCGGCGCTAGACGCTTGGCGTCCCCACCGGCCATCTCGGCCGGTGGGGCGCATGCCGAGGCAGAGCGGAGGGAGTGGGATTTGAACCCACGGAGGGTTGCCCCTCACACGACTTCCAATCGTGCCGATTCGGCCGCTCTCGCATCCCTCCGAGCAGCCCGAGGCTATCCGGTATCCTCGGAGGCGTGGCCCGTCGTTCCGTGCGGCGGTCGGGTCCTGCGCAACGGCGCACCGTGAACCGAGTCAGGGCCGGAAGGCAGCAGCTCTCAGCGGATTGCACCGTGTGCCGCAGGCCAGCCTGACCGTCGCACCGAGCGCCGGGCCGCTGTCGCGACTGCGGCCAGGAGGCCCGTGGCCACTGCGGCCGGGGCGGCGAAGGGGCGGTCGGCTTCCAGCAGGCGCTTCGGCTCGACTTGGTTGCACAACCCGGAGCGCCAGCGCCCGTCGTCGTCGCGGCGCAGCAACAGCCCGATGCTCCGGCCCGGCTGCACTTCGAGTCCGCATGCTGCGCCCGAAGCGGCCGAGTAGACGGTCACGGCCGTTGCGAGGTCGCCCTTCACCGAGCGCTCGACGGTGAAGCGGAAGGCCACGAGCTGGCCGCCGTTGAGCACGCCGTTGGCGTCGGGCGCCGTCTCGTCCTGCGATAGGAGGGCGCCGACGAAGGCGGCGTCGGCGTTGCGCAGCCCCTTGCGGGGGTCGACCACGACGCACGTGCAGGCCCAGGCCGCCATGGTTGAGGCGACCGTCAGGGCCAGCCACATGCCGGCGACCACGGCGACGCGTCTCATGCCGGTGCGACGAGCGTGCGGCGGCTCCGGTTCCCGTAGGCTCCGAGCCGATGGCCGAGCCCACCTTCCAGTCGCTCTACCGTCGCTACCGGCCCCAGCGCTTCGACGAGGTGCGGGGGCAGGACCACGTCACCCTGGCCCTGCGCAACGCCGTTCGCGACGCCAAGGTCAGCCACGCCTACCTCTTCAGCGGGCCGCGGGGCACGGGCAAGACGTCGACGGCCCGCATTCTGGCTAAGGCGCTCAACTGCACCGCTTCGGTGGAGGGCGAGCCGTGCGGCGTGTGCGACTCGTGCGTGGCCGTGCAGCAGGGGCATTCGCTCGACGTCCACGAGCTCGACGCCGCCTCCAACAACGGCGTCGACGCCATGAAGGACCTGGTGTCGCGAGCAGCGCTGGGCACGCCGGGACGGTGGAAGGTCTACATCGTCGACGAGGTCCACATGCTCACGACGGCGGCGTCGAACGCGCTGCTGAAGACGCTGGAGGAACCGCCCGCCCACGTGGTGTTCGTGCTCGCCACCACCGACCCGCAGAAGGTGCTGCCGACCATCAGGTCGCGCACCCAGCACTACGAGTTCCGGCTGCTGGCGGGCGACGTGCTGGCCTCGCTGCTGCGCGACGTGAACGCCGACGCGGGCCTGGGTGTAGCAACCGAGGCCATCGACCTGGTGGTGCGGCGGGGGCGGGGGTCGGCCCGTGACGCCCTGTCGGTGCTCGACCAGGTGGCCGCCGCGGGCTCGGTGGAAGAGGAGGTGTCGACCAGCGACGCCTTGGCCGAGGCGCTGTGCGACCGCGACGCCGGGCGGGCGCTGGTGGCGGTGGCCGAAGGGTGCGCGGCGGGGCGCGACCCGCGGCGGCTGGCCGAAGACCTCATCGAGCACCTGCGCAACGCCTTCCTGGTGACGATGGCGCCCGGGTTGGTCGACCTACCCGACGAGGCCAAGGCCCGGGTGGAGGACCAGGCCCGCCGGCTGGGGCCGGCCGGGTTGGTGCGGGCCATGGAGGAAGTGGGCCAGGCCATCGCCGAGATGAAGGAGGCGCTCGACGCCCGCATCTCGTTGGAGGTGGCACTGGTGCGTGTGGCCCGGCCCGACGCCGACGTGTCGCCTGCCGCCCTGCTCGACCGGATCGAACGGCTGGAGCGGGGCTTGTCAGGCCATGTGACGGAGCCGTCACGGGCGGCGGCCCGGGAGGCTGTGCCCGCGGCGCCGCCGGCGCCTGCGGCAACGCCGGCCGCTCCTGCTGCGACGCCGGCCGCTCCTGCTGCGACGCCGGCGAGTCCTGCGGCGGCCGGCCCCGCCGCTGCGGCCCGGGCCACGCTCGGCGCTCTGCGGCAACGTCCGGCCGCAGCTCCGGCACCGTCGGCGCCCGCCCCGCCCCCGCCGACTCCCCGTGCTGCGGCGCCCGCCCCGGCCACGGCACCGGCGTCGAGCGACGGCCCCATGCCCAGCCGCGACGACCTCACCAAGGCGTGGGGCGACACCGTCCTCGCCTCGCTGCCGCAGCGGGCCAAGGCCCGCTTCTCGGGCGGCCGGTTCGTGTCGGTAGAGGGCGGCGCGGCCGTGTTCGCCCTGCCCAACAAGATGCACCGCGACCGGTGCGAGGAGGTCCGCCCCGAGGTGGAGGCGGTCCTCGGCGCCCACTTCGGCATGCCTGTCCGCCTCAAGCTGGTGGTCGAGGAAGCGGCAGGCGCGGCGCCCGTCCCCGAGGCGCCTGAACCGGTCGAGGAGGTGGTCGACATCGACGACCTGCGTGACGCACCGGCGGCGGTAACCTCGCCTGAGGAGCGGCTGAAGCAGGCGTTCCCCGGGGCCCTGGAGGTCGATCCGTGAGCAACGAGCAGTTCGACATGGGAGCCCTCCTGCAGCAGGCCCAGGCCATGCAGCAGCAGCTCATGGAAGCCCAGGCGCAGGCGGCCGAGCAGGTCGTGGAGGGGCAGTCCGGCGGCGGGGTCGTCAAGGTGCGCATGACCGGCGGCATGGAGTTCGAAGCCGTCACAATCGACCCGTCGGCCGTCGATCCCGACGACGTCGGCATGCTCGAAGACCTGGTGCTGGCGGCGGTGAACGACGCCGTGGCCAAGGCCCAGGAGGCGACGCAAGCGGCCACCTCCCAGGCGCTCGGGGGCCTCGACCTCGGCGGGCTCGGCCTGCCCGGCACCACGCCCTACTAGGCACGAGGTGTACGCAGGCCCGGTTCAGGACCTCATCGACGAGCTGGGGCGGCTGCCCGGCGTCGGCCCCAAGTCGGCCCAGCGCATTGCCTTCCACCTGCTGAAGCTGCCCAAGGAAGATGCCCTGCGGCTGGCCCGGGTGATCGGCGAGGTGAAGGAGCGCATCTCGTTCTGCCGGCGGTGCTGGAACGTGGCCGAGGGCGAGCTGTGCGGCATCTGCGCCGACATCCGGCGGGAGAGCGGCGTGCTGTGCGTGGTGGAAGAGCCCCGCGACATCGTGTCGATCGAGAAGACCCAGGAGTTCCGGGGGCGCTACCACGTGCTGCAGGGGGCGATCTCGCCGATCGAGGGGATCGGCCCCGACCAGTTGCGGGTGAAGGAACTGTTGGCCCGGTTGGAGCCGGAGGGCATCACCGAGGTGATCCTGTGCACCAACCCCAACATCGAAGGCGAGGCCACCGCCATGTACCTGGCCCGCCTGCTGTCGCCGCTCGGGCTCAAGACCACCCGCATCGCCAGCGGCCTCCCCGTGGGCGGCGACCTCGAGTACGCCGACGAGCTCACCCTCGGCCGGGCCCTCCAAGGCCGCCGCGAAGTCGAGGGATAGTTAGAGTACGCCGTTAGAGTGCACAAAACCGCAGGTCAGAGGCTATGCCCTGACTCTCGAACCGTTACAGCACCGGGTTACAGTGGGTTACTCACTGTGGAGCCGCCACACTGCTCGGGGGTCCTTCGGGCTCTGTCCGACCCAGTCGATCAACCCGGCGTCGCGAAGCTGGTAGAGCCGTCGCAGCGTGGCCGGTCGTCCCATGCCGATCGTGTCGGCGATGTCACCCGTGCTGATGGCGCCGGCATTGCGGATGAGTTCCATGATGTCGCGCGACCGGCTCGGCAGGCGGGCCCCCAACTCGGGGCTCAACGGGGTGGCTGCCAGCACGAGCCGCACGCTGCCAGGCGTCTGTGTGTAGACGGGGTCGCCGAGGCCGGCCGTGCGCATCTCGTCGAACATGCGCCGGATGCCTTCACCCAACTCCTGTCCGAAGTCGAGGTCGGCGCACACCCGGGCGATGCGCGGGTTTCGGGAGAAGCGGCGCACGCGCCGGGGGTCCTCCACCACGCCGGGGAACCGTCCCGGGCTTTCGATCTCGATGCGGTTGTCGTAGACCTCCACCCGGATGTGGTCGCCGCCGAGGCTGTAGGAGCGGTGGATGACGGCGTTGACCACGCCCTCCAGCCAGGCGTCGCGCGGGATCAGGCCTTCGCGCACGAACCGGCCGTCGGGGCCCAGCACCCGGCGGGACGGCGCCAGCCGAGCGACCTCCTGTTCGACGTCGCGCATCACCTCGGGGATGGGGCCTTCGCAGCGCACGTCGACCTGCAGGTTCTGGCGACGCCCGGTCGTGCGCTCGACGCCTTCGTAGCGGAGCACGCGCACGTAGGCCTCGGGGAAGTGGTCCTGGGGGTGGCGTCCGAACAGGAGATAGCCGGCAGCGGAGAGCCGCTCGTCGGCCGTGAGCAACATGCGAGCTTGCAGCGTCCGCTCCACGTCGGTGCCACCGACTCGCCTGAGGTACTCGGCCACGACATCGGGGTTCAGGTCGCCCAGCGTGGCGTCCGCCACCGGTGTCCCGTCGAAGTGCGCCTGCCCCTTGTCGAAGGTGAGCTCCTGGCGCTCTCGGAAACGCAGGCGCTTGTTCTCGTCACCGACCCGCAGATAGCAGTCGTCGGCTTTGGTGCAGTGCACGACGTCGCTCGGCGGCACGTCGATCACCAGTAGGTGGTCGGGCTCGCCCCGATGGTTGGTGCACGTGACCAAGCGGTGGCGGGAACGAACCGGGGGCTCGCAGTGGTCGATGGCGGCCTGGACAAGGTCGTTGCGGTGAGCCGGGAAGTCGTCGGTCCCTTCGATCCTGCCGTCGTCGATGCCGAGGACGACCGTGCCGCCTTCGGCGTTGGCGAAGGCGACCAGGTTCTGGGCGAGCTTGAGCGGCGCGATGCGGGCGCTCTTCCGGTCGAACCACTGGTCTTCCGCTATGGCGACCAGCGCCAGGCCCACTTCGTCGGGCGGCAGTTCGACGGCGTGCAGGGCTGTCGACTTGAACACTAACCTACTGTAACATTGTTATAGTAGGTTAGAGAAGGGACGATCCCGGCTTCCTGACTCGAGTACCCGCTGCCCGGAAACCAGGCAGCGGGTACTCGGGAGCGCGGGTCAGGCCTAGATGGTGCGGAGGATGAGGGCGTCGCCTTGGCCGCCGCCGCCGCACAGGGCGGCTGCGCCGGTGCCGCCACCACGGCGGCGCAGTTCGTGCAGCAGCGTCAGCGCCAGCCGGGTGCCCGACATGCCGATCGGGTGGCCCAGCGAGATGGCCCCGCCGTTGACGTTGCAGATGTCCTCGGACACGCCGAGGTCGGCCATCGAAGCGATGCCGACGGCGGCGAACGCCTCGTTGAACTCGAACAGGTCGACGTCGCCCACCGACATGCCCGCCCGGTCGAGCGCCTGCTTGGTCGACCGCGACGGCTGCGTGAGCAGCGACGGGTCGGGGCCGGCCACCTGGCCGTAGGACACGACCTCGCCCAGCGGCTGCACGCCCAGCGACTCCGCCTTGGCCTTCGACATCACCACAACGGCGGCCCCGCCGTCGGAGATCTGCGAGGCGTTGCCCGCGGTGATCGACCCGTCGGCTGCGAACGCGGGCTTCAGCGCACCCAGCGAATCGGTGGTCGTGCCCGGCCGCACGCCCTCGTCGGTGTCGACCAGCACGGGGTCGCCCTTCCGCTGCGGCACTTCGACCGGCACGATCTCGTCGGCGAAGCGGCCTTCCTTGATGGCCGCCGAGGCCCGCTCGTGGGAGGTGGCGGCGAAGGCGTCCTGCAGGTCACGGGAGATGGTGCCCGCCGCCTTGGTGTACTTCTCGGTGCCCGCACCCATGGCGCACACGTCGAAGGCGCAGAACAAGCCGTCGTGCATCATGGCGTCGACGACCTTCTGGTCGCCGATGCGGTAGCCCGCCCGGGCGCCCGGCAGCAGGTACGGCGCGTTGGTCATCGACTCCATGCCGCCTGCCACCACGATGTCGGCTTGGCCGCTGTTGATGAGCAGGTCGGCCAGGAAGATCGTGTTGAGGCCCGACAGGCACACCTTGTTGACGGTGGTGGCCGGGACCGTCATGGGGATGCCCGCCTTGACCGCCGCCTGGCGCGCCGTGATCTGGCCCTGCCCGGCCTGGAGCACCTGGCCCATGAACACGTAGTCGACCGCCTCCGGCGACACGCCCGCCCGCTCCAGCGCCGCCTTGATGGCGAAGCCGCCGAGGTCGACCCCGGAGAACGACGCCAGTGCACCGCTCATCTTGCCGATCGGGGTGCGAGCCCCTGCGACGATCACCGATCCGGCCATGTGTTCCCTCCCGATGGACTGAGTGGCACAAGTCTACGGATGCCGCCGGAGTAACGACCACCCCGGGTGGAGCACCCTGCCTACCCGCGGGTAGCTTCCGGGCATGTCGATCCAGGCCATCCGTGACGCCATTCTCGGGGGAGCGTCAGGCGACGAGATCGCCGCCATCCCCCTGCCCGACGCCTACCGCGCCGCCTTCGTCCGCAAGGACGACGTCGGCATGTTCGAGGGGCTTGCCTCCAACGACAAGGACCCCCGCAAGTCGATCCGCGTCGACGACGTGGCCCTGCCCGAGATGGCGCCCGACGAGGTCTACGTGGCCGTCATGGCCAGCGCCATCAACTTCAACACGGTGTGGACGTCGATCTTCGAGCCCCTGCCGACCTTCGGGTTCCTCGAGCGCCTGGGCAAGGAGAGCAGTTGGGGCGCCCGCCACAACCTTCCGTACCACGTGTTGGGTTCCGACGGCTCGGGCGTCGTCCTGCGGGTGGGCTCGGCCGTGCGCAACTGGAAGCCGGGCGACCGGGTCACCATCCACTGCAACCACGTCGACGACCAGGACCCGACCGCCCACGACGACTCGATGATCGCCGCCAACCAGCGCATCTGGGGCTTCGAGACGAACTTCGGCGGCCTGGCCGACATCAGCTTGGTCAAGGCCAACCAGCTCATGCCCAAGCCCGCCCACCTCACGTGGGAAGAGGCGGCGGTCAACGCACTGACCAACTCGACCAGCTACCGCATGATCGTCAGCCAGAACGGCGCCCCCATGAAGCAGGGCGACGTCGTCCTCATCTGGGGCGCGTCGGGCGGCCTCGGCGGCTACGCCGTGCAGTACGTGCTCAACGGCGGCGGCATCCCCGTCGGCATCGTCTCGTCGCCCGAGAAGGTCAAGCTGCTCAACGAGTTGGGCTGCGAGCACGTGATCGACCGCAAGGAGAAGGGCTACCGGTTCTGGAAGGACGACACCACCCAGGACGAGAAGGAGTGGCGCCGCCTCGGCAAGGACATCCGCGCCCTCGTCGGTGAGGACCCCCACATCGTCTTCGAGCACCCGGGCCGCCAGACCATGGGCGCCTCGGTGTTCGTGTGCGCCCGGGGCGGCACCGTCGTCACCTGCGCGGCGACCTCCGGCTACATGATCGAGTACGACAACCGCCACCTCTGGATGAAGCTGAAGACGATCAAGTCGTCGCACTTCGCCAACTACAAGGAGGCGTGGGAGGCCAACCGGCTCATCGCCAAGGGCATGATCCAGCCGATCCTGTCGGCCGTGTACCCCTTGGAGCAGACGGGCGAGGCGGCCTTCCAGATCCACCACAACCTGCACGAGGGCAAGATCGGCGTGCTGTGCCTGGCCCCCGAAGAGGGCCTCGGCATCGACGACCCGGAGTTCCGGGCCAAGGTGGGGGAAGACAAGATCACTGCGTTCCGGAGGCATGCATGAGCGGTAACCACTCGCACACGTCGGGGTCGTTGACCGACATCGACCACGTCGGCATCGCCGTGCGCGACCTCGACGCCGCCGTCGAGTGGTACGAGAAGATGTTCGGCGCCACCGTCGCCCACCGCGAGCGCATTGAGAGCGACGGCGTCGACGAGGCCCTCATCAAGGTGGCCGACTCCTACATCCAGCTGCTGCAGCCCTATACCGACACCTCGCCGCTGGCCAAGTACATGGAGCGCAACGGCGAGGGCATCCACCACGTGGGCTACCGGGTCAACGACTGCGACGAGGTGCTGGAGTCGGTCAAGGCCCAGGGGGCACGGGTGGTCGACGAGCACCCGCGCACCGGGTCGCGGGGCACGACCGTGGCCTTCCTCCACCCCAAGACAAGCTTCGGGACGCTGATCGAGCTGGTCGAGGAGTAACCCTCAACTTCGGCGGTCCCGCATAGCTGTCGCACCCCCGTCTGTAGGGTCGGGGGCATGCCGTTTCCTGCACCGGCCGAGCTCGGACGAGGCGCCATCGTGCTGCCCAGCCGTGCCGCGCCCGCCGGGTCCGAGGGGTGGCCGGTGGTCGAGGTGGCGGGCGTCGAGGCGGTCGACGTCCTCCACGGGCACTGGCTGCGGCGGGAACCGGTGGTCGTGGTGCTGGCGGTCGACCCCGGGTGGCTGCGGGAGCCCGAGGTCGACAACCGGGAGCCGTGGGAGCTCGACGTGGGCTTCGAGTTCCGCCGGGAGCGCCTGCAGTTCCTGGTGTGGATGAACAACTGGGACTGCCGGGGCGACGAGCCGGTGTGGTGGTGGGCCCGCAAGGCGGAGCGGTTAGGGGCCACGGTGGGCGGGCCTGCCGACGTGGTGTTGCCCGACGGCACCCCGGTGTGGATTGACGGCGGGCCTCGCCAGCCCCTGCCGCTCGACATCGTGCATCGGGAGTCGGTCGACCTGGGGCGCCTGACAGTCGCCCGGTGGCAGGCATCGGCCGCCGAACTGGCGCCCGACCAACAGGCGGCGGTGGCGCACGGGGTAGGGCCGGCCCGTGTCATCGCCCCGGCGGGATCGGGCAAGACCCGGGTGCTGACCGAGCGCCTGCGCCACCTCCTTGGCGACCGCGGGTGGGAGCCCGAGACGGTGGCGGCCGTGGCCTACAACAAGCGGGCGGCCGACGAGATGGCCGAGCGGGTGGTCGGCGTGCCGGCCCGGGTGCGCACCTTGAACTCGCTGGGGTTGGCCTTGTGCAACGGCACCGGCGGCTTCCGGCGCCCGGCCGGGCGGGCTCGCCGGGAGGTGGTCGAAGAGGTCGCCGTCCGCCAGTTGATCGACCAGCTCATCGAGCTTCGGCGGGCGCCCAACACCGACCCCTACGTGGCCTACCTGGAAGGGCTGCAGGCCATACGCATGGGGCTGCGCGACCCGGCCGAGGTCGAGGTGGCCCTCGACGCCCCCGGCTTGGCCGACCTGTTCGAGCGCTACTGCCGCCTGCTCGACGACAAGGCGCTGATCGACTTCGACGGCCAGCTGTACGAAGCGTTGCGGGTCTTGCTCACCGACCCCGCCGCTCGGGGGGTGGCCCAGAAGCTGTCGCAGCACCTGCTGGTCGACGAGTTCCAAGACCTCACGCCGGCGCACCTGTTACTGCTGCGCCTGCTGGCCGCGCCCGCCTACGACGTGTTCGGCGTGGGCGACGACGACCAGGTCATCTACGGCTTCAGCGGGGCGTCGCCCGAGTACCTCATCGAGTTCGACCGGTTCTTCCCTGGTGCCTCGAAGTACGCGCTGGAGGTCAACTACCGCTGCCCGCCTGCGGTGGTGGGGGCGGCCACCACGCTGTTGTCGTACACGCCGCGACGCATCGCCAAGGAGATCCGGCCCGCGCCGGGGCGCGAGCCGGTCGACGGCGAGTTGGTGGTGCAGCGGGTGGCCGACGTGGAAGAGGCAGCGACGACGGCCGACGTCCTCAGCGGGTGGCACGACGAGGGGGTGCCGTGGTCGTCGACGGCGGCGTTGGCCCGGGTGAACTCGGCCTTGTTGCCGCTGCAGCTGACCTTGGTGGAGCGGGCCATCCCCAGTCGCCGGCCCATCGACGTCAACATCCTGTCGCGCACGGGCATCCGGGCGGCATTGGCCTACCTGCGCATCGGGCTCGACCCCGGTCGCATCGCTATCGCCGACGTGACCGAGACCATCCGGCGCCCGTCGCGGCGCATCTCCCGCAAGGTGGTCGAGATGCTCGGCCGGTCGCGCACGACCAGCGTGTCCGACGTGCGCCGGCTGGCCGGGCGGTTGTCGGGGGGCGACGTGGCCAAATTGGAGGCCTACGCCGCCGACATCGACCGGGTGGTGCGAGCGGTGGAGACGGGCGACGTGCGGGCAGTGCTGCGCACGATCCGCGTCGACATCGGGCTGGGCTCGGCCATGGATGTGCTCGACGGCGTGCGCCGCGAGGCCGACCGCTCCACCCACGCCGACGACCTGGTGGCCTTGGAGCAGGCCGCCGCGCTGCACCCCGAGCCGGAGACGTTCGAGCGCTGGCTGCGGGGCGTGCTGTCGACGCCTCGTTCCGACGAGCCCGGCGTGGAGCTGTCGACCATCCATCGGGTCAAAGGCCGGGAGTGGGACAACGTGGTGGTGTTCGGGGTGCGCGACGACTTGCTCCCGCACCGGCTGGCGAGCGACGAGGCCGAGGAGCGCCGCTTGCTGCACGTGGCCATCACCCGGGGGCGCCGCCGGGTGGTGGTGGTGGCCGACCAGGCGGCGCCGTCGCCGTTCCTCGACGAGCTGGCGGGCACCCGGTCGCACGACGAGGTGCGGCCGGTGCGGGTGCGGGCCACGGCCGCGTCGGCGGCGTCGGCCCGAGCGGCGCCGACCGTGGCCGCCGAAGTCGGGCTCGAGGTCGGGATCGGCGGCTTCGAGGGCGTCGTCGTCGAGGTGGGGGAGACCGGGGTGCTGGTGTCGGTGGGACGCGCCCGCATGTCGGCGGCCTACGGCAGCGAGGTGCGCATCGCGGGCCGCGCCCTGCGGCTGGTGCGGCCGGGCGACGAGCGCTTGGTCGAGGCGCTCAAGGCCTGGCGGCGGGAGACGGCGATGCGCGACAAGGTGCCCGCCTACGTCGTGTTGAGCGACAAGGACGTCGAGAGCATCGCCGAGCGGGCGCCCCGCTCACTGGCAGAACTGGCCGCCTGCCGGGGCATCGGCGCCACCCGCCTGGAACGCTACGGCGACGAGCTGCTCGCCGTCATCGAGGGGGTGGTCGCCTGATCAGCGAGACCACGCACTGACCAGTGCGATCAATTCGGGTGCCACCCACCACTTCCGAGGCCGGCCTCGGCCCTGGGCCACGCGGTCGAAGCGCTCGACGATCTCATAACGGGCCAGCGTCTCCAGGGCGGCCCGCCCGGCGCGCTCGCTGACATCCAGTGCGTCGGCCACCGTCGCCGCCCCCAGCACAGGATGTTGTGGGAGAAGGGAAAGCACCTGCCGGGCGGTGGCATCGGTGCGCACGTCGGTCAGTCGATCGGTCCACTGGGCCTGCAGCTCCTGCACGTCGTGGACGAGGTTGATCGACGCCTCGCCCGCGCCTCCGACGACATCGGCGAACCAGGCGACCCATGGGTCCGCCTGCCCGAGGCGGAAGTGCGTCAGCCCGGCCAGGTACCCCCCTCGGTCGGTAGCAATGCGGACGCTCACGGGCGGCGGGGTCACCAGGCCCAGGCGACGGCTCAGGACCCAGCCCACCAACACGCGCCCCACGCGACCGTTGCCGTCGGCGTACGGGTGGATCACCTCGAACTGCGCATGGGCCACGGCCGCCTGCGTGACGGGGTCCACATCGGTGCGGTTCACGAACTCGACCAGGTCGGTGAGCAACCGCTCGACCGCATCGGGCGGCGGCGTCACCAGCGCGGCGTCGAGTGGGCTCGTGCCCCCGATCCACCCCTGCTCCTTACGGGGGGTCCCCACCAGGCGGGGGGGCAGGTGGCGTGTGCCCCGCATGATGAGCCCATGCCAGCGATGGAGGGAGCGCACCCGCAGCGGGCCTTCCTGGGCCTCGCCGACCGCCGACTGGACCGCTTTCAGGTTGTCGGCCACCCAGGCGGCGTGCTCACCGACGGCTGGATCGAGCTCGGCGACGGCCACGTCGACCAACGGCGCCCCGACGCCTTCGATGAACGAGGACGCCACGCCTTCGGTTCGGAGCAGGAGCCGTCCTAACGCCTCCCACTGGCGCGGGAGCTGGTCGTTGCTGCGACGGGCCAGGGCGGCAGCGCGTTCGGTCCCCCGCGTGGTGCGCTCGGTGAGCGACAGGTCGCGGGCGGCCAACAGATCGGGGACCCAAGCTCGTGCCCGGCGCCCGTTCCACAGGATCGGCACTTCGCGTCCGCCCATTTACGGAAGGATACCAGAACAGTCTTCCGTAAATGGCACAGTTTCGGAAGGCGCCTACCGTGGCGGCAATGCGTGTCCACTTGATCGACGGCACCTACGAGCTGTTCCGCCACCACTTCGGCGCCCCGCCTGAAGTGCGGGAGAAGTCGACGGCGGCGGCCACCCGCGGCGTCGTCAACTCGGTGCTCACCCTGCTGGCCGAAGGCGCCTCCCACGTCGGCGTGGCCACCGACCAGGTCATCGAGTCGTTCCGCAACGACCTGTGGCCGGGCTACAAGAGCAGCGCGGGCATGCCCCCGGAACTGCTCGTCCAGTTCCCCCTCGTGGAGGAGGCGCTGGCCGCCCTCGGCGTCGCCGTGTGGCCCATGGTCGAGCTCGAAGCCGACGACGGCCTGGCGTCGGCCGCTGCCGTGGCCGCCGCCGACGACCGGGTGCTGCAAGCGGTGATCTGCACCCCCGACAAGGACCTGGGCCAGTGCGTGGTCGGCGACCGGGTCGTGCAACTCGACCGGCGCAAGAACGTCGTGTTCGACGAGGCGGGGATCGTCGCCAAGTTCGGGGTGCTGCCCACGTCGATCCCCGACTACCTGGCGCTGGTGGGCGACTCGGCCGACGGCTTCCCCGGCCTCAAGGGCTGGGGCGCCAAGGCCGCGGCGGCCGTCCTACGCCGCTACCCCCACATTGAGGACATCCCCCGCCTGGGGGAGCGCTGGGACCTCGACGTGCGGGGCTGCCGCACCCTCGCCAACACGCTGGCCGACCGGTACGACACAGCCTTGCTCTTCCGCGAGTTGGCCACGCTGCGCATCGACCGCGACTGCGTCGGCACCGTCGACGACTGGCTGTGGCGCGGCCCGACGCCCGCCTTCCCCGAGGTGTGCGAGCGCATCGGCGCCACATTCCTGGTGGAACGTGCCGCCGACGTCCTCAGGCGAAAGCAGGCGGCAGCGGCAGGCTGAGCGCAGCCTCCAGCCGGCGCAGGTACTCCCGCCGCGTCACCTCGATCACCCCGAGCGACGCCAGGTGCGGCGTCGACCACTGCACGTCGACCAACGACGCCCCGCCCGCCCGCAACACGTCGACCAAGCCCACCAGCGCCACCTTGGAGGCGTCGGTCTGCCGGTGGAACATCGACTCACCCGCGAACAGCCCGCCGACGGCCACGCCGTACAACCCGCCCACCAAGTCGTCGCCCGCCCACGTCTCCACCGAGTGTGCCCACCCCCAGCCGGTGCAGGCGCTGGTACGCGGCGGCGATGTCGTCGTCGATCCACCCGTAGGGCCGGGCCGGGTCCGCACACGCCCGCACCACCTCGTCGAACGCGGTGTCGATGCGCACCTCGAAGCGCCGGCACGACCGCCGCAGCGACCGAGACACCCGCAATTCGTCGAGCGGCAGCACGCCCCGCAACCGAGGCGACCACCACGCCAGCCTGCTCTGCACCGGCATGGGGAACAGCCCTGTGCGGTAGGCGGCCAGCAGCGTGCCCGGCCCCAGGTCGGCGCCGACGGCCACGATCTCGTCGTCGCTGTCGAGGTCGTACGACGGGAAGCCCCAGCGGGTGGGCGGCGGCTCGACGGGCGGCACCCCCCGAGCCTGTCAGCGCCGGACGGGGTCCGCCTCGATGCCCGACGTCCACCGGCTGTGCAACTGGGCGTACACCCCGCCTCGCTCCAGCAGCGCCCCGTGGGTGCCTGCCTCCACCAGCCGCCCGTGGTCGAGCACCAGCACCAGGTCGGCCCGCTCTGCCGTCGCCAGCCGGTGGGCGATGGTGATCGACGTCCGCCCCCGGGCCAGGCTCTCGATGGCCCGCGTCAGCCGTACCTCGGTGGCGGGGTCGACGGCCGAGGTGGCCTCGTCGAGGATCAGGCACGTCGGGTTGGCCACGTAGGCCCGGGCCAACGACACCAACTGGCGCTCGCCCACCGACAGGTGCTCGCCCCGCTGGCCCACGGGCGTCTGCAAGCCCTGCGGCAGCCCGTCGACCCACGGCTCCAAGCCGAGCTCCACGAACCCCAGCCGCACGTCGTCGTCGGAGGCATCGGGCCGCCCGAAGCGCACGTTCTCCGCCACCGTGGTGTCGAACAGGAAACCCTCCTGGGGCACCAGCACGAACGAGTGCCGCAACGACGACGCGGCGATGTCGCGCAGGTCGATGCCCGACACCAGGATGCGGCCCGTGGTGGGATCGGCCAGCCGGGTCAACAGCTTGGCCAGGGTCGTCTTGCCCGAGCCCGTGGCGCCGACCAGCGCCACCCGCCGTCCTGCGGGCATGACGCAACTGACGTCGTGCAGCACCGGCGTCGAGCCGTACGAGAACGACACCCGGGTGACCACCACCTCGGGCGGCCCCGGCGGCAGCACCAGGCCGGGCACCGGGTCGGGCACCTCGACGGGCGTGTCGATCACGTCGAGCACCTTGCGCCAGCCGGCCACGGCCAACTGGGTCTGGTCGACCACCTCGGTGAACTCGGCCACCGGCTCGAGCAGCAGCAGCACCAGGAACACGAAGGCCACCAGCCGCCCGGCCGTTAGGCCGCCCTCGGGACCGATGGCGACGCCGGCGGTGACCACGCCTGCCACCGTCAGCACCGAGAACACGTCGGCCGACGGGAACAAGAAGGCCGAGATGACCGCCGCTCGGATGTTCGTCGAGCGGCTGTCGTCGATGGCGCCCCGCACCCGGGCGGTCACGTGGTCCTCCGCCTTGTAGGCCCGTATGGCGGCGGCCCCCATGAGCATCTCGGAGATGGCCGACAGCAGCGCGCCCACCTTGTCGCGCACCAAGGCGTACGCGCCGGACAGCCGTCGTTGCACCGCCCGCAGCACCAGCGCCATGGGGACCAGCACGGCGATCGTCACCAGCGTCAGCCGCCAGTCGTAGACGAACATCACCGCCAGCACGCTCGTCATCACCGCCCCGTTCACCAGCCACGCCACGCCGCCCCACGACAGGAACTGGCTCAGGGTCTCCACGTCGGAGGTGACCCGGCTGACCAAGGCGCCCCGGCGCTCGTCGGTCTGGGTGGCCAGGCTCAGCCGGTGGATGTGGCGGAAGGCCCGCACCCGCAGGCCCGCCAGCGCCGACTCGCCCGCGGTGGCCAGCCGCCGCCGGGTGGCCTGGGCCGCAAAGGCGGTGATCACCACGATGGCCAAGCCGGTGATCGTCAGCGTCCACATGGTGCGGCTGCCCGCCCCGGCCTTCAGCCCGTGGTCGAGCGTGAGCTGCACGAGGATCGGCACCGTCACCCGTCCGCCCGCGCCGACCAGGGCGAGGAGGACGGTGAGCCCCGCGCCCTCCCGCAGCTCAGGCGACGTCCGCCACCCCCGCCGCAACACATCAACCGTCGAAGTCATGGCAGAACCGGCCCGCGGCCGGAGCCCCCTCACGGAGTCACTCCGGCTTGTTCGTAGGCGCGGGCCAAGAGGGCGTAGGCAGGCGCCTCGGCCAACAACTGCTCGTGCGAACCCCGCGCCGCGATGTGGCCGTCGGCCAGGAACAGCACCTCGTCGGCCAACGAGATCGTGCTGGGCCGGGTGGCCACCATCACCGTCGTCGTGTCGCGCAACCGTTCGCCCAGCGCGGCCAGGATCACCGCCTCGGTCGACGGGTCGACGGCCGAGGTCGCATCGTCGAGCAGGAGCAGCTTGGGCGCCCCCACCAGCGCCCGGGCCAACGCCACCCGCTGGCGCTGCCCGCCTGACAGGGTGGCGCCCCGTTCGCCGACCACGGTGTCGTAGCCGTCGGGCAACGAAGCGACGAAGTCGGAGATGCGGGCGATGCGCGCCGCGGCCTCCACCTCGTCGTCGGACCGCGGCCGGCCCATGGTGATGTTCTCCCGGATCGACTCGCTGAACAGGAACGCCTCCTGGAACGCCAGCGCCACGTCGTCGGGCGCCGACACCGCCCCGGCCGATGGCTCCAACAACCGAGCCAACAGCAACAGCAACGTCGACTTGCCCGAGCCCGTCGGCCCCACCAGCGCCACCGTCGACCCCGGACGCAACGACACCGACACGTCGACCAGCGCAGGCGGGTTGTCGCCGTAGTGGAACGACACGCCGTCCAGCGCCACCCCGTCGGACACCGACGACCCGCGCACAGCCGGCGGCGGCACGGACTGCGCCATCACCCACTGCACCCGGTCCCACCCGGCCACCGTGCGAGGCAGGTCGCCCAGCACGTAACCGATCAGCCGCAAAGGGAACACCAGCAGCGTCAGCAGGTTCACGAACGCCACCAAGGTGCCCGCCGAGATGGCCCCCACCTCCACCCGCCATGCGCCCACCACCAGCACGGCGATGGTGCCCACCGCGGGCACGGCGTCGAGCAGGGCGTCGAAACGCGATTCCAGCACCGCCACTCTGATCTTGGCGTCGCGCAAGTCCTCGGCCATACGCCGGAACCTGGCCGTCTCGGCGTCCTCGGCGCCCAGCGTCTTGACCACCATGGCGCCGTCGAAGCTCTCGTGGGCCACGGCGGACACGTCGCCGATGCGCTCCTGCGTCCCCCGGGCGGGCTCCTCCAACACCCGCTGGTACAGCAGGTTCAGCACCACCAGAGCGGGCAGCAGCACCAGCCCGATCAACGCCAGGAACGGGTCGGTGAGGATCATCCACGCCGCGGTGATAGCGAGCAGGGTGATCACGCCGGTGGCGTAGGGCAGCGGCGACATGATCTCGGTGGCCGCCTCCACGTCGGCGTTCACGTGCGCCATCAACCGCCCCGTCGGGTGGGCCTGGTGCCACTTCAGCGGCAGCCGCTGGTAGCGCTCCACCACCTCGGTGCGCATGTCGGACTCGGTGCCGAACTTGGCGTAACTCGCTCCGACCCGGCGGCACACGATGCCCGCCGCCTTCACCACGCCCACGGCCACGATGGCCGCCGCCCCCAGCGCCACCGTGCCCGTCGACACCGAGCCGACGTCGAAGCGGGGGCGGATGACCCGGTCGACCACCCGCCCCAGCACCCACGACGATCCGACGGTGGCGAAGGCATACACGACCGCGCCGAACACCCCCATGGCGAACCAACGAGGGTGGTAGGCGACCTCCCGCCGGAGGACTGTGAGCCCACGCCGCAGGAGCCGTCCGGTCGGCGCTGACGACGGCACAGCCGTCCAGCATTGCGCGCCTCTGGTCCCTACGTGGCTTGGTTTTTCGCCGAGGCCCACCGGTAGCCTGACCCTCGATGTCCGAACACCCCATGAAGGAACGCCTCGAAGAGCTGGCCAAGCGCAAGGAAGCGGCGCTGCACGCCGGCTCCGAGCGGGCCGTCGAGCGCCACCACGCCAAAGGCAAGATGACCGCCCGCGAGCGGGTCGAGTACCTGCTCGACGAGGGCTCGTTCCAAGAGCTCGACATGCTTGCCCGCCACCGGGCCCACGACGCCCTCGACGACCGTCCCTACACCGACGGCGTGATCACCGGCTTCGGCACCGTCGACGGCCGCCGGGTGTGCGTGTTCAGCCAGGACTTCACCGTCTTCGGCGGCGCCCTGGGCGAGGTGTTCGCCGAGAAGATCCACAAGGTCATGGACCTGGCCTCGTCGCTGGGCGTGCCCATGATCGGCCTCAACGACGGCGCAGGCGCCCGCATCCAGGAAGGCGTTGTCTCCCTCGACTCCTACGGCAAGATCTTCCACCGCAACGTGCGGGCCTCCGGGGTCATCCCCCAGATCAGCGTGATCATGGGACCGTGCGCGGGCGGCGCCGTCTACAGCCCGGCCATGACCGACTTCATCTTCATGGTCCGCGAGACGAGCCACATGTTCATCACCGGCCCCGACGTGGTGAAGACCGTCACCGGCGAGAACGTGACCCTCGAAGAACTGGGCGGCGCCATGAGCCACGCCACCAAGTCGGGCGTGTGCACGTTCGTGGCGGGCGACGAGAAGGCCTGCCTCGACGACGTGCGCTACCTGCTGTCGTTCCTCCCGGCCAACAACCTGGAGGACCCGCCCTACGTGGTGCCCACCGACGACCCCACGCGGCAGTGCCCCGAGCTGCACGACATCATCCCGCCGTCGTCGAACCAGCCCTACGACATGAAGAAGGTCATCACCTCGGTCGTCGACGACGGCGACTTCTTCGAGTACTTCCCCCACTGGGCGCTCAACCTGGTGTGCGGCTTCTCCCGGGTCAACGGCCACGTGGTCGGCATCATGGGCAACCAGCCCCAGATCCTGGCCGGCGTGCTCGACATCGACTCGTCGGAGAAGGGTGCGCGCTTCGTGCGCACCTGCGACGCCTTCAACATCCCCATCGTCACCTTCGTCGACGTGCCCGGCTTCCTGCCCGGCACCGACCAGGAGTACGGCGGCATCATCCGCCACGGCGCCAAGCTGCTCTACGCCTACTGCGAGGCCACCGTGCCCCGCGTGCAGATCATCACGCGCAAGGCCTACGGCGGCGCTTACGTGGTCATGAACGCCAAGTCGATCGGCGCCGACCTGGCCTACGCCTGGCCGTCGGCCGAGCTGGCCGTCATGGGCCCGCAGGGCGCGGTGGAGATCGTCTACCGGCGCGAGCTGGCCGACGCCGCCGACCCGGCAGCGCGCCGGGCCGAGCTGGTCGAGGAGTACACCGAGCGCTACGCCAACCCGTACCAGGCGGCCGAACGTGGGTATGTCGACGACGTGATCGACCCGGCCGACACCCGCGCTGTGCTGGTGCGCTCGCTCGACATGCTGCGCTCCAAGCGCGAGGAACTGCCGAAGCGGAAGCACGGCAATGTGCCCCTCTAAGTCGACGCCCACGCCCGAGGAGGTGGCCGCCGTGGTGGCGGCCATCGAGATGACGTGGCCCCGCCCCGTGGTGGCGGTGCCCTCCACGGAACGCCCGCAGGCGTGGCGTTTCTCGGGCCGCTGGTGGCTGTCGGGCACCCCGGTGGCCGCCCAGCGGCGTCGGCCGTAAGGGCAACGCCATGGTCGTCGAGCTCACCACGGTGGCCGACGACGAAGTGGTCCTGCACGTGCCCCACGAGCCGCGGGCGGTGGTCCACAAGGGGCTGGCGCCCGACACGCTCTACACATTCGGCGGGCTCGACGCGCACACGCTGCCCCGCCCCGGCGGCGAGCTCCTGGCCACGGTGGCGACGGTCAACGACACCCACTTCGGCGAGGTGGAGTGCGGCCACATCGACGGACTGGAGCTCGGCCCGGTGCTGCGGGTGGAGCCGGGCGAGGAGCCCTACCCCGAGGTCATGAACCGGGGCGCGGCGGCAGAGATCGCCGCGGCCGACGTCGACCTGGTGGTGGCCAAGGGCGACCTCACCACCTACGCCCGAGCCGAGGAGTTCCAGGCGTTCCTCGACTGCTACGGCCGCTTCGGCGACCGGCTGCGCTACGTGCGGGGCAACCACGACGGCACGGCCGTGCCCGACACGGCGCCGTTCCGGGTCGACCTGCCCGGCCTGACGGTGGCCGTGCTCGACACCGCGGTGCCCGGCCGCGCCGCGGGCCGAGTGCCGCCCGACCAGTTGGCGTGGCTCGACACGGTGGCCGCGGAAGCCGACCTGCCGGTGCTCGTGCTCGGCCACCACCACTGCTGGGACCCGGCCAGCCGCACACGGGAGGAGACGTACTTCGGGATCAACCCGGACGACTCCGAGCGCCTGATCGAGGTGGTAGCCCGCCGCCCCCGCATCGTCGGCTACGCCGCAGGGCACACCCACCGCAACCGGGTGCGGCGCTTCGCCGCCACCGGCGACGTGCCCTTCGTCGAGGTCTCCTCGGTCAAGGACTTCCCGGGCGCCTGGGCCGAGTACCGGGTGTTCGAGGGTGGCGTGCTGCAGGTCGTGCGCCGGGTGTCGACGCCCGACGCGCTGCGGTGGAGCGACCGCACCAGGGCCATGTTCGGGGGCTACTACCCGCAGTATTCGTTCGGGCGGCTGGAAGACAGGTGCTTTGCCCTATTTGGGGCTTGACATCCCGCCAGAAAGTGCTACTTACCCACCGGGTGTGGAAAACCCTGGGGAGAAACGTCAGGCCAAGTCGGCCTGGGCGACCTCGACCTGGCCGAGGCCCCGTCCCGCTTCGGCGGCGCACGCCCTGGTCAGGGCCGCTTGGGCCCGGGCCAGCACGTCGTCGGCGGTGAGGCCGTGGGTGGGGTAGCTGGCCACGCCCGCGGCGAGGCGTCGCACCTTCGACACGTCCTGGGCGAGGGAGATCTGGAGGCGCTCAGCCGTCCACACCCCGCCCTCTTCGGCGGTGTCCTCCAGGACGAGGCCGAATGTCAGCGGCCCGACCCGGCAGGCGATGTCGGATTCCCGGAGGGTGGCCCTGACCAACTCGCTGAAGGCGGCCACGGCGTCGGCTTGCGGGCGGCTGCCGCGGGCGTCGGAGGCCACGCCGATCTCCAAGAGCACGACGGTGACGGGCCACAGGTGGCGCCGGGCGGCGGCCACGCGGCCCTCGACGGCGAGGTCGAAGAAGCGGTCGTCGGGGAGGCCGGTTTCGATGTCGACGAGCGACGATGCCTCTTCCCGGGTGGGAGTGGGCATGTCGAGCAGCTTGATGGCCGCCGCCGCACCGGCGGCATGGCGCTCGGCCGCGTGCGCCCGGTCGAGCAGGACGAGGCCGGCGACCATGGTGAGCAGGCAAAAAGCGGCGGCAACCACGCCCAAGGCGGGCCGGTCGAGCACCGCGGCGCCGACGCCGAAGGCCAAGCCGGCAAGGCCGGGGAGGAGGCACAGCAGTGCTCGGCGATCAACCATCCCTGTCCCATCGGCGCGTGAGGTACGCGCCTTCACTAGTTCTTTCGGGGTGGGAGGACCAGGCTCCTTGTGACTGTGCGTGGCGAGAACTGGCCATTCCGGAAGTTGCGTACGAATCGCGCCGTTTTCCGCACCGAAACGTACGCAACTTCGGCCGAGGAGGGGCTCAGGTGGCGGCGCGAGTGGTGGTGACGAGGTCGGCGATGTCGTCCATGATGCGGACGAACTCGAAGTCCTTGGGGGTGTAGACGGCAGCTACGCCGAGCTCGGCCAGCTTGGGCTGGTCGCCCTCGGGAATGATCCCGCCGACGACGACGGGCGCCTCGACGCCGGCCTCCCGCAGCTCCCGCAGCACCTCGGGCACCAGTTCCAGGTGCGAGCCCGACAGGATCGACAGGCCGACCACGTCGACGTCCTCGTCGCGGGCGGCCGCGGCGATCTGGGCGGGCGTCAGCCGGATGCCTTGGTACACCACCTCGAACCCGGCGTCGCGGGCGGCCACGGCCACCTGTTCGGCCCCGTTGGAGTGGCCGTCGAGGCCCGGCTTGGCCACCAGCAGCTTGGGCGGCCCGCCTGCCATGGCCTTGACCTTCTCGACCACCGCCGCCATGGTGCCGCCCCGCTGGCCCACGGCCGTGCCCACGCCGGTGGGCGCCCGGTACTCGCCGAACACCTCCCGCAGGGCGCCCGCCCACTCGCCGGTGGTGCCGCCCGCATGGGCCAGGGCGATGGTGGCCGGCATCAGGTTCTCCGAGGTCTCGGCCAGCCGGCGCAGCTCGTCGAGCGCCTTCTGCACGGCGGCCCCGTCGCGAGCAGCGCGCCACTCGGCCACGTCGGCCTTCATCTCCGCCTCGACCGCGGGGTCGACCTTGAGGATGGCCTCCTCGCCGCCGAGCGGCGACGGGGCCGACTCGGTGAAGCAGTTGACGCCGACGACCTTGAGCTCGCCCGCCTCGATGCGAGCGGTGCGTTCGGCCTGCGAGCGCACCAGCCTGCCCTTGAGCTCCTCGATGGCCTCGAAGGCGCCGCCCAGGCCGAGCACCTCGTCGAGCTCGGCCATGGCCGCGTCCATGAGCTCGGTGGTCTTGGCCTCGATGACGTGCGAGCCGGCGAAGATGTCGTCGTACTCCAACAGGTCGGTCTCGAAGGCCAGCACCTGCTGCATGCGCAACGACCACTGCTGGTCCCACGGCCGGGGCAGGCCCAGCGCCTCGTTCCAGGCGGGCAACTGGATCGACCGGGCCCGGGCGTCCTTCGACAGCGTGACGCCCAGGGCTTCCAGCACGATGCGCTGCACGTTGTTCTCGGGCTGCGACTCGGTCAGGCCCAGCGAGTTCACTTGCACGCCGTAGCGGAAGCGCCGCAGCTTGGGGTCGGTCACGCCGTAGCGCTCGGCGCAGATGCGGTCCCACAGCCGGGTGAAGGCCCGCATCTTGCACGTCTCCTCGACGAAGCGGATGCCCGCGTTGCAGAAGAACGAGATGCGCCCCACCACCGACGGCAGCTCGTCGTCGCTCACCTGCCCCGACTCCCGCACGGCGTCGAGCACGCCGACGGCGGTGGCCAGCGCGTAGGCCACCTCCTGCACCGGCGTGGCCCCCGCCTCCTGCAGGTGGTACGAGCACACGTTGATGGGGTTCCACTTGGGGACGTGGCGCACCGTGTAGGCGATCATGTCGACGATCAGCCGGCGGCTGGGGGCGGGCGGGAAGATGTAGGTGCCCCGCGACAGGTACTCCTTGACGATGTCGTTCTGGGTGGTGCCCTGCAGCACCGAGGGGTCGACGCCGTGGTCCTCGGCGTTGGCGATGTAGAGGCCCAACAGCCACATGGCGGTGGCGTTGATCGTCATGGACGCGTTCATGTCGCCCACGGGGATCCCGTCGAGCAACTGCTTCATGTGGCCCAGGTGGGCCACCGGCACGCCGACCTTGCCGACCTCGCCCCGGGCCTCGACGGCATCGGGGTCGTAGCCGGTCTGGGTGGGCAGGTCGAAGGCGACCGACAGCCCCGTCTGCCCCTTGGACAGGTTCATGCGGTACAGCGCGTTCGAGGCCCGGGCCGTGGAGTGGCCCGAGTACGTCCGCATCACCCACGGGCGGTCGGGCATCGTCCCCCTCCTACTTCCGGTAGTCGTAGAAGCCTCGACCCGATTTTCTCCCGAGCAGCTCGGCGCTGACCATTCGGCGCAGCAGCGGCACGGCGGCGTAGTTGGGGTCGCGGAACTCGTCGTAGAGGGCGTCGAGGATGGCCAGGCTGGTGTCGAGGCCGACCAGGTCGAGCAAGGCGAAGGGGCCCATCGGGAACCCGCACCCACCCTTCATGGCCTCGTCGACGTCCTCCTTGGAGGCCACGCCCGACTCGAAGAGGCGCACGGCGTTGTTGAGGTAGGGGAACAGCAGGGCGTTGACGATGAAGCCCGCCTGGTCCTTGACCTCGACGGGGTTCTTGCCGCACGCCTCGGCGAAGGCCCGGGCGGCGGCGATGGTCTCGTCGCTGGCCGTGATGGGCCGCACGATCTCCACCAGCGACATGACGGTGGCCGGGTTGAAGAAGTGGACGCCGCACACCTTGTCGGGGCGGCCCGTCTCCATGGCCAGCTCCACGACGGGGAGGGTCGAGGTGTTGGTGGCCAGGATCGTGTGCTCCTTGCACACCCGGTCGAGCTCGTTGAACAACTCCTTTTTGGTGGCCAGGTCCTCGACCACCGACTCGATCACCAGGTCGCACTCGGCCAGCAGGCTGAGGTCGGAGGTGGCGGTGACGCGGCCCAGGGTGGCGTCGCGGTCTTCCTCGGAGAGGCGGCCCTTCTCGACCTGCTTGTTCAGCGACTTCTCCATCGAGGCCAAGGTGGCATCGGCGGTCTCCTGCTTGCGCGACCGCAGGATCACCTCGTGGCCCTGCTTGGCTGCTGCTTCGGCGATGCCGGAACCCATGATCCCGGAGCCGACGATTCCCACCCGCTTGATCGACATGGGGGCGAAGGTTACCGACAGGTATGACGACGGCTCCATTTGCGTCGGCCCACTACGGTCGGGCCAATGAGTGGAACCATCGCACTGGTCGGCGGCGCCGAGTGGCAGGACGGCTGCACCTTCGACGCCGAGCTGTTGAAGGCGTCGGGCGGTACCGAGGTCGTCGTGCTGCCCACCGCGGCCGCCTACGAACACCCCGAGCGGGCGGCGGAGGCGGCGGCCGAGCACTTCGCCGCGCTGGGCGCCAAGGTGCGAGGGCTTGACGTGCTCACCCGCCCCGACGCCGAGGACGACGCCAACGCCGAGGTCGTGCGCTCCGCCCGCTTCCTCTACTTCTCGGGCGGCTCGCCCATGCACCTGCGTTCGGTGCTCAAGGCGTCGAAGGTGTGGGAGGCCTTGCTGGAAGCGTGGCAGGGCGGCGCGGTGATCGCCGGGTCGTCGGCAGGCGCCATGGTGCTCACCGACCCCATGGTCGACACACGGGGCGGCGCCTTCACCGTCGGCCTCGGCCTGGTCGAGCAACTGGCCGTGATCCCCCACTTCGACGCCTGGTCGCCGGAGAAGGCCAAGCGCACCCTCGACCTGGCGCCCCGCGGCCTGCCCGTCGTCGGCATCCACGAGCAGACGGCCCTCATCCGCGACCCCGACGGCGCCTGGCGCGCCGCCGGCGCGGGGACCGTCGACGTCTACCTCGACGGCGTCCCGGCCGACCTCAGCGCGCTTCCGACGTGATCCGCCTGGCGCTGGCGGTTGTGTTCGCGGTGCAACCGGTGACGCCGCCTCCTCCCCTCGACCTGCCGGCCCTGTTCCCCACCGCCGCGCCCACGGGGTTCGCCCCGCTCCCCGACGACCCCGGCCGCCTCGGCCGGCTCGACACGCCCGCAGCGGCCGCCGTGCTCGACCGCTCGGGTGCGATGAGCCCCCAGTTGTTGGCCGACGCGGGCTTCCGCCACGGCCACTCCAAGGCATGGACCAACAAGGACAGCCAAGAGGTCCTGCTCGACGTGCTGCTCGAGTTCCACAGCGACGGGCAAGGCGAGGACTTCACTCGGCGCATCGTCGAGAGCCGCAAGGACGTCACGCGCTTCGAGGTCCCCGGGCTGCCCGACGCCGTGGGCTTCGAGCGCGGCCCGGCCACACCGACATATACGACGCCGGGCCAGCGCGAAGTCGTGCTGCGCCGGGGGCGGGTGGTGGCCATCGTGGTGGTGGCCGGGCACGTCACCTTCCCCGCCGTCGAACTGGTGGCGGGGGTGGCTCAAGCCCAACGGGCGGCGTTGGAAGCGGTGCCCTTGGAGGCCACGGGCACGGCCGACGACGACCGGCCGGTGGCGCTGCTGCTGGCCGCCCAAGCCCTGTTCGTGCTCGTCTCCTGGCGCATGGCGACGGCGCTCCAGCGCACACCGCTGCCGTTCACGCCCCGGCCAGCGCCTCCAACAACTCCGGCTGTCGGTCCTGCGATCGACGCACCGCCGAGCGAAGCCCCCACTGCCACGTCCCCCCGCCGACGGCGACCGTCAGCACCGTAAGGCTCACTGTCCATGCCGGGTGGTCGAGCAAGACGGCCGCCGTGGCCAGCGGCCCGAGCACCAGTGCGCTGACCGCCAGCGTGGCCAGGTTCGGTCCCAAGGCGGCCATGCCTTGGCCCATGTTGCCGCGGGACCAGATGTTGCTGTCGGCGTCGGGCAGGGGGACGGGGGCCACCACGGAGGCGACGTTGCCCAGTCCGAGCGAGAGGCCGACGACGGCCACGGCCAAGCCTGCGGCGACGGGAAGCCGCCCCCACCCGTCGGTCAGCGCCGCCGAAAGGGCGCCGAACACGACGACGACCACGACGGCTTGGGTGGCCACCGCCAGGTTCTTGCCCAGGAGGTCGCTGCGCACGTCGTCGCCCGCGGCCACGTTGGCCCAGTGGCGCGCCCCGTCGAAGCCGAATTGGTTGGTGGCCGCTGCGGCCAGGAACCAGACGGGCACGGCGCAGGCCAGCACCACCGTGGACGGCCCGCTGACGACGACCAGCGACGCCAGCATGGGGAAGACCAGCGCCAGGCGGGCGGCCCGCTGGCGGGGCTCGCGCCAGCCCACCCGCAACTCCTTGGCCGCCACCGCGCCCACCCTGGTGCGGGGGAACAGCGCAGCCAGGCCGCGGAACAGGGCGCCGCGCCGCTTGGCCGCCTGCGTCGAGCGCCCCTCCGCCGTGGTCAGCACCCGTTGCAGCACGTCCCACCACAGGTGCAGGACGACGACCAGATAGGCCACGCCGACGACGAGGAAGGCGAGGGCCAGCAACGGGCGGCCTTGCCGTGCCGCGGCCGCGGCGGAGGCGGGTGGCCCTGAGGGGAGGAGCGCGGTGACGACACGAACGGCCTGCGGCACTGTGGGCGCTTCCTCGAACTCCACGAAACGGATGCCCTGCAGGGCGACGGCCAGCAACGGCCCTGCCGTCAGGGCCACGTCGCGCCAGCGCCGCGTGCGCGCCGCCATCGACAGCAAGGTGACGACGAGCCGCGACGACGCCACGCACATGGCAAAGAGCAGCGCGCACGCCGCCGCCGTCAGCACCGCCGCGGGCGACACGGGCATGAGGCCGATGGTGGTGCCGACGAGGGTCAGCAGGGTGATCACGCCGCCGAAGCCGATGGCCGACGTCAGCAGCAAGCCGGGCATGAGCCGGCGGGGCCCGAGGGGGAACAGGGCGAGGCGGTCGACGTCGAGGGTGCCCTCGGTCCCCATGCCGATGACGGGGAACAGCACCCAGCAGGTGAACAGGACGGCGAAGGCCACGGGCAGCCACGGCACCATCTCGTCGACGTCGGCAGCGCGGAAGAACAAGGCCATGCCGCCGAAGAACAAGCCGGTGACTACGGCCAGGAGGTAGGCGAAGACGAAGGCGACGGTGCCCTGCATCCCCGACTTGGCCAGCCCGCCCCGGAGAAGGGCGAGCTTCAGTCGGAGGAAGTGCCGAGCCACGACAGCGCCACCCCGGGGGCGTCGACCGCGCCCACTGCCTCGATGAAGACGTCCTCCAGGGCTCGTCCTCCTCGCACTGCGGCGGTGGCGCCCGAGGCCACCACCCGGCCGTGGTGGAGGATGGCCACGTGGTCGCACAGGCGTTCCACCGTGTCCATGACGTGGCTGGAGAACACCACGGTGCCGCCTTCGTCGGTGAAGCGCTGCAGCACCATGCGGATGGTGCGGGCCGACACCGGGTCGACCGACTCGAAGGGCTCGTCGAGGAAGAGCACCCGGGGGGCGTGGATCAACGCACAGGCCAAGGCGGCCTTCTTGCGCATGCCCTGGCTGTAGTCGACGACCATGGTGCGGGTGGCATCGGCCAGCCCGAGCACCTCGAGCAGTTCCACGGCCCGGGCTTCCACGACCTCGGGCCGCATGCCCCGCAGCAGGCCGTTGTAGGTCAGCAACTCGCCGCCGGTCAGGCGGTCGAAGAGCTTGGGGTCTTCGGGCAGGATGCCCATGCGGGCCTTGGCCGCGGGCGGGTCGCTCCACACGTCGACGCCGTCGACCACGACCGTGCCACGGGTGGGGCGGAGCAGGCCGGTGGTGGCCTTGAGCGTGGTGCTCTTTCCCGCGCCGTTCGGTCCCACCAGCCCGAAGAACGAACCGGTGGGAACGTCGAGCGACAGGTCGTCGACGGCAACCTTGGCGCCGAACTCCTTGCGCAGGTTCCGGATGGAGACGGCGGGCGGCCCGACCGGTCGCCGCCGCCTTCGGCGTGGCTCGGCCATGCCGCCGCGCCCCCGGTCAGTCCTCGTGCTCGGTGATCGTCACCGATTCGATGACGACTCGCTCCGTGGGTTGGCCGGAGCGGGTACCGAGGGCGTCGATGGTTGTCACCACGTCGATGCCCGAGACGACCTTGCCGAACAGTGCGTACTGCGGGGGCAGGCGCATGCCGTCGGGGCCGCTGATGACGAAGAACTGGCTGCCGTTGGTGTTGGGGCCGGCGTTGGCCATGGCCAACGAGCCCAGTTCGTAGCGGCCGGGGGCGGGCAGTTCGTCTTCGAACTTGTAGCCGGGGCCGCCTGTGCCGGTGCCGGTGGGGTCGCCACCCTGGAGCACGAAGCCCGGGATGATGCGGTGGAAGATCACGCCGTCGTAAAAGCCTTGGCGGGCCAGGAAGACGAAGCTGTTCACCGTCTTGGGTGCAGAGGCCGGGTCGAGGGCCAGCTTCATGGTGCCGTGCGAGGTGACCATCTCGGCCGTGTAGCGGCGCGAGGGGTCGATCTCCATGGCGGGCGGGGCATCCCAACGTTGGGCCATCTACTTCTCCACGATCTCGATCTTCTCGATGATGACGAGCTTGCTGGGGCCGCCTTCGCCCGGGCCGCCCTGTGCTGTGGGGTCGTCGCGGTGCAGGGCCATGATCGCCTTCACCACGTCGAGCCCGCTGGTGACCTTGCCGAAGGTGACGTAGGTGCCTTGGCTGTCGAGGGCGGAGGTCTTCGGCCCGGAGGCGAAGAAGAACTGCGCGCTCGCGGAGTTCGGGCCCTGCGAACGGGCCATCACCAGGTCGCCCTCGGCGTACTTGAACCCTGTGCCCTCGTCCTCGATGGTGTAGCCGGGGCCGGGATCGTCGTTGAACTGGGTGTGCGGCGAGCCGCCCTGGATGATGTCGATGCCCGTGTTGGTGCGGAACAGCGCCGTGCCGTCGTAGTAGTGGTAGCGCGAGAGCACGGCGAAGTTGTTGGCCGTCTTCGGCGTCTTCTGGGTGTCGAGGGTGATCTCGATGACGCCTTCGCTCGTCGTCATCACGGCGACGTTGGCCTTGGCCGGGTCGATGCACATGGGCGCCGGCTTCTCGAACTTGTAGGTCGGCTTGGCGCTGCCGTCGGCAGGCGGGCACGGCGTGTCGCCCGTGACCTTGCTGTCGTTGGCCACCGGCTCCGCCTTGGGGATGGCGCCCGCCACCGTGGTGGTGGTCGAGTTGGTGGCCACGTTGTCGCCCCCGTCGCGGCTGAAGAACAGTGCTGCCCCCAGCACCAGCCCCACCACGACGAGCACGATCATGGCCTGGCGGCGCAGCTTGGCCTTCCGGCGCTGCGCCTGCAGGTACTCCTGTCGGGCGTGTCGGCCCTGCCTCTTGCGTTCCCGCTTCTGCGTCGGCATGGGCCGCGAACCTAGCCGAGCCCGCTTTCTGCCGTTCTGGTCCGGGAATCCCGCGCCACAGCGCGGGATTGCCGGACCAGAACGGGGGTGGAGGGGGTGGCCGCTACGCTCGGCGGGCGTGGCACTCCTCGTCCAGAAGTTCGGCGGCACCTCCGTGGCCGACGCCGAACGCATCCGCGCCGTGGCCGACCACGTGGCCCGCACGCGGCGCCAAGGCAACGACGTCGTCGTGGTCGTCAGCGCCATGGGCAAGGAGACCGACGACCTCATCCGCCTGGCCAACGAGGTGTCGCGCACCCGCCCCGGCCGCGAGATGGACATGCTGCTCACCGCGGGCGAGCGCAAGGCCATGGCCCTGCTCTGCATGGCCCTGCACGACCTCGGCGTGCCCGCCGACAGCTTCACCGGCAGCCAGGCGGGGATCATCACCGACACCTTCCACGAGCGGGCCAAGATCCTCGAGGTCAAGGCCGACCGCTTGAAGGGCTGCCTGGGCGCAGGCAAGGTGCCCGTGGTGGCCGGCTTCCAAGGCGTGTCGACCGACAAGGACGTCACGACGCTGGGCCGCGGCGGTTCCGACACCACCGCTGTCGCCCTCGCCGCTGCGCTCGGCGCCGATGCCATGGAGAAGTACAGCGACGTGCCCGGCGTGTTCAGCGCCGACCCCCGCATCGTGCAGAACGCCCGGCGCCTCCAGCACGTCAGCTACGAAGAGATGCTGGAGATCGCCGCCTCGGGCAGCGGCGTGCTCGCCTTCCGGGCCGTCGAGTTCGCCCGCAACCACGGCGTGCCCATGCACGTCCGTTCCAGCTTCACCTGGGAGCCCGGCACCTGGGTCACTGAGGAGGATCCCGCGATGGAGCAACCCATCATCTCTGCCGTCACGCACGACACGTCGGAGGCGAAGGTGACGGTGGCGGGCGTGCCCGACAAGCCCGGCATCGCCGCCCAACTCTTCCGGCTCCTGGCCGACCAGAACGTGAACGTCGACATGATCGTGCAGAACGTCTCGTTGCACGGCACCACCGACATCTCCTTCACCGTGCCCAAGAGCGACCTCGACGTGGCCTTGGAGGTGTGCCGCAGCCACGCCTCCGACGTGGGCGCCCAAGACGTGCTGGCCGACCGCGACATCGCCAAGGTCTCGATCGTGGGGGCGGGCATGAAAACCAACCCCGGCGTCAGCGCTCGCATGTTCGAGACCCTCGCCGACGTCGGCGTGAACATCGAGATGATCTCCACCTCGCCCATCCGCCTCACCTGCGTGGTCCGCGCCGACCAGGTGGAGCCTGCGGTGCAGGCGATCCACGAGGCCTTCGAGCTGTCGTGAGGCGACGGCGGCTGTGGCTGCTGCTCGCCGTCCTCGTCGTCCTGGGGTGGGCGGCCGCCGCCGGGGCGTCGCTCCTGCGTGCCCGCTCCGACCTGGAGGCGGGCCTCGCCTCCGTGCAGCGGGCGCAGAAGCTGACCGCCCCCGCCGACCTGGTGGCGGGCCGAGCGCTCCCTGACCTGCACGACGCCACCACCGCCTTCGACCGCGGCCACGACCGCCTGTCGAGCCCCTTGGTGGCGCCGCTGAAGCTGCTGCCCGTGGCCGGCCGCCAACTGCGCTCGGCCACCGCCCTGGCGGGAGCGTCGGCGCGCATCACCGAGGTGGGCCGCGACGCAGTGGGCGAAGCCCAAGGCGTCCTCCAGCGTCCGCCCGGGGCGGGCCCCGAACGCATTGCCGTGCTGCGCGAGCTGGGCCAGATCGCGTCGCGGGCCGACGCCCGGCTGACCGACATCGACCTGGGACCGTCGAAGGCCCTCGTCGGCACGTTGGCGGAAAAGCGGGTCGAGCTCGACGAGCGGTTGGCCGAGTTGCGGCGCACGCTGCGCGACGGCGGCACCGCAGCCACGGGCTTGGCCGACCTGTTCCAAGGCCCCCGCCGCTACCTCGTGCTGGCCGCCAACAACTCGGAGATGCGAGCGGGCTCGGGCATGTTCCTGAGCGTGGGCGAGATGACCTTCGCCGACGGACGCTTCTCGCTCGGCGAGTTCCAGCCGGCAGGCGGCCTGTACCGGAACAACCCGCCGCCGATCACCGACGCCGACTTCGCCGCCCGCTGGGGCTGGCTCAACCCCAACAAGGAGTGGCGCAACCTGGCCGCTTCCCCGCGCTTCGACGTGACCGCCGAACTGGCCACACGCATGTGGGGCCGCCCGGTCGACGGGGTGCTCGCCCTCGACCCCATCACCGTGCAGGCCATCGTCGAGGCCACGGGGCCGGTCGACGTGGCGGGCCGCCGGCTGGAAGCCGAGGCCGTCGACGACTTTCTCCTCTACGAGCAGTACGCGGGCATCACCTCCATCGACGCCAACGCCCAAGCGGGCCGCCGCGAGTTGCTCGGCCTGTTGGCCAAGTCGGCGCTGGGCAACGTCGACCGCGGCGGCTGGGACATGGCCAAGTTGGCGTCCACGCTGGCCCGCGCCGCGCGGGGCCGTCACGTCATGGCCTGGGCGGCGCGGCCCGAGGAACAACGGGTGTGGGAGAGCGCAGGCATCGACGGCCGCATGGAGTCCGCGTCGCTGATGGTGTCGCTCCTCAACCGCAGCGCCAACAAGCTCGACCGGTTTATGGAGGTCGACGCCAACCTGTCGCTGCGGCCCGACGGGGGCGCCACTGCAGCGGAGCTGCGCGTCACCGTCGCCAACACCACGCCGGTCGGCGCACCCGTCTACGTGGCAGGCCCCTACCCGGGCAGCCCGGTCGGCGCGGGCGACTACTTCGGCATCCTCAGTGTGAACCTGCCCGGCTTCGCAGGCGACATCGACAGCGACGGCGGCGATCCCGCGGCAGCGGGGCCCGACGGCCCGACGCGAGTGCACGCGGTGCCCATGACCGTGAAGCGGGGCGAGACCAAGACAGTCACCTTCCGCTTCCGCATGGGCGCTCCATCGGGCTCCCTCGTGGTCGAGCCCTCGGGGCGCGTGCCTGCGGTGTCGTGGACGGCGCCGGGCGGGTCGTGGCAGTCGGGCGAGTCGCGTCGCGTCAACTGGTGATGCCCCGCGTCCTGCACGTCGCCCAGTCGGCTGACTACGGCTTGGCCCGTTTCCTGTTCGACCTCGTGGGTGACCAGGTGGAGCGGGGGTGGACGGTGGGCTTTGCCGGGCCTGCCGACGCGCCGCTGCCCGAGGGCGCCGACCGCATCGCCTGGGCGGCATCGCGCGAGCCGCACCGCGACGTGCCCGCCGAGTCGCGGCGGCTGGCAGGCATCGTCGAGGCCTTCCAGCCCGATGTCGTCCACCTGCACTCGTCGAAGGCCGGGCTGGTGGGCCGCCTCGTCCTGCGAGGCAGGCGCCCGACGATCTTCCAGCCCCACGCGTGGTCGTTCCTCGCCGTGGGCGGTGCCACCCGGGCTGCCGCCGTCATGTGGGAACGGGCGGCCATCCGCTGGACCGAGGTGGTCGTGTGCTGCAGCCAGGCGGAGTACCGCCAAGGCGAGGAGCACGGCATCAGGGGCCGCTACCGGGTGGTTCCCAACGCCGTCGACCTCCAGCGCTTCGCCGTGGTCGACCGCCGCGAGGCGCGGGAACGGCTCGGGCTTGGCGAGGGGCCGCTGGTTGCGTGCATCGGCAGGCTGTCGCACCAGAAGGGGCAGGACGTGCTGCTCGACGCCTGGCCCGCGGTGCGGGCTGCCGTGTCGACGGCCCGCTTGGTGCTGGTGGGCGACGGGCCCGACCGGGAAGCCTTGGCGGCGCGAGCGGGCGAGGGCGTCGAGCTCGTGGGCCGCCAACCGTCGGTGGAGCACTGGCTGGCCGCCGCCGACGTGGTGGCCCAGCCCTCTCGCTACGAGGGGTTGGCCATCACCGTGCTCGAAGCCATGGCCGCGGGCCGCAGCATCGTCGCCACCGACGTGGAGGGCATGGCCGAGGCCATCGGCGGGGGCGGGGCCATCGTGCGGCCCGGCGACGTGGGGGCGTTGGGCGAGGCGTTGGTGCACCGCCTCCGCGACCCGGACCTGGCGGCAGCGGAGGGGCGAGCGGGCCGGGAGAGAGCGGCCCACTCGCACGACCTCCGTACGTGGGGCGATCGCATGGCCGAGCTGACGCTCGGCTTGGTGCGAACGCCCTAGCGAACTACCGGGCGGGGGCGACCATGCCGGAGATGGTGGCTCCGAAGTTGGCGGCCGATCCGAGGAAGCGGGCGTCACCGAAGGAGAACACGCCGCCGTCGGAGGCCACGAACCAGTAGCCGAGCCCCGACGGCGTCGGGACCATGCCGGTGATCGGCCTGTTCAGCTTGATCGAGCCGGTGGAGCCGAGGAACGCCGCGTTGCCGAAGGTGAAGATGCCGCCGTCGGAGGCAACCAGCCAGTAGCCGTTGCCGCTGGCCGTGGGCGCCATGCCGACGATGGGCTGGTTCAGGCGGATGCCGCCGGTGGAGCCGAAGAAGCGGGCGTCGCCGAAGGCGAAGATGCCGCCGTCGGAAGCGACCAGCCAGTAGCCGTTGCCCGAGGGCGTGGCGGCCATGCCCACGATCGGCTTGTTGAGCTTGATGGCGCCGGTGGACCCGAAGAAGCGGGCGTCCCCGAAGGAGAAGATGCCGCCGTCGGAAGCGACCAGCCAGTAGCCGTTGCCGCTGGGCGTGCCGTCCATGCCCACGATCGGCTTGTTGAGGCGGGTGCCGCCCATGGAGCCGAAGAACGGCGCGTTGCCGATGGCGTAGACGGCGCCGTCGTCGGCCGATGCCCAGGCGCCGCCGTTGGGCGTGGCCACCGAAGCGACGATCGAGCGGCCCGCTTGCAGGGGCAGCGGTGCGGTGTTGCCGAGGCTGCCCGTGTCGCCGAAGGCGAAGGTGCGGCCGTCACGTCCCACCAACCGGTAGCTCAGCACCGAGGGAGCGGGGGCGGGGGCAGGCGACGCTGTCTTGGTGGTGAGCGCCGGAGCCGTGGTCGTCGTCGTGGGCGCCGGGGCCGTCGTGCTGGTCGTCGTCGGCGCGGGCGCCGTCGTCGTGGTCGTGGGAGCGCTCACCGTGGCGAGCAGCTTCTTGACCGAGGCGTAGGCGGGCTTCTCGCTGAGGTCGTTGCGCAGGATCCCGAAGTTGTCCTGGTGGGCGTTGCCCGTCGCCTTGTTGCGCTCGTTGTACCAGAACATGTTGGTGACGTAGGGGTGGCGGGTGGCGAACCAGTTGAGCGACCGCACCAGGTAGTCGGCTTGGGCCGACTCGCTGACGCCCCGGTTCCACGAAGGCTCGCTGCCGGTGTTGGCGTGGCTCGACCAGCCGAACTCGGTGGCCCAGATGGGCTTGGCGGAATCGCCCCGGGCGACCATCAGCGAACGCACGGCGCCGATGTGGTCCATGATCCAGAAGTTGCCGTTGTCGACGACCTCGGGCGGTGCGTCCGACGGACCCTGGTACGGGTGGGTGGAGAGGATGTCGTAGGCACCCTTCACCCCGGCGTCGTACATGCGGGTCAGCCACTCGGTGTCGTTCTGCGAGACGCTGCCGATGACGACCTTGGTGTTGGGGTCGCCCGCCTTGAAGGCCGGGTAGGCGACCCGGGCCAGGGCGGCGTACTTCACCGGGTCGGCGTTGGCCCAGAAGTCGGTGAGGTTGGGCTCGTTCCACACTTCCCAGGCGGCGATGCGGCCCTTGTAGCGATTGGCGATGTAGGTGGCGAAACGGCCGTACTCGTTGAGGTCGGTGGGGGGAGTCGACACGCCCTTGCCGCCGTTGGCCCACGCCGGGGTCCGCCACAGGGTGCCCAGCACGTTGATGTTGCGGGCTTCGGCGGCGGCGACCACGCGGTCGAGAAGGTCGGCCTGCCATTGGCTGATCTGGCCCTTGCCCGCCTCTTCCCATGCGGCCCAGCCGATGTCGATGCGGACCCAGCGCACGTTGGCGGCGGCCAGCTTGTCGAGCACGGCGATGCGCTGGGCATCGGTGTAGCTGCCCCACGTGGCGTGGAACTGCACGCCGAAAGCGGGGAGCACGGTGGCGGTCTCTGCTCCGGCGGAGCCCGTGCCCTGGCCCATGAAGCCCAGGGTCCCGACGAGCCCGATGACGATGGTGACTGCAAGCTTGCGCAACAACTTGGTCTCTCCTCCAAGACGAAACTTCCGTCCCACGGAGGGCGTTGTTGCGCCCCCATTCGGTAGACCGGCCGCCTTGGGGATTGCTCCCTGTAGGCCCGTGACTTTGCGTCTCCCGGGTTTCCCCGGAGTTGCCGTTTCGTGGGTTCTGAAGATGTGTCGGTAACCGCGCTGCGTGGCTGAAGTCCCAATTGCGCGGTCTTCTGACGGTTACGCTCGCTGGGGTGGCAGACGACGTCACGCTCCCGGTCCTGTTCAAGGACGTGTTACGGCGCTGGCGTGTGGCTGCGCTGGTCACCGTCGCGTTCCTCGTCGGTGCCTCTGCCTACGCGGAGTCGCTGCCCAACGAGTACACCGCCTCGGTGGTGGTCTCGTTCGCTCCCAAGCCCGAGGGCAACGCGGGCGCCGACATCGTGCGCGTCGTGCTGCCGCGCTACGTGGCCTACGTGACCTCGCGGGCCACCATCGAACGCATCGCACCGCGACTCGGGGAGCGGCCCGGTCCGTTGCACAGCGGTACTGACGCCACGGTCGCCACCGACAGCGCCAACCTCACCATCACGGTGACGCTGGGCGGGTCGCGCCGGGTGGCCGATGCCGCCAACGCCTTGGCCGCCGAGACCCTGTCGTTCGCCAACGCCGACCGCCTGCTCGACGCCGTGGTGGTCGCCCAGGCCTTGCCGCCCAGCGCGCCGTCAGGACCGCCTCGCCGGCTCTACCAGGCGGCGGGCCTGCTGCTCGGGCTGCTGGCCGGGGCGGGCGCAGGCCTGCTGCTCGAACGAGGCCGTCCCCGGGTGCGCACGTGGCGCGACGTGGCCGTCGTCACCGGCTATCCCGTGGTCGGGCGCATCCCTGCTTCCCGGGCGCTGCGCAACTCCCCCGTCGAAGCCCTGCTCGACCCGGCCGTGGGCGCCGCGGTGCGAACCCTGCGCACCAACCTCGAGCGAAGCTCGCGCGACCAGCCGGTACACACCCTCGTGGTGACCTCGACGCTGCCGGGCGAGGGCAAGACCACCGTGGCGGGCGCGCTGGCCGCGGCGTTGGCCCGCCTCGACGCCAACGTGCTCTTGGTCGACGCCGACCTGCGCAGGCCCGGCGTGGTGCGGTTGTTCCCGGGGCCCGACCGGCCCGGCGTGGCCGAACTGCTCCACGGCACCGCCGAGTTGGAGGCGACCGTGCGCCCGGGGCCGGCGCCCAACCTGTTCATCCTGCGCACCGCTGCCGACCCCGACGCGGGCGACCTGCTGGCCCGCCACTTCGCCGACCTGTTGCGCCTGGCCCGCGAGCGCTTCGACGTGATCGTGGTCGACGCCCCGCCGGTCCTCGGCGGCGACGACGCCCGCACCCTGGCCACCCTGTGCGACGGCACCTTGTTGGTGGCCGGCGCCGACACCTTGGCCACGTCGTTGTCCGAGGCCGCCGCCGCCCTCGACGCCTTGGGCGTGCGCATCCTCGGGGCCGTCGCCAACCGCGTGCGCGACCGCAGCGGCATGGGCACCTACGGCGCCTACGGCTCGTACGGCGCCACCCCGGCCGAGAAGCCCAAGAGCGTGCGGCCGGGGGCCGAAGCGGTCTGACGCCGTGGCCCTGACCACCGGCAGCAGCGCGTTGGCCCGGCGCGACGGGCTGCTTGCCGCCGCGGCGGTGGTCGCTGCCCTAATGGCCGGCTACGGCCTCGTCGCCGTGGCCGCCCGCCTCGGCGGCGACAACGGCCCCCTGGTCCTCCTCGCTCTGGTCGGTGTCCCGCTGGCCGCCTTGGCCGTGCTCAACGACCCTCGGCTGGCGCCTGCGTTGGTGGTCCTCGCTTTCCCCGTGGGCGTCATGGAACTGCCGGGCATCGAGCTCCAGTTGGTGCAGCTGGCCACCCTGGCGGTGGCCGCGCTGGTCGCCCTCCGCCGCATGGCGAGCGGGTTGGCGCCGCTGTCGTGGGTGCGGGGCATGGGCTGGGGCGTGGCCTTCGTGGCCTGGATGCTCGTCGGCTTGCCCACCGCGCTCAACCGCCAGCGCGCCCTGCGAGAGATCGTGCTGTTCGCCATCGGAATGGTGTTCGCGGCGACGGTGGTGGCGGTCGCCCGCCGCCCTGGCGACGTGCGCGCCTTACTCGCCGTGGTCGTCGGCGTGGTAGCCGCCGTGGGCCTGACGACGCCGCTCGGCGCCTCGCAGGTGCGCGCCGCCTTCGACGGTGCCGTGGTGCAGGGGCGGGCCACCGGCATCTTCACCCAGCCCAACCAACTGGGCACGTTCTGCGCCACCGGCGCCCTCATCGGCATCGGCGTGTTCTTTGCAGCCCAGACCCGTCGGGGCCGTTTGTTCGCGGGCATCGGCGTGGCGGGTGGCGTCCTCGGCCTGGTGCTGTCGCTGTCACGTGGTTCCTGGATCGGCTTCGTGCTCGGCGCCGTCGTGCTCGTGGTGAAGCTGCCCGAGGCCCGTCGTGCGTTGATGCTCGCCGTCGTGCCCGTGGTCCTGCTGGGCGCTGCGCTGAGCGCCTTCGCCCCCACCAGCCCGCAGGTCGAGGTGGTCGGACAGCGGCTGCGGTCGATCGCGGGCGAGCGCAACCCCTACGACAACCGGCCTGCCATCTGGCGCGAGGCGCAAGGCGAGATCGTCGAACAACCGGTGACCGGCTACGGCGCGGGCAGCTTTCCCCAGGCGAGTGCCCGGGCCACCTCCAAAGCACGGACGGTGGTGGCCGAGCACGCCCACAACCTGCTGCTGACGTGGGGCGCCGAACTGGGCCTCCCCGCCCTGGGCCTGGCGCTGGGGTTGGCCGTCCACCTCCACGTCGCCATGCGCCGGATGGCCCGGCGGGTGGCCGCCGAAGACCGCGCTGTCGTGGCCGGCCTGGCCGCCGCCCTCGTCGGCGTGCTCGGCCAAGGCATCGTCGACTACACGCTCCACAACGCGGTGGTGCTCACCTTGCTCTTCGCCATGGTCGGGGCGGTGTTCGCCTACGACCGCATCACCCGCACGGCACCGGCGTGAGCGACCTCCCGCCCGACCTTCTCGCCACCCTCGACGAGCTCGGGGTGGCGGTGGAGCGAACATGGCGGGAGGCCTCCCGGGCCTACGGGGCTGCCGTGGGGTCGAACGGACGTTTGTTCTTCCGCCACAGCGACGACCTTGCCGACCACCCCCGCTTCGACTTCGAAGCCCGTATCCGGCTCGCCATCGGCGGCGACGGGCTGTTGCGAGCGCCCGCCGTACTGCGCCGCGGCCCCGGCTGGATGGTGGAGCAGTGGGTGGAGCGCGAGCCCTGCCAAGGCGCAGCCGCCATGCGGGCGGTGGCCGATGCATCGCTCGAAGTCAGCGGCCTTGTCTTGCCGCCGCGAGCCGACGCGCCGACGACCGGCGGCAATGCCCGGCGGTTGCGCCCCTCGGTCTTCCTCACGCCGTTCCTGCTCGATGCGCTCCGCATGCGCCGCTTGCTTCGCTCGTCGGCCCTGCCGCGGGTCACCAGCCACGGCGACTTCCACCCCAACAACGTGTACTGGAGCGCAGGTTCGGTATGGGCCTTCGACTGGGAGTTGGCGACGCAGGCTCCCCTCGGCGTCGATGCCCTGCGCTTCTGGTGCTCGATGCCCGATGCCGACGACCGGGCGGAGTTGTTCGAGCGCTTGGTGGAGGGGGTGGGACGCGCGCATCGCCCTGCGCTGCTCCAGCTTCGGTACGCCGTGCTGGTGCGCACCTTGGCGGGCGCTCGGGCCAACCGCGCCGCCTTCGACCGCGACACCGCCTTGGCCGACCGGCTCACGGCGCTGTTGCCGGCCGCCCGGCGCGAGGCCGTCAGCCGCGCTTGAGCAGCCCTCGCAGGGATGCCGTGTCGTCGGGGAACCACTGGCGGTCGACCAGGTAGAAGGCGGCCACGTACGTCATCCCCCCGGCTCCCACGGCGACGGCGAGCGACGACCGGGTGGCCCACATGACGGCACCTGCGGCTGCGGCGGCGGCAACCGGCGTGACGAAGGCGACGGCCAAGTCGACGCCGCCCGCCGCTCGTCGGGCCATGCGCAGGAGGATCCCGGCCAGCAGGACCTGGGTGATCGAGGTGGCGATCGCCGCGCCGTGCAACGACAACAGGGGGATCAGCACGAGGTTGGAGGCGATGTTCTCGACGGCCAAGGCGGCGTAGACCACCACCAGCCGCCGCTCCCGGTTCCTGGCGATGAGCAGGTAGCCCGACAGGTAGCCGACCGGGAACACGGCGATGGCGGGCGTCAGCAGGAGCAGGGCCCGGGGCGTGTCGTCGAAGTCGGTGCCGAACACCAGGCGCACCACCGGCTCCGCCATGACCGCCAGGCCCACGGCGAGCGGCACCACCAAGCCGGTGGCCAGCTTGAGGGTGCGGGCGAACACCTCGCCCAGTGGCTCGTCACCGTCGGGGTCGAGCTTGGCGTACACGGGGAACGCCCCGGCCACCACCGAGTAGCTCAGGAACAACGTGGTCTCGAACAGGCGGTAGGCCACGCCGTAGTTGCCCACCACGGCGGCGTCTTTGTAGGCGGCCAGCATCGTCATGTCGACGCGGAACAGGATCGTGCTGAAGACGCCCGCGATGCCCAGCGGCAGTGCCGCCCGCATCAACGGCCACCAGGCGCGGCGGTCGGCCCGCAGCCGCACCCGCACCACCCGGGTGACCAGCAGGCGGACGGCGAGCACGAGGCCGATCAGGGCGCCGACGAGGAACACGACGGCCACGGCCAGGATCGAGTGGCCGAGCAGCACCACCACGATGCCGCCCACGGCGATGAACCACCGCTCGGTCAGCAGCACGACGGGCACGAACCCCACCCGCTCGAACGACTGGTAGACGGCGAAGCACGTGGTGGTGAGCAGCTCGGCGAGCACGGCGAAGCCCACGACGGCCGCCACCAGCGGGGCCTTGCCGCCGTAGCCCAACAGCTTCACGACGAGGGGGAGCACGACGATGGCGGGCAGCCCCACCACCAAGCGCAGGGCCAGCGTGTTGCCGAAGTAGTGCTCGGCCTGGTCGGGGTGGCGGGCCACCTCGCGGGTGAGCACCTTGTCCTGGCCGAAGTCCGCCGCAGTCGACGCCAGCATGGCCAACGACACGGCGAACAGGTACACGCCGAGCTCGTCGTCGCCCACTTCCCGGGCCAGCACGGTGAGCAAGGCGAAGGTGGCGACCTTGGAGCCGACCTCGGCCACCGAACGGAAGCCGGTGTTGGCGAGCAGCCGTCGACCGCTCGACGGCTCCGGCGTCGGCGAGGCCGAGAGAGGCACGGTGGGTCACCTTACCGGTGGCCTTGGACGACAATGGGCGTCGTGTCGCTGCCGCCGCTCGCCCTCGCCTACCACGGCGTGGGCCGCGTGCCCCGGCGCGACGACCTTCACGGCTTGTTCACCGCACCGGTGTTGTTGGAGCGACAGGTGGCCCGGTTGCGGCGATGGGGCTACCGGCTGGTGGCCTTCGGCGAGTTGGCCGACGCCGTGGGCCGGGGCGCCGGCTCGGGGCTCGCCGCCCTCACCTTCGACGACGGCTTTGCCGACAACCTCCACGAGCTGGTGCCGGTGCTCCGACGCCTTGCTGCACCGGCCACCGTCTTCGCCGTCTCGCACCGCTTGGGGGAGCCCCATCCCGATCATCCGTCCCGCCGCTTCGCCACCGCCGAGGAGCTGGCGGAACTGGCTCGCCACGTCGAGATCGGTTCGCACTCCGCGCGCCACGTCGACCTCACCGGGCTCGACGCCACGGCCTGTGCCCGCGAGCTGGCCGAGTCGCGCCAGGCCCTCCAGGCCATGACCGGCCAAGCGGTCGACACCCTGGCCTACCCGTTCGGACGGGTGGCGCCCGCGGTCAAGGAACTGGCTCGGGAGGCGGGCTACCGCGCCGCGTGCGGCACCAGCGGCGACGGCAGTTGGGACGACCCGCTCCACCTTCCCCGCCAGGACATGACCAACGGCGCCACCATGGTCGGCCTCCGGCTCAAGCGCGACGACCGCTACGAACGGCTGGTGCAGCAGCCGGTGGGGCGCGTGGTGCGCGCCGTGCACCGACGGGTGGCTCGCGCATGGTGACGGTTCGCCCGCCCGCGGTGCTCGCCTACCACGCCGTGGGCGACGTGGGCACGGGCCACGACCCGCAGGAGCTCGTGCTCGATGCCGGGTTGTTCGAGCGACAGGTGCGCTTGTTGCAGCGGGCCGGTTACCGGTTCCTCACCGCGTCCGAACTGGTCGAGCGGGGCGCCGACCGGCCCTTGCCGCCGGCCACCACTGCCCTCACGTTCGACGACGGGTGGATGGCCGACGCCACCGTCGTGTCGCCCCTCCTGCGCAAGCTCGGGCTGCGGGCCACGTTCTTCGTGTGCCCCGACTGGCTGCCCGGCGGCACGCACCCCGAGGTCGCCGGGGCGGCCGGGCAACTGCTCGACGAAGCGGGCGTGGCCGCCTTGGTGGCCGACGGCCACGAGATCGGCAGCCACTCGCTGGCCCACCGCGACCTGCGCAAGCTCGGCGACGCCGAGTTGGCCGACGACCTGGCCCGTTCCAAGGTGGCGGTGGAAGCGCTCACCGGCAGGCCGTGCCCCGCGTTCGCCTATCCCTACGGGTTATTCGGCGAGCGCGAGGAACGGGCGGTGGCGGCCGCCGGCTACGAGATCGCCTTCGCCTGGGGCGAAGGCCCGTGGCGGCGCTTTGCCGTGCCCCGCCTGCCCACACCGCCGCGCAACGGGGCCGCCGTGCTGGCCCTGAAGATGCTCGGCGTGCGCCGCCCCCGATGACCCCCCTCCACCCCACCGCCCCGAAGTTGCGTACGAATCGCGCCGTAATACGGCGCGATTCCGACGCATGTTCCGCCGGGGGGCGGCCCCGATGACGACGGCGCCGTTGCGGGTGGAGGTCGTGGTCGCCGTGGGCGGCCTGGGCGGGGCCGAGCGGGTGGCGCTGTCGGTCCTCGACCACCAGGCCTACCGCCTGGAGGTCAGCGTTGTGGCCCTGGGGGAGACGCCCTTCGCCGACGCTGCCCGCGAGCGGGGCTGGCCGGTGCACGTCGTCCCCACGGGCAAGGGCCCGTTCGACATCGCCCGATCGACCGTGCACCTGGCGGCGCGCTGGCGACGTTCGAACGTCGACGTGGTGTGGGCCAACGGGGTGAAGCCCGCGGCGGTCGCCGTGCCTGCGGCGCGCCTGGTCGGCGTGCCCGTGGTGTGGGCCAAGCACGACTTCTCCTTCGACCGCCGCCTGGCCCGCCCGCTGGCCGCCCGCTGCACGGCGGTGATCGCCAACAGCGAGCAGGTGGCCGAGGCCACCGGTCGCTCCGACGTGGTCGTCATCCCCCCACCCAAGCCCGCCGAGCCCGACGGCGACGTGCCCCGCCTCGCCGACGCCGAGCACGTGGCCGCCTTCGTCGGCCGTCTCAGCGCCTACAAGGGCGTCGACGACGTGATCCGCGCCCTGCCTGCGGCGGAGCCGTGGCACCTCGTGGTCATCGGCGGCGACGACCCCACCCAGCCGGGCGAGCGGGCCCGCCTGGAGTCGCTGGCCACGACATGCAGCGTGGCCGAGCGCGTGCACTTCCTGGGCGACGTGCCCGACGCCGCCCGCCGCCTGGCCGGCGCCGACGTGGTGGTGGTGCCGACCAAGACCAACGAGGCGGGCATCGGCCGCGAGGGCTGGTCGATGGTGGCCGACGAAGCCATGGCTGCCGGCCTCCCCGTGGTCGCTGCCTGCGGCGGCGCCCTCACCGAACGGCTGGGCGACGCAGGCATCCCCGTCGACCAAGGCGCCCCCGGCCAGATCGCCGCCGCCCTGAACCGGCTCACCGATCCGATGCTGCGGCGCACGATGGGGGAGGCGGGCCGGCGTTTGGTGGCGGCGCGCCCCGATCCTTCGGCGTCGGCCGCCGAGTTCGTGTCGGTGCTGGCCGCCGCCGCCCGCCGTCCCGGCGCGGGCCTTTCCACCACCCGCCCGGTGAGCGTCGTCGTGCCCTTCTTCAACGAGGGCGATGACGTCGAGCCGTCGTTCGCCGCCGTCACCTCGCAGCTGCGGCCCGGCGACGAATTGGTGGTCGTCGACGACTGCTCCACCGACGGCACCGGCGATCGCCTCGCCACCCTGGCCGCCCGAACGCCCGGGGCTCGCCTGGTGCGCCTGTCGCCCAACCAAGGCCCGGGCGCAGCACGCAACGCCGGTGCCGCGGTGGCCCAGTGCGACGTGGTGGCCTGCACCGACGCCGGGTGCAGGCCTGCGCCCCAGTGGCTCGACGCCCTGCGCGCCGCCTTCGACGAGGCCCGCCCGCCTGCCCTCGTCACCGGCGTCTACGACGTCACCGCCACCACGCCGCTCGAACAGGCCGCCGCCGTGGCCTGCTATCCGGTGGTGGAAGAAGCCCGTCGTACAGGCGCCTTGGCCCGCCTGTACGGCTCGCTGCTCGGCCGGGCCTTCGACCCCCGCTTCTCCAACGGCCGGTCCATGGCCTTCGACCGCGCCGCATGGGAGGGGGTGGGCGGCATGCCCGAAGACCTGCGCACGGCGGAGGACGTGGCCTTCGGCGTCGCCGTCGACCGGGCAGGCGGCCGCTGCGAACTGTCGGCCGACGCCCTCGTCACGTGGGACCAACGCCCCGACCTGCGCGGCACCGCTCGCACCTACTACCGCTACGGCCTGGGCGACGCCGCCGCCGGCCATCGCCTCATGATCGGCCGCAACCTCGCCCGCGTGGCCGCCTACGCCGTCGGCCCCGTCGCCCTGCTGCGCGGCGGCCGCGCCACCCGCGCCACTGTCGTCGCAGGCGCCGCCTTCTACGTCTCGTTGCCGGTCGCCCGGGCGGCCCGTCGCCGCCTCGGCCCCGCCGCACTGGCCTCGGTGCCCGTCGCCATGGCGGTCAAGGACGTGGCCAAAGGGGTGGGCTGCCTCAAGGGCCTCCTCCTACACTCGCGCCCATGAACCTCGGCATCGTCGGCGCCACCGGGATGGTCGGAGAGGTGATGCGTTCGGTCCTCGCCGAGCGTCGCTTCCCCGCCGATTCCGTCCGTTTCTTCGCTTCCGCCCGCTCGGCCGGGCGCAAGCTGCCGTGGGGCGGCGGCGAGATCGAGGTCGAAGACTCCGCCACCGCCGACTACTCGGGCCTCGACATCGCCATCTTCTCGGCGGGCGCCACCGCCTCCCGCGAGCTGGCCCCTCGGGTCGCCGCCGCCGGGGCGATCGTGGTCGACAACTCGTCGGCCTGGCGCATGGACCCCGACGTGCCGCTGGTGGTGCCCGAGGTCAACGCCGACGCACTCGGCGCCATCCCCAAGGGGATCGTGGCCAACCCCAACTGCACGACCATGGTGTGCATGCCGCCCCTCAAGGTGCTGCACGACGAGGCCGGCCTGCGCCGCATCGTGGCCTCCACCTACCAGGCCGTCTCCGGCGGCGGGCAGAAGGGCGTGGCCGAGCTCGACGAGCAGGTGCGCAAGGTGGGCGAACAGGCCGCGGCCTTGGCCCTGCGCGGCGATGCCGTCGACTTCCCGCCCGCCTCGAAGTTCCCCGCCACCATCGCCTTCAACGTCCTGCCGCTGGCGGGCTCGTTGGTCGACGACGAGACCGACGAGGAGCACAAGTTCCGAAACGAGAGCCGCAAGATCCTCGACCTCCCCGACCTCGGCGTGTCGTGCACGTGCGTGCGAGTGCCTGTCTTCACCGGCCACTCCGTCAGCCTCAACGTGGAGTTCGAGCGGCCCCTGTCGGCCGAGCGGGCCCGGGAGCTGCTGGCCGCCGCCGGCCCCGCCGTGGTGCTGAGCGACCTGCCCACGCCGTTGCTGGCGGCAGGCGCCGACCCGTCCTATGTGGGCCGGGTGCGCCGCGACGACAGCGTCGAGAACGGCCTGGCCCTCTTCGTCACCGGCGACAACCTGCGCAAGGGCGCCGCCCTCAACGCCGTGCAGATCGCCGAGGCGCTGCTCAGCCGGGGCCGCTGACAGCCTCGCCGCAGGCGCACGGCGTCTGCCCGCACTTGGGGCAGCCGTTCGCATAACGGGCGACGGCCTCGTCGAGCGTGAGCCCCAACTGGTTGGCCAGCGACGCCAGCCACGCCAGCGCGTCGCCCAGTTCGTGCAGCTGTTCGGCCCGCGTGCCTTTGCGCACGGCCTTGGCCAACTCGCCGAGCTCCTCGGCCAGCCACGCCACGGTGGCGTCCACCCCGCGGCTGCGGTCGCGTTCGCCGTACTGGTGCTCCATGAGCGCTTGGAACTGCTCGAGGTCCATCACCACGCCTTCCGCACGAACCGAGCCAGGCGACGGGCCGCCACCGCGCCCACGGCACCGACGGGCGCGAGGTCGTCGGTGGCGAACCAGGCCACCTCGTCGACCCCCCGCAGCGCGCCCAAGTAGGCCCGCGCCGCGGGCGCGTCGTCGGCGCCCCGCCACTGCATCAGGGCCACCGCCTCGTTGAGCTCGACGGCCCACTTGCGCCCCACGCGCACGGTGCCGGGGCGCACCTCGTTGCCGGTCAGGTCGAGGTACTGCATGCGCACCACGTCGAGGTCGCCGTCGTCGGTGAAGAGCCGGAAGGCCTCGCCCACCCGCGGGTTCACGTCGAGCAGCTTGAACGTGCCGTCGCGCTCGTCGCGGCGCACGTCGCAGTCGACCACGCCTTCGTAGGCCAGGCCACCCAGGAAGGCCACCAGCGACGACGCCACCGCCTCGTTGGGCTCGTGCACCCCGAGGCTGGTGGTGCCGATGCGGGGCGGGCACTGGTGCACCTTGCGGCCGGTGAAGGCGGCCACGCATTCGCCGCCGCGCCGGAAGTAGCCGTCGAACAACCAGTCGTCGCCGGGCACGAACTCCTGCACGACCACGTCGCCGTCCATGCCCGCGAACGCCAGCACCAGTTCGTCGACGTTGTCGACGATGGCCACGGCGGTGGCGTTCGACTGCGCCCGCAGCACCTGCGGGTCGACGGCCTTGACCAGCAACGGGAAGTCGAGCTCGTCGGCGACAGCCGCCGCCTCGTCGCGGGTCGTGGGGTAGCGGCTGCGCACGACGGGCATGCCGCGCTCCTCACACAGGACCGAAAGCCGCCGCTTGTTGACCAGGTCGCGCAACACGGCGGGCGGCGTCTGCGGCAGCCGGTATACGGCGCTCAACTCGTCGGCGCGGTCGATCATCACCGCCGTCTCGGCGTCGCCTGCGGAGAAGAGCACGGGGCGGTTTCCCAGCCGCGTGCCCAGCGCCAGCAGTTCGTCGCCCAACCGGTCGACGGCGACGAGGCTCGTGCCCGCCAGGTACCGCGACCGGAACGCCGGGGTGCGCTCGTGGTGCACGCCGTGCACGGCGACGCCGAGCCGGCCGAGCGTTCGCACCGCGGCCAAGGCCCCGTGGCTGCCCAGGTTGGCGACCACGGCGCCGACGGAGGTGTCGAGGGGCGCCATCGCCTCCATCCTGGCCGACAGCGCGCTACTCGTTCGGGCGGAGGCCCTTCACCAAGTCGGCGGGGTCGACGTCGAGGGCGGCGGCCACCCGGATGATGTTGTTGAGGCTGGGGTTGACCTCGCCTCGTTCCAGGTGCCCGATGTAGGTGCGGTGCAGGCCCGCCAGCTCGCCCAGCTTCTCCTGCGACAGGCGCGACGCTTTACGGGACGCGCGAACGCGTCGGCCCAATTCCTCGGCATGCGGTTGGCCCCGCGTCGTCCGTCGCACCGCAACGGCGATTCATGACGGACTGGGGCATGCCAGTCGACAGCCAGTGACTAGCAGTTTGGGTCTTGATGCGGATGCTTAGCGGTGAGGGAAGCCCACTCGTAGCAACGGCTTCGATCAAGCCGGTCCGTGGGCGGCGAACGAGTCGGTCGGCGGCTCGTCCACGGCCACCCGGCGCAGGCGCTTGACGCAGCGCACCGTGGTGCCGATCTCGTTGGTCAGCGCCGTCACGTCGTCCATGACCGAGCGCACGAGGAACAACCCCCGGCCCGCTTGGGCATTGTCCGGCACCGGGAGGTGGCCTGCGGTCGACAGGTCGGGGGCCGAGCCGCCGTCGTCCGACACCCACACGTGCACGCGGCCGCTGTCGACTGCGACGTGCACGGTGACGGTGGAGCGGGCGGCGACAACCGCGTTGGTCAGCAGCTCCGACACCACCAGGCGCACGTCGTCGATGTCGTCGACGTCGAGCTCGCGAGCGGCCATCCACTCCGTGACCTGCCTGCGCACGGCGCCCACCTCTTCAGCGGCAGGCGAGGCCCGCCACACCTGCTCGTGCCGGTGCTCGCCCACCGACGTCGCCCGCATGACGAGGGCCAAGGTGTCGTCGCGCCGCTGGGCGCCCGACACGGCCCGCTCCAAGAGCTGTGTGGCGAGTTCCTCGGCCGGGAGGTGCGCGGCCAGCGCCGCGTGGCGCATGAGCACCTCGATGCCCTCGACGATGTTCTTGCGGGCCTCGACCAGGCCGTCGGTGTAGAGCACGAGCGTGTCGGACGGCTGCAGGGACTCCTCGGCCACCCCGTCGCTGCCTGCTCCCGGCCACCCGATGGCCGAGCCGGTGGCGGCCACTTGGCGGACCGACCCGTCGCCGGAGACGACCAGCGCGGGCGGGTGCCCGCCCGAGACGAGGAGGAGGCGGCCGGTGCGGGTGTCGAAGCGGGCGACCACCACGGTGGCGACGATCTCGCGCTGGTCGGCGGCCAGCAGGTCGTCGGCCCGGGCCACCAGGTCTTCCAACGGGCAGCCCTGGAGCGACAGGATGCGCAACGTCGACACCACGCTGAGGGCGTCTTTGGTGGCGGCCACGCCGTGGCCCAGCACGTCGACCACGGCGAGGTGCAGTTCACCGGTGGGCAGGACGTGCCAGTCGAACAGGTCGCCGCCGGTGGGCGCCGTCTCGTCCGGTGCGAGGAAGGCGACGCCCAGGTCGGCGCCGGCCAGGACGGGACGGGGCGGCACGACCGCCTGGCGCAACTGTTCGACCACTTCCCGCTGGGCCTCTTCGGCCGCCACCAGTTGGCCGAACTCCTCACGAAGCTGGGCCATCTCCTCCACGGTGGTGGTGTCGCGGGCGACGACGACCAGCGTCTCGTCCTCCGACCGGCTGTAGGAGCACGACAGCCGGCGCTGCTCGCCGTCGGCCGCGGTGATGCGCAGCTCGGCGGGCAGCACGAGGTCGTCGGCCCACCGGTCGAGGCCCACCGGCTGGCCGTTCACGGTGACGGGCTCGAGCCCCTCCAGGGCGGGCTTGCCGACGGCATCGGCGGCGGCGATGCCCGTGATGCGCTCCAGTGCGGGGTTCCACGTGCGCACCCGTCCGTCGGCGGCGATGGTGAGGATGCCGTCGGAGGTGGTGCCCACGATCTCGGCCAGTTTCTGGCGCTCTTCCAACATGGTGGCGAGCAGCCGGCCCTTGGCGAAGGTGGCCACCGTCTCGCGGGCGACGGCTTCGAGCACGGCGAGCTCGCCCGCTTCGAAACCCTCCAAGCCCGCTTGGTCGTAGACGACGAGGGCACCGAGCGTGCGGCCGTCCTCCACCAGCGGCGCGGTCAGGCAGTCGCGCCAGCCGGCCTCCACCAGCGCCTCCGACCACGGGTGCCCGTTGCCGGTGACGCGCACGGCGCCCGCGCAGGCGCACATGACGCCCTCCAAGGAGGACGACTCGGCGGGCTCGGTCACCACCGTGTAGCCGCCTGCGTCGACCCGGTGGATGACCCGTTCGGGGCGTTCGTCGAAGACGAGGGCCGCCGCGGTGGCTTCGAAGGCCTCGGCCACGTCGCGCAGGAACCCCTCGATGGCGTGGCCCGGATCGAGCGGCCCGGCCAGCGAGCGCGCCGCCCGGTGCAGGCCGGTGAGCCGCAGCCGGTCGGAGCGGGCGCCTGCGTAGCCCCGGTAGGCGATGTGGAGCACGGCCAAGGGCACGGCAAAGAGCACGACGGCGGCTGCGTGGGTGGAATAGGCCAAGGCGAACAGCAGGCCGATCAAGGTGTTGACCGCCCAGCCCAGGAACCAGCCGACCACGAGCACGGTGCCCAGTTCGCGTGCCACGGCGAGGGGAGAGCGGTGGTTGATCATGGCCAGCACGCCGGCGAAGGCGACGTGGTTGACCAGCCCCACCACGGCCAGGGCCACGATCAGGGCGGCGACCCGTTCGGTGGTGAAAGCGCCGGGCTCGCCCGCGGTGGCCATCACCGCGGCGCCCACCGCGGCGGCCAGCGACCACTGGGCCACGTTGAAGGCGCTCTTGACCACGGCATTGCGCCGCAGCACGGCGCCCGCCACCTGCGTGGCCGCCACCGTGGCCACCACCACCGGGGCGGAGAAGGCGAACAGCATGGGGGCGAGCACCGCCTCCACCAGGTTGATGGTGCTGATCTCACCGCCGTAGCGGAAGCGCACGAACAGGTACTCGCCCGCCACCAGCAGGGCGGCGAGCACAGGCAGCGCCCCCCACGCGGGTGAGCCGGCGGTGGCGTCGGTGAGGACGGTGACCGCCACCGCGGCGGCCGCCAAGGCGGCGACGTAGGCCTTGACCGCCTTCGCCCCCTCGTTCATGGTCGGCGCACTATTCCCAGGCGCCGTACCAGGCGCCCCCGTCGGCGGGCTTGCCGTAGCGGGTCTGGGTGTCGGTGCCCCCCTCCCACGACGCGCCGTACCACGAGGTCCCGTACCACGACGTGCCGTACCACGAGGTCCCGTACCAGGAGGTGCCGTACCAGGAGGTGCCCAGCGGTCCCGCCTCGGCCCACTGGCTTTCGTACCAGGAGGTGCCCCACTGCTCCGCTTCGTAGGTGCGGCCTTGGGCCGTCTCGTCGCCTTCGAGGGGCTTGGTGCAGGTGGGATCGAGCGTGCGGTAGGGCTGCTGGCACGGGCCGCTGACCTCGACGTCGCCGCGGCTGGCGTCGAGGCTGCCGGTGCCGTTGCCCGCCACCAGGCCGAGGTTGGCTTCGCCCGCGGGCGCTCGCCGGGCGGCGGCGTAGGCCTGCACGAGGCCGGCGCCGACTGCGGTGGGCGCGGTGAGGCCCGTGCGCGAGGCGGTGGTGGTGAGGGCGTGCTTGACCCGGTTGGGCGACCACGTCTCGTTGGCGTCGAGCACCAGGGCGGCGATGCCCGACACGACGGCGGCCGACATCGAGGTGCCGCTGCCCCGGCGGTAGGTGGCGTTGACGCCGCCGCCCACGAATGTGTCGACGTAGTTGCCCTGTGACGCCCGCAGCGAGACGAGCCGGGCGCCGGGGGCGACGAGGTCGGGCTTGGCCAGGCCGTCGGCCGCGGTGGGGCCACGCGAGCTGAAGTTGGGGACGCGGTCGTCGTCGCGAGCCGGGGTCTCGCGGTCGTCGACCGAGCCCGCGGTGATGACGAAGGGGTCGTCGCCCGGCTTGCTGATGGTGCCCGGTGCCGGGCCGAGGTTGCCCGCGGCGACCACCACGGTGATGCCCGACTGCCAGGCCTGCTCGACCGCGTGGTTCAGCGGGTCGACGGCGTAGCTCTGGGTGCTGTTGGTGCCCAGCGACAGGTTGAGCACATCGATGCCGAGTTGCTCGCGGAACGACACCACGTACTGGATGGCGGCCAGCACCTTGCTGACGTCGGAGGAGCCGTCGTAACCCGCCACCTTGACCGAGACGATGCGCGCGCCGGGGGCGATGCCGCGGAACATGCCCGCCGAGCCGGCGCCGTTGCCTGCGATGAGGCCGGCCAGGAAGGTGCCGTGGCCGTACCGGTCGTCGCAGGTGCCGTCGCCTGCGAAGTTGGCGCACACGTCGGTGCGAGCGCTGTTGGTGGGATCGGGGACGTCGGTGACGACGCGGCCCGCCAGGTCGGGACTGGCCGATACGCCGGTGTCGACGAGAGCGACGGTGACGCCGTTGCCGGTGATGCCTTCGGCCCACAGTTGGTCGGCGCCGGTCTCACGGGCGTAGACGGAGTTGATGCTCGTGGGGTTGACCGTGCTCGACGTGGTGGCCTGCACCGTCACCTCGGCGTCGGGCGTGACGGCGCGCACGCCCTCGGCGTTGCGGAGCCGGGCCGCCGCCGCGGCCGGCACCTCGGCGGCGAAGCCGTTGACGATCGGCAGGGCCAGGGTGACGCGGCCACCCGCGGCGGTGACTGCCCGGGTGGCCGAGGCCAGCCCGCCAGCGTCGGCTTGCACGATGACCCGTTCGGTGGCGCCCGCCGTCGACGGCGTCGACACGACCGCCGCCGCGGCAACCAAGGCCCCCGCCAACGCCGCCTTCGCAGTCCGCCCCACTCTGTCCCTCCAGGTCGCCGCCCGCTCGTGAAAGCGCGTGCCGCCAGGCCGACGGGCTCCGCACTGCTTGCGGAGCCCGTCGTCTGGACGGAGAGTGGTCACACGCCTTCGCCGGGTGGTGGACAGAATAACCCGAAGGGGCTGGTTCTCCTAGGGGTACAGGATGGTGTCGCGGTCGGTGGGATCCCCTGCTGCGAGGGCCAGGCTGGCCTGGCCTTGGCAGAAGTTCCCCATGACCGCAGCTTCCCCTGCGTTGGCCAGGACCTGGGCCAAGCGGGCCTGGTCGTAGGGCCCGCTGTTGGCGGGGCCGCCCATCATGGCCGAGGTGGTGCAGGTGGCCTCGGCTTCCGACAGTGTCTTCGACAGGGTGGCCACCGGGTCTGTGGGGTCGGGGGCGATCATGGTGAGGCGCAGGGCGTGGCCGCCGCCTGCCAGCGCGAACACCTCGACGATGCGCCCTTCCTGCGGGTAGTCGACCAGCGACGCCGTCTCGATGCGCCAGAAGCCGTGGGCCACGTCGGGCTGGCCGCCGCTGCCCCCGATGTCGCAGTTGCCGGGGCCGGGCCGGCAGGCGCGCACCACGTTCTCGTGGGTGTGGCCCGCGATGTGGGCCAGCACATTGCCGTGGGTGCCCAGCAGCTCGTTGAGCTGGTCGGCCGTCTTGCCCCCGTCGGCGGCGAAGCCGAGGCGCCGCTCGCTGAACGAGCGGTCGGGATGGTGGCTGAAGACGAGGACGGGCTCGCTGGCGTTGGCCAACTCGTTCGCCAGCCAGCCGTACTGCGAGGTCGACATGACGCCCATCTCGGCGCCCGCCGGGTTGCTGGCCTCGTTGCCGGTGACCACGCCGCCGGTGGCGGTGTTGGTGGCGCCGCCCTGGTGGAGCGCGTCCTGCACGCCGTCGTAGATGGTGTTGATGACGATCATGCGGACGCCGTTGGCGGAGAAGGCGTAGTAGCCGTCGTTGCGGTCGTCACCGTCGTCGAGGCGCGAGCCCGCGTAGTTGAAGCCGTGGCCCACCGGCCCCGGCGAGTGCTTGGTCTCGAACCACTCGTTGATGAACTCGCGCTGGCTTTCGAGGAAGTAGCGGCCGTCGGCCAAGGCGCCCGCCTGGAAGGGCTGCTGGAAGGTGACGGTGCCGCGCACGGAGGCGTCGTGGTTGCCGAACACGGCCATGTGCGGAATGGCCAGCTTCTCGTTGTCGCAGCTCGGTGTGTGGTGGTTGCAGCGCAGGCTGGGCGGCAGCCCCGGCGCCGCCACATGCGATCCGCCCGCGGCACCGGCCACGCCGGTCTCGGCGATCTGGCGCGGGGTGCGGGTCGGCATGAGCTGGTAGGTCGGGTCGTTGGGGTCGGGTGTGGCGGCCTGGGTGTCGGCCACCAGCTTGCCGGTGGGGCCGGCGAAGAGCGCCTGCATGGCCGGGGTGCACGGCAGGGCGCCGAGCTTGGGGTTCCCGTTGGAGTCGTGGGTGGTGTAGCCGCAGTGCTTCTCGTACGCCGTGCCCTGGTGCTTCACGCCGTCGAGGTTGTCGATGTAGCGACGGGTCTCGTTCAGGGTCATGTTGTCGGTGAGGTCGCCGGTGGCGATCATCAGTTCCAAGGCGTCGTCGCTGTCACAGGCGTTGACGGTCTTGACCATGGCGTTGAGGACTTCGTCGGTGTACTCCTCCTGCAGCCGCTGGGCGCTGTTGTTGGCGATGGGCGGCTCCAGCGCCGGGTCGAGGTAGTTGCCGGTGATGACGGGCGACGCCTCGTCGTCGATGATGTGCGAGTCGCTCAGGTTCACGAAGCGCAGCATGGGCGTGAGCCCGGCGAGGCTGCCCGTGGTGGTGCCCAGGCTTTGGGCGACGTACGACGGTGCCTCGCACAGGCCGGTGGCCTTGGCCCCGTCGGTGACGGCCATCGGCACCGCCAGTGCGAGCGCGCCGAGGAGCGCGAGCTTTCTACGAGCGTGCAGCATGAGTTCCCCCCAGTGAGCGAGTGCGCTGTGTTGCGCAACTCACCCAAAACGGTACGGGGTCGTCGCCGTCGCTACAAGGCCGTCAGGCGGGGTAGCCGCCCTCGGGCTCGGCGTTGACCATCCACGGCGTGCCGAAGCGGTCGACGCACATGCCGAACATGGGCGACCAGAACGTCGGTGCGATGGGCATTGTCACCTGGCCGCCGTCGGCCAGTTCGTTGAAGACGCGTTGCGCCTCGTCGACGCCGGCGCAGGAGTAGTTGACGAACATGCCCTGCACGCCTTGGAAGCCGCCGGTGGGGTCGTCGGACGCCATCAGGAGGTTGCCGTCGAAGGTCAAGGCGGCGTGCAAGATCAGGTCGGCTTGTTCGGGGGGCGGCGCTTGGTCCGACGGCATGTCCGACATGGGCAGCAGTGTGAGCTCGCCGCCGAAGATCTCCTGGTAGCGGGTGAACGCCTCACGGCAGTTGCCGCCGAAGTTCAGGTACGGGTGAAAGGCCATTCGATTCCTCCCCATGAGACTGATCGGCCGCAGTCTGTCATTCGGCGAGGGCCGCCTGCGCCAGTGCCCGTAGTTCGTCGTCGTCGATGGCGGCGGCGTCGTCGGCGCGGAGGCGGATGGTGCCCTTGCCCGCCTTGAGGTGGGGGTGGCGGGTGGTGAAGCCGGCGTCCGCGCCTGCGCCCCAGCCGTAGATCGACACCCCGTGCTTCCAGGCCCCGAGGTAGAGGCGGCGGCGACCGGCCTTGTAGGTGGGGATGCCGTAGGAGAGCACGACCTCGGCGTCGGGGCGGGCCTCGAGGATCAGGTTGTGCACCCGGTCGAACAAGGGGCGGTGCTCGGCGGGGACGGCCTCGATGTAGGCCGCCACGGCGGGGTCGGTCATTCGGGTCGCGTGCGGGGCCGACGACCGGGGGCGCCGAGGAGGCCGGAGACGCGCTGGCGGGTGATGCCGAAGGTGGCGGCGATGCGTTCCATAGTCAGGCCCTCTTCCCAGAGCGCCTTGGCCTCGGCTCGTTGGAAGCGCCCCGCCGCCGCGCTGAGGTCGGCCATGACCTGGCGCATGACCTCGACCACAAGGGGGCGGTCGCCGCCGACGACGGCTTCGGAGTAGGTGAGCCCGGCCGCCCGGTTCTCCCGGAGCTGCTCGGCGCGGGCGAGTGCCTTGCTGGTGAGCTCCTGGGTGGTGGTGAGGGTCTCGACCAAGGCGTCGAGGGCGTCCATCACCGGATCATTGGGCGTCGGCTTGGGCATGTGCCGACACTCTTCCCCCGTTTCCCTCAGTACGCAACCCCCCTTGCCGAAAGAGGTGTTGCGAATGCTGGAGGGGCAGGGATGAACGTGATGCAATCGACGACGAGCGCAGCGACGACCTTCGCCGCTGACGCGATGGCTGCTGCCGCGGCTCGGCGCTGGTTGCGCGCCGGCCTGCTCGACTGGGGCTGCCCGGCGTTGGTGGAGGCGGCTGAGCTGTGCGTGAGCGAGTTGGTCACCAACGCGCTGCGCCACTGCCGGAGGGAGGTGTTCGTGCGGGCGACCCTGGCGAACGGCCGCCTCCGCGTCGAGGTGCGTGACGACGACGTGGTCGGCCGTCCCGTCCGCCGCGGCGACGACGAGCTGGCCGAAGGCGGCCGGGGCCTGTTGATCCTCGACCACCTGACCGAAGCCTGGGGCGTCACCCCCGGCGTGCTCGGCAAGTCCGTGTGGTTCGAACTGGCCTGACGGCGACGGAGCCCACGTGGGGGGCGTCTCCGAGCCGCCCTGGCTGCACCCGTTGGGTGTGTCGGCACACAGGTGGGCGCGCTAGGTTCCCCACCCTGCCTCAAGACTGACCGGCATCGGGCGGCCAGCAAGGCCAGGCGCCCGGCGGCGCGGTTCCGATGTCGGGAAGGGCTGAGCGAGCTGGGCTGCATCTTCGGCGTATCGAACGTAGGGGGGTTCCCTCGCGCTGATCTGAGCCCAGGGTGATACGCCTCGTTCGTGTCCATGGAGGAACGGCGCCGGGCGAGTCGATCCTTCCGCCGTCACTGCCGTCGGCATTCGGCGAGGAAGATCGACCTGCCATCGCTGCCGCGGACCAACTCTGTGCCGCCACTGGCAGCCACAGAGCACCGCTGGCGTGTGAGTTCTCCGGACCCGTAACTGTCCCATCGAGCGTCCAAGGCCTGTTGAACTTCCCCGGCGCCGACAACCTGGTACGCCGAGAACACCGGGTCGCCTTCGATGGTCGAGGTGGTTACCACCAGATATGCCGGCTGGCCGGCCGCGACAGCGTTCAGGAGGCAGTCAACCGGCCCTTGAGGGACTGTTCCCGTGTGGTCAGCGACCACGTTCCCGCAGTCCACACCAGTAAGCGCGTACTCGTGGGTGGGTGGTCGACTCGGGACATCCGCCCGACGTGGGCCAAGCCCGCGGTCACCGCTCGGCGGCGGACCGGGAGCGGTCAGCTCGCGATCCCCCGTACATCCGATGCCGATTGCGGCTACGACGAATTGGGCCGCGAAGTAACGAGCCCTGGCTATGCGTCTTCCCCGTGCAGGAATCGTGCTGTCCTTCCCCTTTGACCACCGCCGCCGCCCTCAGTGCAGAGGGCGGCGGCGGACGTGATGTGGTGCTGGTTCCTTGAGGAGCTACTCGATCGGATTCAGCTTCCCCTGCGTCCCTGTGTTCCCGGTCGAAGGTGGCGCGGCGCGCACCGCCTTCAGCTTCGCTACCAAGGGGGCCAGCGGGACCGTCCTCAGCGGCTGTGGGTTGAGTGCGAGAAGTTCCGACGTGATGCGCCATGCGCCGAAGTAGTCATAGACGAGCCTCGGTGTCTTCTCCGTCGTGCCGCCTCTGAAAGGGAAGTCGTCCATGCCGAGCACCCAAAGCACCTTGTCGCCGGCTGCAACCGGGCCTGCGATCGCATTCAGATGCCTGATGGGCTCCGCGCCGTGGGTGGCGGGGCCGGTCTCCGAGCCGTCACCCGTCAGCCGGACAGTCACGGTTGTCCCGACTGTCGCAGGCAGTTCGGGTGCGTTGTAGATGACCTCCTCGACGGCGAGTTGCGCGTCACGGAACATGACGCCGTGCTCGTCGGGCTGGTTGTCAGTCGTGTTCCATCGAGGAGGTGCAATCGCCGTGACACGACCGATGACCGCGGCGTGGCTCCACTGCACGAACTTGGCGAAGTTCGGCGGCGGGGCCCAGTCGTATACGCCGACTCCCGGCTCGTCGTGGACGTGTTGAGGGTCTGGGTGGTTTCCGTCGTACTCAGGTCCCGGGGTTGTCTCCGGGGCAGGGCCATGCGGGTCGCCGGGCGCTCGTTCGGAAGGATCGGCCCCAACGGCTGAAACGCCGGTGTCGGAACGAGAGCATCCGCCGACTGCGAGCGCGCACACGAGCGTCGCGATTAACAATGAAGTGAACTTCCGAGATTTCATCTTTTTCCCCTAACCGAGAATCGCGATGTCGAGGTCGGTGTTCGACCCGGTGTTGTTGTAGTACTCCACCCTCAGCCCGGCTGGCCCCGTCCGGAAGGATGGCGTTGTGCAGTGAACCCACGACGCGTCTATCGGAAGGTTGCATATCTGATTCGCCAGGATGGTGCCGCTGTCGATGTTCCAGACGACGACCTGCACCTGCCGTCCTGCCAGCCCGCTGCGGTTGCGGAAGCGGCCTTGGCCCCACATGTTGCGCGCGCCGTTCTGGTTGTAGCCGGTCCCGCGAAGGTGGACGTCCTGGTAGATCGAGTTACTGGTGCCGTTCCACTGGACGTAACAACTGGTGCCCGCGTAACCACCGCCGTCGCAGTAGCGCGTCCACGAGCCTTGGCCAAAGGCACGCCTGAGCAGAAATCCTCTGGTTCCGTACTCGAAGCTGTCGTTAGCGGTGACGATGTCGAGGTAGGCGCGCGCTGCCTTTACGGCATTGATGTCATCTTGAAAGATCGCCCTGCGGTACTCGCCGTAGTTGACGTGCTCATAGAGCGCAGCTTTCTGCCCCGGGAACTCCTGGGTCGATGGATAGTCCCAGGAGTGGGATCCTCCCATCCAGTGGCCGAACTCGTGTGTCGCCGCCGAGCGGAAGTCCATCCAGTTATTGTCACGGAGTTCGCTGGTCGAGTTCCACCGCTCGGCGATGTCGAAGTACATGTAACAGGTGTACCCAGCGCGGCACGGCGTCGCAGCGCGTCCCCATACACCGCCCATCCTGCCGTCGATCGAATCGAAGTAAATATTCCGAGAGTTTGTCGTATTGTTGGCATAGGGATTGACCCACTTCCAGAGTTCTGTCGTCTCCCATGACCAGTCGGCGGTGTAGAGACTTTCGACGCCCACCGGGCCAATGACGTTTGCGATGCCTGACTCGTTGTATGCCCACTGCTCCGATGGCCATCTGCCATTGACTGTGTGTGCCGACGCTGGCGGCGCCACCGGAGGCAGCATGAAGGACCCGAGTACTGCGATCAGGGTCGCGGCGACCGTCCGGGCGACCCAAGTTGCCGCCTTGCGCCGATGTCGGCTTCGTGGCGCGGGCGCTGATGTCGGTGCCCTGGCCCGTGCTCGTACCCTTCGTGCTGCCATGTCTTCTCCCTCGTAGCTGGTTCTGGGCGCGAGGGTTGAGAGAGGCGTCGGGCCTAGTGGCAGGTGCAGGCGCGCGAAAGCTGCATCAACCGTACCCCCCGTTCGGTCCCAGGTCCTCCGTACACTGCCGACACCAGCCACGGAAGCCCAAGCCCCCCGTTCCCGCGCGGTTGCAAGAGTAGCCCTTGCTGTGGCCCTCGCGCGGAACCCGTGCTGCACGGAGCACGCCATGGCGCCGTGATGGGCCGCTGCATCCTTCGGCTCGAGCGCGTCGACTCGGCGGAGCACCTCATGACGCACGCTCGCTCGGCCCGGCTCAGGCAGAGCTGCAGGAGTTACGGCGACTCCTACGACAACGCGCTGGCCGAGAGGCCTCTCTGCAAGCGCGAGCTGATCGGGTTGCGGGGACCGTGGCGGAGCCCGGACCAAGACTTCTCACCGACCGCCGGGACCTCGAGGCAGTCATCCGCCACGTCAAGGGCGAGTGACCGCCTCTGAACGGCACCTTTCTGAGTCGGGAAGGCGGGATTCGAACCCGCGACCTCAGCGTCCCGAACGCTGCGCGCTAACCAAGCTGCGCTACTTCCCGATGGCCCCTTCACCATCCGGGCCGGGCCCGATGGTATCCGACGGCGCCCGGAGCACGACTTGGGCAATCCGGCGGCGGTCCATCTCGGTGACCTTGAACTGCCAGCCCTCGTGCTCCAGCGTGTCGCCTTCGCCGGGGATTCGGCCGAACCGGTCGAACAGGAACCCGCCCACCGTCACGTAGTCGCCCTCGGGCACCGGCACGCCCAGCTCGTCCCGCAACCGGTCTACCGCGCACCCCCCGTCGGCCAGCCAGCGCCGGGCGTCGACCCGCACCAACTCGGCCTCGGGCTCCCGGTCGAACTCGTCGGGCAGCTCGCCCACCAGCTCCGACACCAAGTCTTTGACGGTGACGACCCCCTCGACCCCGCCGTGCTCGTCGATCACCACGGCAAAGGCGTTGCGCCGCCGCCGCATCTCCGACAGCACGTCGAGCACCCGCGAGTGCTCCGGCACCACGAACGGCGCCCGCAGCCGCCGTCCGATCACCGCGGGCGTCATCTCCTCGTTGATGCGGAACAGGTCCTTCACGAACAGCACCCCCTCCAACGAGTCGAGGTCGTCGCCGTAGACCGGGAACCGAGAGTGCCCCGACTCCCGCACCGCCCGCGCCACGTCGTCGGACGACACCGGCGCCCGCAACGCCACCAGGTCGACCCGGGGCGTCATCACCTCGCGCACCGTCGTCGACCGCAGCCGCTCCAACGACGCCAGGATCGATTGCTCGTGCTCGGTGGGTTGGGCGACGACCGCCTCGTCGAGGCGCCGCCGCCGCAATCGTCGGGGCATGGGTAAGCCCGCTAGGACTCGCCGCCAGCCGACCCCGACGCCGACGCCGCCACCGAGGTGACCACCGGCGAGGGCCGGTACGAGTCGTCGTAGTACGTCTCGCCCGCCAGCAACGCGGTGGCCGCTTTGCGCACCCGGATGGGGTCGAGCGGCTTCACCAGCCACCCCTCGGCGTCGGAGCGCCGGACCATGAACACGTCGGGCCGCCGGTCGACCAGCACCAGCACCGGCACGTGGTCGAGCCGGTCGCCGCTTTCCTCCAGCCGAAGCTCGAGCGTCACCGCGATGGCGCCCATGTTGCCCATCTGGGAGTCGAGGATGACGAGGTCGGGCTCCCGCTCCTCGACAGCGGCGATAGCCGCTGTGCCGCTGTCGACCTCTCGGATCGTCACGTTCGGCAGCCCCGACAGCACGGACCGCAACTCGTTGCGGACCCCGGGGGCATCTGCGGCAATGAGCACGTCGGGCACGGCGTGAGGGTACTGCTCCCTTTTGGGTGGGTACCATCCATGCGCCTGCCCCCCAGGACGGCGGCCCGCCAGGAGGAGACCCTTTGCTCGACATCCAGACTGACCAGGCCGATGGCTACACCATCTGCCGGCCGGTCGGTGAGCTCGACGCATTCACCGTCAGCCAATTCCGCCAAGCCCTCGCCGAACTGGCGTCGAACCCCCGCCTGCTCATCGACATGTCGGGCGTGCCCTTCGTCGACTCCGCGGGCTTGGGCGCTCTCATCGGCGGCATCCGCCGAGCCCGCGAGCTGGGCGGCGACGTGGCCGTGGCCTGCAACCGCCCCACGCTCACCCGTCTCCTCCGCACCACCGGCTTCGACCGCATCGTGACCGTGGCCGAGACGGTGGAAGAGGCCGCCGCCGCCCTCCAGGGCGAGTCGACGCCCACTTAGTTTTTCCGAAGCACCTCCACCAGGCAGAACTCGTTCCCCTCGGGGTCGGTGGCCACCGTCCAGTTGATGCCCTCGCGCTCGTGCGTGCCCGCCGACGCCCCACCTAGCTGCTCGACCTCGGCCAACGCGGCGGCGGCGTTCGACACGTACAGGTCGATGTGCAGCCGGTTCTTGCCCACCCGCGGCTCGGGCACCCGCTGCAGATAGAGCTTGAGCCGCCCTTGGTGCTCGGCGTCGCCCAGGATGCAGAACGAGTCGTCGCCCGCCAGCGGCGACAAGCCCGTCATGGCCCCCCAGAACGACGTCATGCCCTCCAAGTCGTTGCAGTCGATGGCGATGTTGCCGATGCGGTAGCCACTCATGATGAGAACAAGAACTCCCCTACTCGAACCAACCCTTCGACATCATGCACGTCGGCGGCCAGGAACGGCACCCGGGCCACCGGCGCAGGCGCCACCCGTTCGGCCAAGGCAGCGAAGTGGGACTCCTCCCGCTCGGCCACCTCCCGGAAGTCGGCGAGGTTGGCGTACAGCGGCCCCAAGGGCGTCGACGCCAACGACGACGCGCGAGCCCGCACGGCGGCGGCCGAGTCGCTCAGCCGCTCGCCCCCGAACCGGGGGTGCAGCCGGTTCACCACCAAGGCGTCCACCGAGATCGACGACTCCTTCAGCTTGTCGGCGAAGAACAGCGCTTCCTCCACCGCATCCCGCCGGGGCGAGGCCACCAGCACGAACGCGGTGGACGGGTCGGCCAGCAGTTCCTCCATGCGCCGGGCCCGCTGGCGGAAGCCCTCCTCCATGCCCTCGAAGGCCTGGAAGAACGCCACCGCGTCGGCCACCACCTCACCGCCCACCACCTTGGAGATGGTGCGCAGCAACGCCTGGGTGGCCACGCTCACCGCCCGCATGTAGGCCCGGGTCGGCATCATCAGCAGCCGGAAGATGCGGTTGTCGAGGAACCGGGTCAACCGCCGCGGCGCATCCAGGAAATCCAAGGCGTTCCTGGTGGGCGGCGTGTCGACCACGATGAGGTCGAAGCGCCCGGCCTCGTGCAGCTCGTAGAGCTTCTCCATGGCCATGTACTCCTGGGTGCCCGACAGCGCGCCCGCGATGTTGCGGTACAGGCGGTTGCCCAGGATCGCCTGCGCCTGCCCCGGCGACGCCGCATACCGGGTGATCAACGAGTCGAACGTTGACTTGGTGTCGAGCATCAGCGCCCACAGCTCGCCCGGCCAGTCGCCCTGCACCAGCCCCGGCTCGTTGGTGAGCTCGGCCAGGCCCAGGGCGTCGGCCAGCCGCTTGGCCGGGTCGATGGTGACCACGCACGCCCGCCGTCCCCGACGGGCCGCCTCCAAGGCCAACGCCGCCGCGGTCGTCGTCTTGCCCACGCCGCCCGACCCGCAGCACACCACGACACCGTTGTCGAAGGCCTTCACAGCGCGCCCACTGCCTCGGTCAACGCCCCGGCCAACACGTCGACCTCCGCCGCGCCCACTTCCGTGGTGAACAGGAACGGCAGCCGCAACTGCGCCAACGGCAACGCGTCGCCCAGTCGCCGAACCTGCTCGGCCTGCAACGCCGTGCGCTCGCGCCGGAACGCCGCCGCCGCCCGCAGCGCGTCGGCCTCGCCCTCGCGCAGCACCGCGTCGCCTGCCACCGCCGTCGGGTCGACGTCGAGCCCCTCGATCGTCGGGTACAGCCCGTTCACCACCACCGGCGCCAAGGCGACGCCAACCCGGTCCTCCAGCTTGAACGCCGTCTCCACCACCTCGTTGACCGGCGTCTCCTCGGGCAGCGTCACCAGCATCACCTGGCAGCGCGCTGGGTCCGACAACAGCTCCAGCACGTCCTGGGCCTGCGCCCGGATGGGGCCCACCCGCACGGCATCGGCCAGCCCGGCCGCACTGGTGAGGAACGTCACTGCGTGGCCTGCCGCCGGCGCGTCCAACACGATGAGGTCGGCGGCCTTGGCCCGCTCCAGTTGCTTCACCTTGCCCAGCACGAGGATGTCCTTGATGCCGGGCACGGCCGTGGCCACCACCTCGATGGCCCCCGACGACACCAGCCGCTTCGACACCCGGCGCATCCCGTGTTCGGCCAGGTACTCCAACAAGGCGTCGTCGGGGGTGAGCGTTCGGGCCCGAACGCCGGGCGCCAACGACACCTCTTCGTAGGTCAACGACTCGGGCTTGCCGAAGGCGGCGCCGAGCCCGCTCTTGCCCTCGACTTCGACGATCAGGGTGTCGAGCCCGGCGAGCGCGGCCATGCGCGCCACCGCGGCGGTGACCGTCGTTTTGCCGACGCCGCCCTTCCCGGCGACGATGAGCACGCGGGTCTGGGCGCAAAACCCGGCCGCATCCACGAATGCGCAGACTACTCACCAGCCTCTTCATCCTTTCTCTGCCGATGCTCCTGGCGTCGTCGGCCTCTGCCCAAGCCAAGGGCGAGGTCGACGTCATCGAGGTCAACGGCCTCATCGACCGCGTGGTCGCCGACTTCGTGACCGACGCCGTCGACGACGCCGAACGCAGCGGCGTGGAGGCGCTCGTCGTCCAACTCGACAGCAGCGGGGCAGTGGTCGACGACGCCCGCCTCGACGCCCTGGTGGCTCGCATCGAAGGGGCAGCCGTCCCCGTCGCCGTGTGGGTGGGGCCGACGGGCGCCAAGGCCAAGGGCGACGCCGTCCGCCTGGTGCAGGCTGCCCGCCTGCGCGGCATCGCACCCGGCGCCCGCATCGAGGACGCCCCCGACGAGGTCTTGCAGGCGCCGACCCTGGGCGACTTCATCGTCGACCTCGACGGCCGCACCTACGCGGGCAGCGCCCTGGAGACGTCCGAGGTCGTGCAGGAGCCGGGCAAGGACCCACGGCGCACGCCCACCGTCAACGTCCGCTTCCAGAAGCTCGGCCTGGTGGCTCGCCTTCTGCACACCGCGGCCAGCCCTTCGGTGGCCTACGTCATGTTCGTGCTCGGCCTCGCCCTGATCGTCTTCGAGCTCTACACCGCGGGCATCGGCGTGGCCGCGGTGACCGGCGCGTGCGCCCTCGTGCTCGGCGGCTTCGGGCTGGCCGAACTTCCTACCCGCCCGTGGGCGCTCGCCCTGCTCGCCCTCGGGGTGTTCGGCTACGCCGTCGACGTGCAAGCGGGTTCGCCGCGGGCGTGGACGGTCATCGGCACCGTGTCGCTCGCCGTGGGCACCGTCCGCCTCTACGACGGCTATTCGCCGTCGCTGCTGGTGATGCTGTTCGTGGTGGCGGGCACGGCGTTGTTCATGGTGGCGGGCATGCCCTCGATGGTGCGGGCCCGCTTCTCCACGCCGACCATCGGGCGGGAGTCGATGGTGGGGGACGTGGGCGAAGCCTTGGTGGCCGTCGACCCCGACGGCACCGTCGAGGTGCGGGGCGCCCCGTGGCGGGCCCGGACCAATCGGGCCACCCCGATCGCCCCGGGTGAGGCCGTCCGAGTGGTGGGCATCGACGGGCTGTTGCTCGAGGTCGAACCCGAAGCAGGCGGCGCCAAGGACTACCGCCGACACTGATCGTTGTCCGACTTGCAACAAAAGCGCAGGTCAGCGCCTCGGTGCTCGCGAAAGTTCACACTTGAGGCAGTGGCCGACAGGCGGTAGGGTCGCCAGCCTGAAAGGGGGGTCGCGTGAGCGTCCAGACAATGACCGACGAGGTATGGCAGGTGCGGGCTGCCTGCCGTGGGCCGCAAGCCACCGTCTTCTTCCCGCCCTCGTCATTCGAGCGCAAGGACGAGAAGGAAGCGCGTGAAGCGCGGGCCAAGGAGATCTGCACCAGCTGCCCGGTGCGCAAGCCTTGCCTCGAGTACGCGATCCGCATCAAGGAGCCGCACGGCATCTGGGGCGGGCTCAACGAGGCCGAGCGCAAGCAGGTGCTCGCCCGTCGCGCCGGCTGACCGAATGCAGGCGCGCGCTCGCGCGTAGCTACCATCGCGCTCGCGATGGCAATCACCCTGCCGCTCGGGATCCTGCGAGAACCGGAGCCACCTGACCACCTCGCGTGGCAACGCACGACGGTCGAAGGGCGCCCCGCGCTCTACGGCGTCGCCGGCGAAGGCGTGCCCGTGGTGTTCCTGCACGGGTGGGGGTTGGGGCAGCACTCCTACAAGCGGGCGCTGAAGCGCTTGGTCAAGCTGGGCTGTCGGGTCTATGCGCCGGCCCTGCCCGGCTTCGGCGGCACGGCCGACCTGCCCGGCGAGCACTTCTCGTTCGAGGGCTACGCCACGTGGGTCGACCGTTTCCTGGAGGCCGTGGGCCTCGACGAGCCCGCCTTCGTGGTCGGCCACTCCTTCGGTGGGGCGGTGGCCATCAAGCTGGCCCACGACCACCCCGAGCGGGTGCGCACCCTGGTGCTCGTCAACTCCATCGGGGGTTCGGCGTGGACGTCGGCCACCGGCGGCACGGGGCGCTCCATGGCCGACCGGCCCTTGTGGGACTGGGGCATCCACTTCCCGCGCGACCTGCTCGACCCCGCCCGCATCACCCGGGTGTTGCCGGTGGTGCTGGAGGACGCGCTGCCCAATGTGGTGCGCAACCCCAGGGCGTTGTGGAAGGTGGCCAACCTGGTGCGCCAAGCCGACCTGACCGGCGAGCTCGAACAGCTCAAGCGGCGCAAGCTGCCGGTGGTCGTGCTGTGGGGGGAGAAGGACGGCATCGTCCCCCGCGCTTCGTTCGACGCCCTGTGCGCCGCCATCGGCTCGGAAGGCGAAGTGGTGGGCGGCTCGCACTCGTGGCTGCTGGCCGACCCCGACGCCTTCGGCGAAGTCATGACCAACGTGATCGCCGTGGCCAATTTGGCGCGGGAGGCCGCGTCGCACGGGGAGGGGGGGAACGTCCCCCCCAAGCGCCGCGGCCTCCGGCGATTGCTGCCCGGCGCTTAGCCCGGGGTTCGGACCCAGCCGGTGCCGACCGGGTACCACTGGGGCCCCTCGACGGCGTGCGTGCCCGCTTCGTTCACGGCGGTCGGGTTGGACGTCCTAGGAACGAGTCCCCCAGAGCGCAGCGTCCACGCCTGTGAAACCGACGTGGAACGTGGCCACGACAGCGCAGGGGTGATCCCCGATGTGAACGTGATCGCATCGAGCGTTCGGCGCAGCGAAGCGCTCGTGGCGTGGGGGCCTGCGACCGTCAGCGCTTCGTAGAGCACCCGAGCGGCCACCACCGCGCCTTGTCGCAACGCGCTTCCGTTGCTGTATCCGTATGCGTAGCCCGCCTCGGCATTCCAGTACTGCGCACCGGTGCGGGGCACGTAGCCACTCCAGGCGACCAAGCCGTCGCAGGAACGGTCCGACGAGGCCATGCAATGGTCGGTAAAGCCGTCGGCCAAGACCGTCGACAGCCCGGCCAACTGCATTCGGGGCTTGACCGGATTGGTCGCCAGCCACTTCTGCGCCGTCTCCGGCAGCAGAGCCAGCAGCACGAAGTCGCAGCCGTCGACGCCGCACGCGCTGGTGAAGCGGTCGACCTGGGGGGCGTAGGCGTTGGCCGACGGGTCGAGGGCGACGGAAGCCTTGACGGTGCCGCCGTCCTGGCGGACGTAGCGGTCGAAGCTCTCGGCCGCTTCGCGCCCGAAGGTGCGGTTGGCGTCGTAGACGATGGCGAAGCTCTTGGCTCCACGGGCCTTGGCGTGTGCGGTTGCGGTACGGGCCATGGCGCTCGCGGACGGCCCCACGGGGTACACCCCGCGCGTCCGATGCTGCGCCTGGGACAGGCCGTCGCCGCTGACCACGGGGATGCCCGAGCGGGCGATGCGGCCGTTGGCAATAGCGGCGTCGAGGTTGTCGTCGAGGGGCATGCCCAGCACGGCGACGTACTTGGACAGGTCGGCGGTGTCCACGTTGCCGCGGACCAAGTGCACAACCCGGCCACAGACGCCGCCGGCCTTGTTGACGGCGTCGAAGAGCGAGTCCACGGCGTCGAAGGGCTGGGAGTCGAGCGAGCCGGTCCCCGCGAGCACCTTCAGCGGGGGCGCCTTGGGATCGACTGCCGGGCATCCTCGTCCGGCTCGCAAGTGCGACCAGTCGCCGTCGAAGCTGTGTCCCGACCACGGCAGCGTCGGGAAGGTGCCGGGGTCGCCGCCGAACGACGGGACCACGGTCGTCGTCGTCGTGCCCCGCTCCTCGGCCGAGGGGGGCTCGCCGACCATGCGCACGCTGTGGCGGTCGCCCACGCCGACCCCAGCGCGGGCGACCGCCATCATCGTCATCGCCACCAGGCACAGCCCTGCGCCCACCTGCCTGCGCCTGCGGGCCGCTTGGTATCGATGCGCACGCGCGACAACGCCCTCCATCGGCGGCACGGGTACCAGCGGGTTGGCGATCAACTCCGCGGCGAACTGTCGAAGGTCAGACACTGCGAACCACCCCCACGACCCGCTCGTCGTCGTCGGCCAAGAGCTTGCCGAGAGTGCGCCGGGCGTCAGCGAGCAGCGACGAAATAGTGCTTCTGCTGACGCCCATGGCGGCACCCACCTGCTCCTCGGTCAGGTCGGCTACGAAACGCAAGACGACTGCCGTGCGTTGCCGCGGCGGCAAATGCCGAACTGCATCCCAAGCCTCCCCGGCGGGGGCAGGTATCTCCCCCGGCGGACGTTGACGGGCAAGCAGCTCGCGCTCCTTAGCTGCCCGCCGCCCCCGCCGCCGGAGGAGGTTCAAGGCGACCCGATAGGTCCACCCGTTCGGGGAGTCCATGGCACCGACTCGGTCCCACCGAGCCAAGGCTCGGGCGAACGCTTCGTCGGCTGCCTCTTGTGCGACGTGGATGTCGCCGGCCACCAGCAGAAGCGAGGTCACCAAGCGCGGGTGCTCTTGGCGGTACCACCCTTCGAAGGTGTCCATGGCGGCTCCCCCCATCGCCTTTACAAGTCCTAGGGTGGGTGAATTGCCGGGTTTTGTCGACGGAAATTCTCGGCCGGTTATCGGGCAATAACTCTGGGTGACATTGAGTCTTTGCCGGGTGACACCGTGTCACCTATTTCTTCAACCGCCAGGCAAGTGCGGGCCGGCGCGGCGGCGTTCGTCGACCCGGACGGTCACGCCGGTGCGGTCGAGGTGGGCGAGCAGCGGCAAGGCGTACTTGCGCGAGGTGCCCAGTGCGGCGCGGACCTCCGACACGGTCACGCCCGTCGGTGTCGCGGCGAGCAGGGCGGCCACCACGTGGGCGGCCCGCTCCACCGCGGAGGCCGAGAACCACACGCCGTCGCACTCCACCAGGAGGCTGCGACGGGCCAGCTCGTCCAGCTCGGCGCGCGTGGCACCCGTCGGCACGGGCGGGGCGAAGGGGTCGGCTTCCAACGCCGCTACCACCGGGTGCGGGCCGGGCCGCCGGGCTCGTCCGCCCACGACCTCCACGTGGGCCATGGCGTCGAGCACCGCCCGCTCTCGTTCGTCGAAGGTGGCGACGTCGACACCCCGGTCGACGGCCGCGGCGACCTTGGCTTCCAGGGCCGCCAACGCAGTGGGGGAGACGGCCCAGCGCCCCACCGTCGGCGGGCGGCCTTGGCCGGTCAACCGCTCCAGCACGTCGACGTCGACCCAGCCTCGTTCGGCGACCACCCGCTCCACCGAACGAGACGGCGCGGCGTGCTTGGCGGGCAGCACCGGCGCCACGTCGAGCACCTCGCCGCCGCCGACCGTCTCCGACCGTCCGGAGTCGCGCAAGACGTAGCGGTCGCCGGGCACCAGCGGCAGTGCCGCCGGCAGGTGGAGGCGCACGCACCCGCCGCCCAGTACCTGCAGCCGCACGGCGTGTTCCCCCGAGCCGAGGTAGGCGAGGTAGGCACCCCGCGGGGTCACGTCGCGGCCCAACGACGTGAACGAGCAGTCGACCGTGCGGGTGGGTTCCCACTGCGACGGCAGCACCAAGGCATCGCCGCGGCGCACGTCACCGTGGGAAACGCCGACGAGGTTCACCGCTACCCGCGTGCCCGCTTCGGCCATCGGCGACGACACCCCCGCCGTCTGCAGCCCCCGCACCCGCACGGCCCGACCGCACACGCCGAGCTCGTCGCCCACGGCCAAGCGTCCGCCGGACAACGTGCCGGTCACCACCGTGCCCGCCCCCCGCACCGGGAACGAGCGGTCGACCCACAGCCGCGGCCGGCCCGAGTCGGCCACCGGGGGCAGCCTGGCCAGCATGCGCCGCAAGGCCGACGCCACGTCCTCGACGCCCGTGCCCGCCACGGCGTCGACGGCCACGAGCTCGGCTTCGGCCAGGAAGGTGCCCGCCACCCGGCGCCGCACCTCTCCGGCAATGTCGGCGCCGGATTTGGTCACGGCGACGACGCCGTCGCGCAGGCCCAGCAACGAGAGCACCCGCAGGTGTTCCTCCGACTGCGGCTTCCACCCCTCGGTCGAGTCGACCACGAACAAGCAGGCGTCCACCGCCCCGACGCCCGCCAGCATGTTCTTGAGGAAGCGCACGTGGCCGGGCACGTCCACGAAGGCGCAGTCGGGGCCGAAGGCGAAGCCCAGGTCGATCGTCAGCCCCCGCGCCTTCTCCTCGGCCCAGCGGTCGGGGTCTGTGCCGGTCAACGCCCGCACCAGCGTCGACTTGCCGTGGTCGACGTGGCCGGCGGTGGCGACGACCCTCATCGACAGGCTTCGGCGACCACCGGGTCGTCGGCGGGATCGACGGCGCGCAGGTCGAGCACGGTGCGCCCGTCGACCACCCGGGCGATGACCGGCGGGTCGAACGAACGCAGTGCTGCCGTCCGGTCGCCGTCCAAGGCGATGCCCGCCGAGGGGATCTCCACCCCGGGCGCGGAGCCGCCGCCGGGCACCGACAGGCACTCCACCACCGTGCCCACGCCGAGGGCGGCGGCCCGTTGCCGCAGGGCCTCGACGGGCACCGACGCCATGCGCCAGAAGGGGATGGCGTCGCCGTCGCGCCGCAGGTAGGCGAGCGCCACGTCTTGCAAGGCGCTCAACACCAGGCCGCCGGGCCGCAGCGCCCGCGCCAGCGGATGACGGGCGCAGCGCTCCACGAACTCGGCCCGTCCGGCCAGCACGCCCGCCTGCGGGCCGCCCAACAACTTGTCGCCCGAGAACGTGACGAGGGATGCGCCCGCGGCCAACGTCTGGCGGGCGGCGGGCTCGTCGGCCAGCCACGCGGGCGGCCCGCCGGGCAACCACGGGGTCGCCGCGTCGAGCAGGCCCGAGCCCAGGTCCACGACCGCCGGCACGCCCAAGGCGCACAGCTCGCGCACCGGCACCGATTCGGTGAACCCCACGATGCGGTAGTTCGACTGGTGCACCTTCAACACCACGGCGCCCTCGGAGAGCGCGGCCCGGTAGTCGCCCAGGCGCGTGCGGTTGGTGGTGCCCACCTCGACCAGGCGGGCGCCCGATTGCGCCAGCACGTCGGGCACCCGGAAGCCCCCGCCGATCTCCACCAGTTCGCCCCGGCTCACCAGCACGTCGCGCTCGGCGGCCAACGCAGCCAGCGCCAGCAGCACGGCGGCCGCCCCGTTGTTCACCACCAGCGCCGCTTCGGCGCCGCACGCCCGGGCCAGGAGGGCGGCGGCCGAGCGGCTGCGCGACCCTCGTCGCCCTGAAGCGAGGTCGAGCTCCACGTTGGCGTAACGCGTCGGCCCCGCCGGCGCGCGGCCCAAGTTGGTGTGCAGCAGCACGCCCGTGGCGTTGACCACCGGGCGGAGCAGGGCCACGGCGACGGCCTCGGCCCGCAGCCGTGCGGAGCCCGGGTCGCCCGCCGCGATCGCCTCTCGTGCGCAGTCGACCAGCAGCGGATGCGGTAGGCCGACGTCGGCCAGCCGGCGTGCCAGCGAGTCGACGGACGGAGGGTGCACGACGGTCAGGTTACGGCTGGGATAGGGCATCATGGCGAGGTGCTGCGCCGTCTCGGCCGTTCCATCGCACTCTTCCTGGTGTGCGCCGCCGCTGTCCCCTTGGCGGTCACCACCACGGCGCTGGCCACCTTCCTGTTCGCCCCGCTGCCGGCCACCCTCCCCGAAGCGCGCCACACCGACGCGTCGCAGATCAGCGTGGTGCTCGACGCCAACGGCGACCAGATCGGCGTGTTCCGGGAGTTCGAGCAGTCGATCCCGGTGGCCGAGAAGGACATCCCCCAGTTCCTGAAGGAAGCAGTCATCTCCGCCGAGGACCAGAACTTCTACAACCACGGTGGTGTCGACGTGCGCGGCAGCCTGCGGGCGCTGGTGGCCGACGTGCGCAGCCAGAGCGTGGTGCAGGGCGGGTCGACCATCACCCAGCAGTACGTGAAGAACGCGTACGTGGGCACTGAGCGCAGCCTGGTGCGCAAGGTGCGGGAGATGATCCTGGCCAGCCAGGTCGACCGGCAGAAGTCAAAAGAGGAGATCCTCTTCCTCTACCTGTCGAACGTCTACCTCGGCAACGGCGCCTACGGCGTGGGGGCGGCGTCGGAGACGTACTTCCGCAAGCCGGTCGGCCAGCTCACGTTGTCGGAAGCCGCCCTGCTTGCGGGCCTCATCCCCGCGCCCAGCCGCTACGAGCCGCGCGGCAACGACGAGTTGGCCGAAGAGAAGCGCATGATCGTGCTCAACAAGATGCTCGAGCAGAAGCGCATCACCCAGCAGCAGTACGACGAAGCGGCGCCGCGCAAGGTGTGGCTGACCACGCAGGGCAAGGCGCCCGGCCCGGCCACCCTCGTGTACCCGCCGCGGGAGCAGAACACCAAGTTCCCGTACTTCATCGACTACGTGCGCCGTTACCTCGAAGGCCGCTACGGCGAGAACGTGGTGTTCAAGGGCGGCCTCACCATCCAGACCACCCTCGACCCCGCGTTGCAGACGGAGGCGGAGCAGGCAGTGGCCAAGAGCCTGGCGGGCTCCAAGCCGCCGGTCGACATGTCGCTGGTGTCGGTGGAGCCGCCCACCGGTTACGTGAAGGCACTGGTCGGCGGGCGCACGTTTGACGAGTCGCAGGTGAACCTGGCGCTGGGCGGTTGCCCGGTGAAGCACAAGGTGCGCATCGAGGTGGCGGCCAGCTGCTGGGAGGAGCCGACGGTCGGCGGCGGCGGCCTCGGTAAGCAGCCGGGTTCGGCGTTCAAGGCGTTCGTGCTCGCCGCCGCCTATGCCAAGGGTTACTCGCCCGCCAAGACGTACTCGGCGCCCGCGGTGTTCCGCATTCCCAACTGCACCCCTCGGGGCGAGAACAAGTGCGAGATCCACAACAGCGAGGGAGGCGGCGGCGGTAGCGCGACGATCAAGTCGGCCAGCGTCCACTCCATCAACACCGTCTACGCCCAGATGGTCCGCGACGTGGGCTGCAAGGAGACGGGCGAGATGGCCAAGAAGCTGGGCGTCACCTCTGCCTTCTACAGCCCCGACACCCACGGCTGCACGGGCGTCTACGCCCTCGGCGTGATCGACGTGTCGCCTCTCGACATGGCCGCCTCCTACGGCGTCTTCGCCAACCGGGGCATCCGCCAGAAGGCGACCCCCGTGCTCATCGTGCGGGCCGCCGACGGGCGGGTGCTGGAGGACAACACCGAACGCAAGGGAGAGCGGGTCATCGAAGAAGTCGTGGCCGACAACGTGACCGACACCCTGCGCGGCGTCCTCACCAGCGGCACCGGCACGCGGGCCGACATCGGCCGCCCGGCGGCAGGCAAGACCGGCACCGGCCAGAACTACACCAACGCCTATTTCGTGGGCTACACCCCGACCCTGTCGACCGCGGTGTGGATGGGCCACCGCACCAACCAGAAGGACCCGCTCGTCAACATCCGCGGGCCCTACGGGACGGTGAGCCGCGTGTTCGGCGGCACCATCCCGGCCGACACGTGGCGGCGGTTCATGTCGGCCGCCCTCAAGGACGTGCCGGTCACCGAGTTCTCCGAGCCTGCCCCCATCAAGCCCTTGGCCGATGCCCTCAAGCGCCGCGCACGCGAGGGCTTCGATCCCGGCAACAAGCGGTCGGTGCGCGACACCGAGAGCGGCGGGCCGTACATGATCGCCCCGCCCGACCCCAAGGTCGACCCGCCCACGACCACCACCACCGAGCCCGACGACCCCACCCCGACGACGAGCTCGACGACCACCACCACGACCCTCTTCGGCCGACCAGGCGACGACTAACGGCGCGAACTTGCCCCCGAAACGTTGCGGTTTCCGCAACGTTTTCTACGCAAGTTCGGCGGGAGGTTACGGCGGCGGGGGTTGCGGTGCGGGCGCGGGAGCGGTGCGGTCGCCCGCCCCGCTGACGTTGCCCGAGGGGCACTTCAGCACCCGGTCGCAGGCGGCCCGGATGGGCACGGAGAAGTACACGCCGTCACTGCGGAAACCGAGCGGCGCGTAGGCACGCGAGGCGATGCCCAGCACCTGGCCCTCGGAGTTCACCAACGGCCCGCCCCGGAAGTGGGTGCCCACCGCGGCGTCGCTTTGGATGGCCGTGCCCGACACGTCGGCCACGAAGCCCTGCGACACCGACGCGCCCGCCGCCCCCAACCCCGACACCGAGAAGACCCGCTCGCCTGTCTTCAACGCCGGTTCCCGAGGGGCGAAGGCCAGCTTGGGCTGGTTGCCCCGGGGCAGCACGATGACGGCGAGGTCGCGCTCGGGCTGCCAGGTCCACAGAGTGACGCGCACCTCGTTGTCGCCCTTGCGCAGGAACACCTGGGGGCCGGGGTTGAATGTGGCGGCCCGCACCACGTCGTACGACGTGACCAGCAGGGTCTCGTCGGAATCGGAGGCCACCGCGAAGGCGGAGCCCACCGAGGGCTGGCCCGCGTCGTCGAGGGTGCGGACGTACCACATGGCGCCCTGCACCTTCTTGACCAGTTCTTCGAGCGTCTCGCCTTCGGCCCGGATCTTCTTGAGCGGCTCGAGCTCCTTCTGGATCTCGGCCCGGGCGTTCTCCTGCTCGGCCTCGATGGTGTCGACCGCCGTCTTGAAGCGGTCGTCGAAACCGGTCACGAAGGTCTCGACGGTCTTGGCCGTGGAGTCCTGCTTGAACTCGTAATAGGAGTAGAAGGCCACGCCGCTGCCGGCCGCGCCGATGGCGAAGGCCAGGATCAACGTCGCCATGCCGAGGACGGTGCGGGGGATGAGCCGCTGCCGCCAGGCGGCGCTGGCGCGTGGTGCGGCACCGGCTGTGGTCGCCATCGGCCGAAGGGTAGCCGCCGGGTAGGGTGGGCAAATGCTCGGGGTGCTCGCCCTGCTCTTCCTCGTGGTGCCCTTCGCCGAGCTGTTCGTGCTGCTCAAGGTCGGCCAGCTGATCGGCGCCTTGGAGACCGTGGCCCTGTTGGTCGTCGTCAGCGTGGTCGGTGCCTGGCTGGTCAAACGCGAGGGTCTTGGCGTGCTGCGGCGGGCCCAACAGCGGGTGCAGCAAGGCTCTGTCCCCGGTCGCGAGCTGGTCGACGGCGTGCTCATCCTCTTCGCCGGCGCCCTCCTGCTGACGCCCGGTTTCCTCACCGACATCCTCGGGATCCTGTTGCTGTTGCCTCCGGTGCGAGCGGCCTTGCGCTCCTCGACGGTGGCGTGGCTGGGACGGCGGGCGGGCGTGGGCGTGGTGCGGTACCGCCGATGACCGTCGAGGTCCGCGACGCCGCCACCGTGATGCTGGTGCGCGACGTCGACGACGGCTTCGAGGTCTTCATGCTTCGGCGCAGCCTCAACTCCGACTTCGTGGGCGGTGCCTACGTCTTCCCTGGCGGCGCCGTCGACGAGGCCGACCGCCACGCCGACCTGGAGGCCGTGTGCCGGGGCCGCTCCGACGACGCCGCCAGCGTCATGCTCGGCATCGACTCCGGCGGCCTGGCCTACTGGGTGGCCGCCATCCGGGAGTGCTTCGAGGAAGCGGGTGTGTTGCTGGCCTACGACCCCGACCAAGGCGGCGAGGTCATTTCGTTCGCCGACCCCGAGGTGAAGGATCGCTTCGCCCGCCACCGCGCCGCCGTCGACTCGGGGGAGCGCCGGCTGGTCGACGTGTGCCAGGACGAAGGGCTGCAACTGGCGGTCGACCGCATCCACTACTTCAGCCACTGGATCACGCCGGTCGGCCCGCCCCGCCGCTACGACACCCGCTTCTTCGTATGCGCGGCGCCCCCCGAGCAGGTGCCGTTGCACGACGACCGCGAGACGATCGCCAACCGCTGGGTGCGCCCCACCGACGCGCTGGCGCTGCACGAGAAGGGCGAGCTCGACCTGATCTTCCCGACGATCAAGAACCTCGAAGCCATCGCCCGCTTCGACAGCAGCGGCGAGTTGCTCGACGCCGCTGCGGCCATCGAGGAGGTGCCCACCATCCTCCCTCGCATCACCGCCGACGAACACGGCGTGCGCATCCTGCTGCCCGGCGATCCGGGCTACGACGAGGCGCTCAACAACCCGCCGCCCGAGGGCATCGCCATCCCTCGATGACAGCCGGCGTAGTGGAAACCCTCAGCCCCTTGGTGCGGCGCGTCCTGGCGCCCAACCCGGGGATCATGACCGGCCCCGGCACCAACACCTACCTGGTCGGGCGCGACGAGCTCGCCGTCATCGACCCCGGTCCCGACGACTCCGAAGAGCACCTCGACACCGTGGCCGCGGCGGGCGACGGTCGCATCCGCTGGGTGCTCGTCACCCACACCCACGCCGACCACTCGCCCGGTGCTGCCGGGCTCAAGGCCCGCACCGGCGCCCAGGTGCTCGGCTTCGACGAACGCGACGGCTTCGTGCCCGACACGGCCATCGGCGACGGGTGGACGCTCGACGCCGCCGACTTCCGCTTGGTGGCCGTCCACACGCCGGGCCACGCCTCGAACCACCTCTGCTACCGCTTGGAGGACGAGCGGCTGCTGTTCTCCGGCGATCACATCATGAGCGGCTCGACCGTCGTCATCGCCCCGCCCGACGGCGACATGGCCGCCTATTTCAAGGCGTTGGAGAAGGTCAGGGAGCTTCGCCTCGACGGCGTCGCCCCCGGGCACGGGCCGTTCCTCGACGACCCCTACGCCGTCATCGACCACTACCTCACCCACCGCCAGGCCCGCGAGGCGGCCATCGAAGAGGCCCTGGTGCACGCCGAGCGGGCTCGGGTGCCCGACCTGGTTGAGGCCGTCTACACCGACGTGCCCGACATCCTGCACCCCATCGCCCGGTGGTCGGTATGGGCGCACCTGCGCAAGTTGGCCGCCGAGGGCCGGGCGGTGGCGCTCGACGCCGACGACATCGATGCGGAGTGGCGCGCGCCAGGTCGGTAGGGCATCGAAGACGATGCGTCGAAGTAGTACCTGAGCGTATGGCCGAGCGCGAGACGGGCAACCGTCCTCTGATCCCGCTGCACAAGGCAGCCGAATACCTCCACCTGCCGGTGGAGGCGGTTGCGGCCATGACCGATGCCGGGTACCTCCGCCCGTCGGGCGCCGGGCCGGACGGCCCCGAGTTCCTCCTTGTCGACCTCAAGTCCTACCTGGCTCGAAATGCCGACAACGGATCGGGAAATCACCTGCTGAGCCTCGGCTTCGACGGCGCCGCTCCGCAGGACCTGCTCGACGGGCTGAGCCGACGCACCGAGGAGATGGCCCGCCGCTCGTTCGACATCTTCGCCTCCGTCTTCCCCGAGGCCACCCGCTGGTCGATCAGCGAACAGGCCCGGTTCATCGAACAGTCGAGGGGGCGCTTCGACGCCATCCTGGCCGTGGCGGGCCAAGGGGTCGAAGTCGACGAGGCGCTCATCGGTGACCTGCAGGAGGTCGGTGCCGCCGCCGCGTGGGAGGACTCCCCACTGCCGCAACTGCTGGTGATCCTGCGCATCTCGCGCGACCTGGTGGTGCAGACGGCCATCGAGCTGGCCGAGGCCGACGGCTTGGCGCTGTCGCTGTTGCTGACCCGGGTGCTGCCCGCCATGGACCGCCTCACCGACGCGCTGGCCCAGGGGTACTGGGCTGCCGTGGTCGGGCGGGAGGAAGAGGCCAAGGCTCGCTACGAGCACGTCGTCGAGCACTCCTCCGACGGTGTGTACGAGGTCGACATGGCGGGCTGCATCTCCTACGCCAACCCGTCGCTTGTCGTCATGCTCGGCCGCCGCCGCGACCAGCTCGAAGGCAAGATGCTGAGCGACCTGTTGGTGCCGCTCGACCCGTCGGTGTCGATCGACGCCCTCATCACCCAGGACGACGAGAGCTCCGCACCCGTCCGTCTCGCCGTGGTGCGCCACGACGGCGTGCGCCGGGTGCTCGACATCCGCACGCTGCCCCGCCGGGTCGACGGCGAGCTGGTGGGGTTCCAGGGCGTGGTGCGCGACGTCACCACCGCGCACGACCTCGAAGCCGACAAGAACGAGTTCCTCGCCCTCGTCACCAACGACCTGCGCACCCCGCTCACCATGATCCTCGGGCTGGGCGCCACCCTGGAATCGCACTCCGACGAACTGACGGCCGAGCGCATCCGCCGCATGGGCGCGTCGATCCGGGGCCAGGCCGAACGCATCAGCCGGCTGGCCGACGACCTCTACGACATGAGCCGCTTGGAAGCGAGCGCCCTCCTGCTCAGCCCGCGGCCCGTCGACTTGGCCAACGTCGTCGAGTCGGCGCTGGCGTCGGTGGGCGACGTCAGCGGCGTGGAGGTGGTCATCCCTGCGGGCGTCGACGTGCTGGCCGACGCCCGGCGTCTGGAGCAGGTCATCGCCAACCTCGTGGAGAACGCCATCGAACACGGCGCCGCGCCGGTGCGCGTGGAGTTGGTGGGGATCGAAGACTCGGCCATCGAAGTGGCGATCGTCGACCACGGCGACGGCGTGCCGCCTGCGTTGGTGCCCACGTTGTTCAGCCGGTTGCGCACGCTGAGCCGGCCCAACCGCGACCGGTCCCGAGGCACCGGCCTTGGCCTGTCGTTGGTCAAGGGGTTGGTCGAGGCCATGGGCGGGCGCGTGTGGTACGAACCCGCCCACCCGGTCGGCGCGTCGTTCCACGTGACGTTGCCGACGCCTCGACGCCGGCCTGTCGAGGGCGTGCTGTAGCGCAGCGTCCGCCGCTACGGTCGGCGCCCGTGAATGCGCCTGCGCCGATCCTGACGGCCACTGCCGTAAGCAAGACGTACCGCACGGGAGCGGAGTCGGTCGACGCCCTCAAGGACATCGACCTCACCGTCCAGCCCGGAGAGTTCGTGGCGGTGATGGGCCCGTCGGGGTCGGGGAAGACGACCTTGTTGAACTGCCTGTCGGGGCTCGACGACATCGACGGGGGCACCGTCGTCATCGACGGCGAGTCGATCCACGAGATGAGCGATGCCCGCCGCACCAAGCACCGGGCTTCGGCCATGGGCTTCATCTTCCAGGCCTTCAACCTCATCCCCGTCTTCACCGCCACCGAGAACGTGGAGCTGCCGCTGCTGCTGGCGGGCGCCGACGCCAAGGTGGCCCGGCGGGCCGCGCAGGAGACGCTCGAACGGGTCGGCCTCGGCCACCGCTTGAACCACCGGCCCACCGAGCTGTCGGGCGGCGAGCAGCAGCGGGTGACGGTGGCCCGGGCCTTGGCCGGCCGCCCTCGCATCGTGTGGGCCGACGAGCCCACCGGCAACCTCGACTCCGAGACGGCGGGCCAGGTGATGGACCTGTTGCGCGAGCTGCACGCCGAGGGGCTCACGGTGATGCTGGTCACCCACGACGACGACATCGGCGGGTCGGCCGAGCGCCGCATCGTCGTGCGCGACGGCGCCGTCATCGCCGACGAGCGACTGCGATGACCGTGCGCGTGCTGCGCGCCGTCGTTGCTGTGCTGGTCGTCGTCGGCTTGGTCGCCGTCGGTGCCTTGCCGGTGGCCGTGCTGGTGCTGTCGTTGCCGTTCCTCGTCGTGCTGGCCCGTCGCCCGGTGCTGCGGCGGCTCGCGGTGCGCAACGCCGTGCGCCGGCCCCGAGAAGCGATGCTCGTCCTGTTGGGGTCGCTGCTCGGCACCGCCATCATCACCGGCTCGTTCGTGGTGGGCGACACCCTCGACGCCTCGTTGCGCCGCTCCGCCTATACGCAACTGGGGCCGGTCGACATGATCGTGCCGGTGGCGGGGGCCGCCGCCGGTCGAGAAGTCGAGGCCTCGTTGCGTTCGCTCCCCGACGACGCCGTCGACGGGCTCCTGACGATCGTCACCACCGACGCCGCGGTGGCGTCGGGCGACCAGCCGCCGGTGGCAGAGCCCTCGACGGCCGTGCTGGAAGTCGACTTCGATGCGGCCCGCCGTTTCGGGGGCGACGCCGAGGCCACCGGCATCGACGGCCCGACGCCCACAGGCGACGAAGCGGTGATCGGGGCCGACCTGGCCCGCACCCTCGACGCCGAGGTGGGCGAGTCGGTCACCGCCTACCTCTACGGCACCGAGGTACCCCTGCGGGTCGTGCGGGTGCTGCCTCGCCTCGGCATTGCCGGCATCCACCTCGGCTTCGGGAGCGAGTCGCCCAACCTCTTCGTGGCGCCGGGCACCTTGGAGCGGCTGTCGGCCGGCGCACCGGGGCCGGCCCGGCCCCCGACCGCACTGGTCACCGTGTCGAACGAGGGCGGCGTCATCGAGGGCGCCGAGCGCAGCGCCGAGGTCGAGCGGGCCGTCACCTCGGCCCTGGCCGGCCGCGCCGCCGCGGTGCGCCCGGTGAAGCAGGACCTGCTCAAGCTGGCCGAACAGAGCGGCGAGCAGTTCACCCAGCTGTTCACGTCGATCGGCTTCTTCAGCGTGATCGCGGGCGTGCTCCTCCTGGTGAACATCTTCGTGATGCTGTCGGAGGAGCGGAAGACCGAGCTCGGCATGCTGCGTGCCGTCGGCCTGCGCCGGTCGGGCCTGGTGGGCTCGTTCTCCCTCGAAGGGTGGATGTACGCCTTGGCGTCGGCCGCCCTCGGCACCATCGCGGGCTTGGGTGTCGGGCGCCTCATCACCGTGGTGGCGCGGGGCATCTTCGGCCAAGGCGAGTTCTCCTTGGAACTGCACTACGCGGCGTCGTTGGCGAGCGTGCAGACGGGCTTCACCATCGGCTTCGTCATCTCGCTGCTGACGGTGCTGGGCACGTCGTTGCGCATCGCCCGGCTCAACGTCATCCGGGCCATCCGCGACCTGCCCGAGCCCGAGGACGGGCGGCGCCGGCGGGTGTTGGGCACGGTCGTGGCCGCGGTTGCGGTGGCGGGCGGCGCGGCCTTGACGGCGATGGGCGTGGCAGGCGACAACCCGTTCGCCGTGCTGATCGGCCCGGCCCTGGCGGGGGCGGGCGTGGTGCGGTTGCTGCGCCACCTCGTGCCGCGGCGCCCGGTGGTGTCGCTGGTATCGGTCGTGCTCGTCACCTGGGCGGTGGCCGCCTTCGAAGTCGTGCCCGACGCCTTCCAAGACGCCGACATCGTCATCTTCGTGGTGCAGGGCCTGATCCTGACCTTCTCGGCCGTGGCCTTGGTGTCGGCCAACCAGGACGCCATCGGCGCCGCCGTGCGCCGGGTCGGTGGGGGCTCGTCGTCGATGTCGCTGCGGCTCGGACTGGCCTACCCGTTGGCCCGGCGTTTCCGCACCGCCATGACCCTCGGCATGTACGCGCTGGTCGTGTTCACCCTCACCTTCATCACCGTGTTCAGCCACCTGTTCGAAGGCCAGGTCGACGACTTCACCCGCAAGGTCAGCGGGGGCTTCGCCCTGCGGGTCGACTCCAACGGGAGCAACCCGGTGCCGCCCGATGCCGTGCGGTCGCTGCCCGGCGTGCGGGCCGTGGCCGAGCAGGCGACGCTGAACGCCCAGTTCCGGGCCCGGCTCACCGACGACGAGTTCATCGACTGGCCGGTGGCGGCTTTCGACGAGGCGTATGTGCGCACCGGGCCGACGGCGCTGGAGGAGCGCGACCCGAAGTACGCCGACGACGCCGCCGCCTACCGGGCGGTGTTGGCCGACCCCAACCTCATCGTCGTCAGCGAGTTCTTCCTGCAGGACGGGGGTGGCCCGCCGGAGCGGTCGCTGGAGCCGGGCGAGACGGTGGAGATGCGCGATCCGCTGACGGGGCGGTCGCGCACGTTGACGGTGGCGGCCTCGGCGGAGTCGGGCTTCGGCAACCTGCTGGGGTATGTGTCGCGCCCCGCCCTTGCCGAGGTCTTCGGCTCGTCGGTGACGACCAACCTGTTGCTGGTGGCCGTCGAAGGCGGCGTCGACCCGGTGGCGTTGTCCGCCTCGATCAACGGGCGCTTCCTGGCCAACGGGGCCGAGGCCAAGGCGTTCCGGGAGATCGTGAACGAGAACCTGTCGCAGCAGCAGCAGTTCTTCCGGCTCATGCAGGGCTACCTGGCGCTGGGGTTGGTGGTCGGCATCGCCGGGCTCGGGGTGGTCATGGTGCGGGCCGTGCGGGAGCGGCGGCGGCAGGTGGGCGTGTTGCGCTCGCTCGGCTTCCCCGCCGCCGCAGTGCGCCGGGCGTTCCTGTTGGAGTCTGCCTTCGTGGCCTTCGAGGGCATCGCCATCGGCGTGGTGCTGGCCAACATCGTGGCCTGGCGCCTAGTGGGCAGCGACGCCTTCGGCGCCGAGTTGCCGTTCAGCGTCCCGGTGGCGCAGCTGGCGTTCCTGGTGCTGGCCACCTTCGCCGCGTCGCTGTTGGCCACGGTGGCCCCGGCGCAACAAGCGTCGAAGATCCGTCCCGCCGTCGCCCTCCGAATCACCGACTGAGACCGCGCCAATTTGGGCAACCTGAGCACATGCGTCTGCACATAACGTTGGACGACGAACGGCGGTGGGACGACATCGAGGCGGCCCTCGGCGCCATCGCCGATACCGGCCACGAATGGGACGACGACCCGGCGACGTGGGTTCGAGAACAGCGCCGGGGCGACGTTCGCCGAGCCGGCTGACGTGAGGCCGTAGAGCCGGCTCCCTGCTCGACTCGATCGTCCCACCGAGGCCTCCGGGGTCGACACGGCGCGCAGGCACGGAGCCGTGGGTGTGTGCGACCTCGGTCAAGAAACTTGGCGTGGCCTGCGCCCCGTCGGAACGCGAGTTCGCCGAGCGGGGCGTGACGTTGCACCAAGCCGACTGTCTCATTGCCGCCGCTGCGGTGGGTGTCGGGGCCGGCCTGGCCACCGCCAACATCGACGATTTCCCGATGCCGGAGCTCGCAGTCGAGCACTGGCCGCCCGACTGAGGGGACCACGGTCAATCGCCGCGCAGGGCGGGGCCTGCTTCGGGTTCGACGCCTTCGGTCACCGGGTTGGAGGCGCGGCGTCCTTCCTCGGTGCGCCACGCCTCGAACAGGGCGACGCTGCCCACGAGCCACGCCAAGCCGAGCACGTAGCCACCGACCACGTCGGACAGGAAGTGCACGCCGAGCAGGAGGCGCGATGTGCCGACCGCCAGCACCACGACGACCGCCGCGGCGACGACGAAGCGCCGGCGACGCGGCGGCACCATGGGCAACAGCGCCACGAGGACGGCGCCGTATACGACGGTCGACGACATGGCGTGGCCCGACGGGAAGCTCTTGCCGAACGCTGTGGCCACCACGTGGTCGACGACAGGACGAGGACGGGCCACGGCCAGCTTCACCACGCTGTTGAGCAGCGCGCCGCCGACGGTGGTGACGACGAGGAACGTGCCGAGCCGGTGCCGCCCGCGAGAAACCACGAACCAGACTGCGGCGATGACCACCAACGCCAACACCGGCGTCGAGCCGAACACCGTGACGACCCGGAGCACAGCAAGGGCCACTGCGTTGGCGTGCACGGCGTCGTTGAGCCGGTCGGCGAGGCGGCCGTCGAGGCGGGTGAGCGGCCCTTCGGCGACGACCTGGAACAACAGCGTGAAGAAGGGGACGGCCACCAGCACGGCAGCGACGAGGAGGAGCGCCGCCCGCTGCGAGTACCTCGATCGTGCGTTGGATACACCGTTCCCCATGCCGACCGGTCTACCCGCCCGTTGAGCACGCAAGTCCGCGGCGGCTTCCGGCGCGCCCTGTTGGGCCTCGTCGCCCTGCGCACCGTGCTCGGCATCGTCGCCATCCCGCTGGCGCCCGCGCTGTACGGCGAACACTTCGTGGTGCTCGTGCTGCTGCGGCCGACCAAGGAGGTCTTGCTTGCCGCGGGCTTCCTCATCCGCCAAGGCCATGTGTCGCTGGTGCCCGTACTGGCCGCCGCCGTGCCGCTGGCCCTGCTAGGGGTGTGGCTGGTCTACGCCGTCGGGCGCGCCTATGCCAAAGAGCTACAGGACGCCGACATGCCCGCGTGGAGCCGCCGCCTCCTGCCGCCCGACCGGATCAACGCCATGTGCCGGGTGCTCGACCGACGAGGCCGCCTCGTCATCGTGCTGGGGCGCATCGCCGCCTTCCCGTCCTCGGCGCTGGCCGCGGGGGCGGGTGCGTCGGAGATGCCACCCCGGCGGTTCCTGCCCGCCGACGCCCTCGGCGCCGTGCTCTCGGTGGCCGAGGTGATGGCGGCCGGTTACTTCCTCGGCGCCGCCTACAAGGAGGCCGGCCCGTGGGTGTCGGTCGTCGGCTTCCTCGTCCTGGCCGGCCTGCTCGTCCTCCTCGGCCGCCGCCTCCAACAAGAAGAGTCGAGTACATAAGACCTGCGGCGCTTTAGGTCCACCACTTCGGTGGGGCGACATTCCTAGCGTTTCGTCATGGCGCCCCGACACGTCGTCACCATCCAACCGTCGCGCGATCTGTGCGGCACGAGCCCCGAGCAGTTCGCCGA